>JBGSST010000244.1:0-25852 GCA_041736915.1 Bdellovibrionota bacterium
AAAAATATCGAGGCCAGTGAGGTGGAGTTGTTGGTCTTCCATGGAAATTACGTTGGCGTAAAAGGGCGTGCGGGCGAACTTCATGAGATGTCCTTTCGGGGAACTTTAGATCCCGCTGACTTCAATAAATACTATCCCTCGAAGGAACCCGTTCTGGAATCTCCCCACACGATCTACCAAAAACCTCCCGCCAAGGAGGTGGCGCGGCTCAAGCCGATTGAGGACCGGGTTCTGAAAGACATCGAGGTCAGAATAGCGCGCGCGTCCAAGGATCGCCCTATTGGCGGCATCTTGTTCGAACCCATTCAAGGGGCCGCGGGCGTTCTTTTCTACCGGCCCGAGTTCCTAAAGCGGCTGCGAGCGGTTTGCGACAAGCACCAGGTCCCCCTAGTCGCGGACGAAATTCTTACGGGGGGAGGGCGCACGGGAAAGTTTTTTGCTTATGAGCACTACCGTGGCTTTCAGCCCGACCTCATCACCTTCGGCAAAGGGCTGATCGTCGCGGGGATCGCCCGCGTGGACCGCAAGTACGACTCCGACGAACGTTTTCCCTCCTCGCTGAGTCCTTACGGCACTGGGACCACTATCTTCAGCCAGCCGGAGCCCTTGTTAAAGTCGGCCCAGGTTCTCACCCGCATCAAGCAAGATAAGCTCATGGACAACGCCTCCGCGATGGGCCCGTACCTGATCAAAAAGCTTTCCCTACCGGGCCACGGACGTCCCTTCGAAAAGCCCCGGGGAATCGGCCTGCTGCTTTTCGATGGCACCTACGTCTCGGAGGCTCGGAGTGCCCAAGGGCGGCTTCTACCGCATTTAGACATTACCCGCGAAGAGATCGACCTGCTGCGGGTGGAAGACCCCCGCCTTCGACGACGTTAACCGGCCCGGAATAAAAAGTTTTCACAGCCGGCGAGTTTTGCGCCACAGTAGTGCAGTGGAACTCATTGACATCCAAGCGGCCCAGGTAAGAATCGCCCCCTACGTCAACGAGACCCCGCTGGTCTATTCGCGCGGGCTCAGCTCACAGCTAGGTAAACCCTTCCGGGTGTGGCTCAAGCTGGAGAGCCAGCAGCTGACCGGCAGCTTCAAGGCCCGGCCGGCTTACAATGGGCTACTCTCCCACCTCGACACCGCCCGAAAGTTTGGCGTGGTGGCGAGCTCTTCCGGGAACTTCGCGATTGCGGTGGCGTACGCCACGAACGAATTCTCCGTGCCCGTAAAGGTCGTGATGATGAAGAGCGCTTCGCCGTTCAAGATGAACCGCGCGAAGGAGCTAGGCGCCGAAATCGTGTTGAGTGAAGATGGCCCCGAAGACCGCCTCGACATGATCAAGAAGATCCAGCGGGAGACGGGTTCGATCTGGCTGCACCAGTACGACTCGGCCGAGGCCATCGCGGGGGACGGCACGATTGGGCTCGAGCTTCTGTCGCAGCTTCCGGAAGTTTTTACGCTTCTCGTGCCGGTTAGCGGCGGCGGACTCGCCGCGGGGACGTCACTCGCGATTAAGGCCCTACGGCCACACTGCCAGATTATCGGTCTCTTGCCGCAGTCCAACCGCTGGCTCGGCCAAACTATGGAAGGCCGCACCATTGCCGACGCGCTCGTGCCGGCCACTCCGGGAGACAACACCAAGGTCATCGTCGGCAAACACGTGGATCAGCTGGTACTGGTCACCGACGACGAGATCCGCCGGGCGCTGAAATTTACCAGCGAAGAACAGAAACTCATCGTGGAGCCCGGAGCGGCGATTACGATCGCCCCCTTACTGTCGGGCAAGGTGAAACCAAAGCACCACCAGGTGGTGTGCCTCATCAGCGGCGGCAACGTGTCGCTGCCGCGGCTTACCGAATTGTCTTCGTAAGCCGGTCCATCTCGCGGTTTGATTCGCGCTTTTTGATGTCGTCGCGCTTGTCGTGCTGCTTCTTGCCTTTGGCGAGGGCCACTTCGCACTTCGCGCGGCCATTCTTGAAGTACAGCTTCGTGGGAATGAGCACGTACCCCTTATTGTCCATCTTCTGCTGCAGCTTATCGAGCTCGTGCCGGTTCAAAAGCAGCTTACGCGTACGCAGCGTTTCGTGATTGGCGCGGTTACCAAAGCCGTACATGGCGATGTGGGCGTTCAGCAGAAACAGCTCGTTGCGCGTGAACATGGCGTAAGCGTCTTGCAGATTCGCCTTGCCGTCGCGCAGCGCTTTTACCTCGGTGCCGGTCAGCACCATGCCGGCTTCGAAACGGTCTTCGAGAAAGTAGTTGTGCCGCGCCTTGCGGTTGTCCGTAATGACCTGAATTTCGGCGGCGGCTTTCTTGGCCGCATTCTCTTTCGTCACGGTTTCTTCTCTTCGCTGCTAACGAGCCCCAGCGAGATGACGATGCGGAAGGCCTCCTGCACCGACATGGTTAGCGGTCGTAGCTCCGACTCTTTGGCCAAAATGTAAAAGCCCGACGTCGGGTTCGGCGTACACGGGATGAAAATGTTCACCCAGCGATCTTCGGCACTTTCCGGAGCGGGAAGCTTTAGCTTCGGGTCGGGCGAGCCCGTGCGGAAACCAATCGAGTAAACGCCGGTACGCGGAAAGGGCACGAGCACAACGCCCTGAAAGCGATCGTCTTTTGCCTGGCCAAGCAGGGTCTGCAAAAACTTTTTGATCCCACCGTAGAGTCCGCCCACGACCGGGGTACGCTTCACCCACGTATCGAGAGTTTCAATGATCCAGCGGCCCAGGTAGTTCTGCGCGGCAGCTCCGGTGACGATGATGAGCACCAACGCGGTGACTAGCCCCAGCCCCGGAAAGTCGAACGGCAATAGTGCGGTCGGCAGCGTAGCGCGTACGGTGTGCTCGATAGTGTGTACGATCCAACGGAAGATCTCGATGGTGACGATCACCGGGAAAACGATCAGCACTCCGGTGATAAAGGCACTGCGGAACGTTTTCACATTCCGCCTTTTCTGGAGAGGTCCACGTTATCGATCAAGCGGGTCTCCTCGACGAATGCCGCCACGAAGATTCGGGGGTGGAGAATCGACTCGACCCGCACGTCAGGGCCACACGGTTTTAAGTCACGGGCGGAGGCGATTTGAATGTAATCGATACGAATCGGCGCACCGGCCCAATGATCCTTCACCTTTTCGGTAAGCTCGCCCACCGACGTCTCGGGATGAGAAGTGGCCCACGCCTGCACTTCACGCAGCGCTTCGGGGATCAGGCGCGCCTGGTGACGGCCCTCTTCGCTCAAGAAGCGATTTCGCGACGACAAAGCCAGCCCGTCGGCCTCGCGCACGATCGGATGCGGCACGATGGCGAGCGGCAGATTGAAGTCGAACGCCATCTGCTGCAGCACGCGTAGCTGCTGGTAATCTTTTTCTCCGAAGATGGCGAAGTCGGGCTGCGTGATCTGGAACAGCTTCAGGCAAACGGTGGCGACCCCTTCGAAATGCCCCGGGCGCGAGGCCCCGCAAAGTGATTCCGTAAGCCCGCCAATATTCACGCGGCTGTTGAAACCCGCAGGGTAGAAGTCGTCCGCCTCGGGAACGAACAAGAGATCCGCGCCGGCTTCTTCGAGCTTGGCGGTGTCCTCTTCGATCGGCCGCGGGTACTTTTTATAATCTTCTTTCGGCCCGAACTGCAGCGGGTTGACGAAGATGCTGACGATCACGCGGTTGCCGTACTTCTTCGCCATTTTCACGAGCGAGAGGTGGCCCGAGTGCAGCGCGCCCATGGTGGGAACGAAGGCGATTTTTTGTTCCTTCTTCCAGCGAAGTACGGTCTCTTGAACGACTTGGGGCGAGCTGAGCGTGAGCATAACTAAAAAGAGTGTTCCTTACTGGGGAAAATACCCTCGCGAACTTCGCGCGAATACTGCCCCACGGCCTGACCGACATTGCGGTGCAATTCGGAAAACTTCTTCACGAATCGCGGCGAAAAGTCAGGGTTCATGCCGAGCAAATCATAGCAAACGAGAATTTGGCCGTCGCACTCTTTTCCGGCCCCGATGCCGATGGTCGGGATGGTGAGCTTGGCCGTAATTTCGGCCGCCAGATCGGCGGGAATGCCTTCCAGCACGAGGGAGTAGGCCCCGGCATCCTGCACCGCCAATGCGTCTTGCATGAGCGTTTTGCGCGCCGCCGGCGTTTTGCCCTGAATCTTGTAACCGCCCATACGGTGCACACTTTGCGGAGTAAGCCCCACGTGGCCCATCACCGGAATTCCTTGGTCGACGATCGCGCGAATGGCCTTAGCGCTCGGTACGCCGCCTTCAATCTTTACCGCTTCGGCGCGGCCTTCGCTGAGCAACCGGCCGGCGTTCTTAATCGCGGATCGGTTACCCACCTGGTAGGTGAGAAACGGCATGTCCGCCACGAGGTGGGCCCGTTTGCGTCCGCGCGCCACGGCCTTCGAATGGTAGATGACCTCTTCGAGCGTGACCGACAACGTATCGTCTCCGCCCTGAATCACCATGCCCAGGGAGTCGCCCACGAGCAGGATGTCCGAGTCCGCGTCGAGCAGCTTGGCGAACGTGGCGTCGTAGCAGGTGACCGCCACTAGCTTGTCGCGGCCCTTGGCGTTTTGAACGTCTACCGCGGTGATCTTTTTCTGGTTGGTATTTTTCTCGGTGCTCATCTCATAACTCCACTCGGACTTCGGTGCCGACCCGGTAACGGTGGCCGCGAATGGTGTACCCCGGCGCGCCGATGAAGTCGTCGTTCGTTTTTGTGACCTTGCGTTCGCTCCACCAGCCGTAGTCACCCTTGAGCGACGCGAACCAGCCAGGCATGCCCACACTATCGAGCCGCGTTCCCGCGGTCGCACTCAGTTGATGCAGGCTGCTGTCGAGCAGGTTGACCGGCCCCGCCGTGTCCACGACAGGCGAAGGCGAGTAACGGTACCCTAAGCCCCACGTGAAGGGCAGGGTGGTGCTCGATGAAAGGCTGACTTCCGGGTTCCACGTGTCGCGCAGTTCGACCTGCGGCATTTCCGTGACATACGGGGCGCCGTTCGCGTCGCGCGTTTCCGCTTTGATGAAAGCCGGCTGGTAGCGCGACCACGCCTCGTAACCCAACCCCACCTTCAGCGAGAGGTCGGCGAACTCGTGGCGGTACGAGGCCTCTACCCGGTGGGGCTCGAAATAGAGCGTGGTACGGAAAATGACCGGCTGCTCGAACGTCGGCATCCCGCCAATCGCAATCTGCCCCGTAAACCCTTGTGTGATGAGCGGCGCCACTTCCTGACGGAATGAAACCGCGACCGTATCGCGATCGGTCTGCCAGCTAAGCCCCAAAAGGGCCGCGCTGTTTAGCCCCACGTCGGCGGCTAAGCGCGCGGTGGGGTTTTGGCCGATGAGGACCGCTTCGGCGTTGCCCGACGAGGTGACGAAGAACTGCAGCCCCGCCCGCAAAACCAGAGTGCGCTCGATAAGCTCGACCGCCCCCAGGAGCGAGGCGCGAAACTGAGATTCCGAAAGCGTGTCGCGGAGGGTGAAAAAATCGTAGGGCGTCGACGCGCGAAACTTGCGCAGCTCGCCGAACGGACCGCTCGCTTGCAGTCCCAAAGCCGCGCGGCGGGGGGCTCGCGACGCGAACAAAGTCGTGGGGTAGGTGAGCCCGACGGTCCACAAAGTGGACGACGGATTTGCCGGCTGGTAGCCACCCCGCGCGGTCTCGCCGTTTTGCGTGCGGTATTTCGGGTGGTCGAGGCGGACATTGTCGAGCGGCGTGAGCGCCGTGGCCGCCTGCTCGAGCCGCGCGCCGAACTCAGGTTTGGCGGTGTGTAACCGCTCACCGAAGGAGGCAAAGCCGTCCAGCGACGCCACACCCAAACGGGGCATCAACAGCAGCAATATCAGGGGTTTGAAGGGCAATTTCACCGGGTGTTTCCTAGCGCTTACTAACACGCCGCAAAAAAGGCCGCCACCGGGAAATTAAGTGTTGGAAATCGTGGGGCTTCTGCGAAGGTCAGCCCTTAACCGGAAGCGCCTCGAACAGCTTCACGAACTCATCGAGCGACAGCGTTTCCGGCCGCCGGTTGGGGTCGATGCCGGAAATCTCGTAGGCCTTCTCCAAAAACACCGCCTGAAATCCCTCGCGCAGGTTGCCGCCGAGCTTGCGGCGCGGGCGGGTGAACGCCAGCCGTACGAGCTGCCGGAACCGGGCGCCGGTTTCCCGATCGATGGGCTTGGGGGTGAGCACGAGCGCTTCGGAGTCGATGCTGGGCTCGGGATAAAAAGCGCCCTTGGGCAGGATGCCCAGGCTCTGCATATGAAAATGGTATTGGGCCGACACGGAAAGGCCGGCGTAGGAATCGTCGCCCACTTTCGCCTTCAGCCGTTCCGCGAACTCGCGCTGGAAAGTGAGCACCGCTACTTTCAGATCGGTTCCCCACTCGACCAGGTGAAACAGTACGGCGGAGGAGATGTGGTACGGCAGGTTCGACACGAGCCCCAGCGGCACGACCTCGGCCGGCAATTGCTCGGGGCCGGTCTTTAAAAAATCGCCTTCGACTAAATCTAAAGTCGGATGCACGTCGCGCAGATTGGCGGCGAGCTTACGATCGATTTCGTAGACCCTGAGCGGGCATTTATTGGCGGCGATGAGTTTCTCGGTGAGCGCGCCCAAGCCCGGACCGATCTCCCAGATCGCCTTTACGTCGGCGGTCAGCACTGGTTGGGTCATCTTGTCGGCCCAGTGCGGAGAGGTGAGAAAGTTTTGGCTGAAGGCCTTGAGGGCATTGGCCCCCAAGGCCTCCAAGATTTTTTTCGGATGCGACATTAATCCTGAGGATACTCTTTTTTCGCGTCGTCGCAGACTTTCGCTTTTTCGCCCGCGAGCTTTTTGTACTCGATCCAACCGAGCTCGGTAGCGACCAGCGTTCCGTCTTTTTTCACCTTGTCGTTCATCTCCGACTGTACCCAGCCAAGCGGAGTGGACTGAATCATCGTCGTGCGAACCAGCTTGTCGTAGTCTTTGCGCTTGGTATCGCGCTGGGGTTTCGGGGCCAACGTCGACTGGCAACGGATTTGGCCTTTACGCTCGGGAGAGGTGCAGCTGTAGCGCGGCGAGCCCGACGGGCTCAAAACGTTTTGCGTCCAGCTGTCGCCGTCTTTGGTCCACTCTTCGCGGAAGTGCAACATCGTGGCGAACTTACCTTCGTCGCCCTGGTACACGCCGTAATGCTGAACAACGTGCGCGCCCTTTTCGTTGTCCTTCACCGTGATCCACTCGTAAACCACCGGCATCATCTTCGGATGCGGAAGCTCGTAGTCGTGCGCGCCGTCTTCCACGAAGCGGTACGAAACGGAGAAGCAGCCGCCCAGATTCTTGATGAGCGCGGGGGCCTTCGATTCGCCTTCGACGGCGAACAGCTGGCTGGAAACCAATGCGAGAGCAATTAACAGTCGAGTCATGGATCACTCCTTATAAAGTATACGGGGACTCTTTGGGTTTGGGATATGGCGCGGGGAGGGGCGTGTCAACGAAAGTGGGAGCAATTCTCAGTTTTTCGACCAGGTTTCCCAATCTTCCCTAGCCGCTGCCGTAACGGATAGCGGGGCGACTTCCAAACAGCCGGCTTCGAAGCGGGCCGCGGCGAGTGCGGCAACCATGGCCGCGTTGTAGCTGCAATGCCGGGCGGGCGGAAAGTAGGCGTGGGGCAGCTTAGCGCGCAGCCGCGAGTTGCAGGCCACACCGCCGGTAACCACCACGTGGCCCCCTAGCTCTTTCTGCGCGCGGCGCACTTTGATCGTGAGCGCGTCGACGATCGCCTCTTGGGCCGCACTGAGAATCTCCGCGCGTTTTTCTTCCGCGAGTGGCTGGTGCTTTTGAAGTGCTAGGCCCACGGCCGTCTTCAACCCCGAGAACGAATAGTTGAAACCGGAAATCTGGGCGCGGGGAAACGCGTGCAGATCGCGCCGGTCGTCGGGAAGAGCCGCCGCAAGCTGGTCGATGATGGGCCCCGCCGGATACTCGAGCCCGGCCGCCTTACCTACTTTGTCGAAGGCCTCGCCCGCGGCGTCGTCGAGCGTGCCGCCTAGCCATTTGAATTTGCCGATACCCTCTACGAAAAATAGCTCGGTGTGCCCGCCGCTCACTACCAGCGCAATCCACGGGAACGGCGGCGGCGTTTTTCCCTCGGCCTTCGCCAGCAATGGCGAGAAGAGGTGGGCCTCGATGTGGCTCACCACCGAAAACGGCTTTCCCAATGAGTAAGCCAGCGACTTGCCGTAGGCCAAGCCCACGACCAGCGCGCCGATGAGCCCCGGCCGGTTGGACGCTACGACCCAGTCGATGTCCTGGGGGGTGAGCCCCGCGTTGGCGAGCACGTCGCTCACCGCCAGCGGAAGGCCGCACAGATGCTCGCGGCTGGCCACCTCGGGCACCACGCCGCCGAAGCGTTGCATCGCCTTGGTGTGCGAGTAGGTCTTTTCGGCCAAAAGGGTGCCGGTGGCCGTATCCCAAAGGGCGGCGCAAGAGTCATCGCAGCTCGTTTCCAAAGCCAGTAAGCGCATGCGGGGGTTGGTTTACCACAATTGAGAATCGTGGGAGAATTTGGTTTCCCTCGATCCAAAACAACTCCCCCAAAATCCGGTTCCCCGCTCTCAAAAGGAGACTCCATGCGCCGTACCCCGTTTGCGTTCTTATGCTGGCTCGCCCTCATCGCTACCCCCGCCGCCCCGGCCACCGTTTTGCCCGTGTCCGAAGCCGTAAAAAGAGAGCTAGCCGGGCCGCGCCGTTTCGACTCGGATCAGGGGGTGGGGCTCACGGGAGAGATTCCGGAGCTGACGCTGTACACCGAAGCCACTACCGATAAAGCGATTCGCGAGCAGATGGTGACGCAGCTGTTCTTCCTGGGCGGGGCGCTGAATGAGAAGAAAAGTGGTGCGGAGCTAGGGCACGCGGACATCAAAGTGCTCGATGTGGTGGAGGTACCGGGCACTAAGCTGAAGGCGGTGAAGTACTCGGTGACGGTGTTGGTGGGCTGGCACAAGAGCTTTCCCGTACCGCAGGCCCTGCGCATGGCGCTGCCCGCCCGCGCCGACGCCAGCGGGCTTATCGATTTCCACGGCAAGTTTGCTTCCACTTGCAGCGAGTCGGCTGAAGATCCGGATCTGTCGCCGGAGTCGTTCTACTACTATTTCCGTCCTGAGCAGGAGAGCTGCTCTTTGTTTACGACGCATGCCGATCCAAAAAGCGTGACCTACTTTCAGATGAAGCTCTCGCCGTCGAAGCTGCAAACCGAAGGAAAATTTCCGGAGTACGGCAAGGTGTGGGAAGACGGGCGGCTCGTCGCTACGATGATCTTCGGTACCAACATCGAGCACGCCACCGCGAACAACGACGCGGGCGTGGCCGCCTACAACCGGGCTTATTTGATGTTTCGCGAATGGCTCGGCGATCCCGACAAGATGAACGTGCACATTGGCGGAGGCCTCTTCGGCGGCGGCAAACTGCCGGGCTTCCGCTTTCCCGACGTGGAGATGGAGTGGCGTTTGAATGACGGGCGAGTCGTGAACGTTAACCTCCTGCTTGTCGATAAGTACGGCCTCATCGAAGCGCCGGAAAAATTTGCCAAGCGCTACGCCAAGCGCACCGCGATCTCCGACTTCGTCTCGTACAATGGCCACTCGGGCTTCGGTGAGAACATTCGCGCGCTCACGCAGATGGGCAGCTTCGTGAAGGGACAGTGGCAGCTCTTTTTCGTGAACGGCTGCGACACGTTCTTATACGTGGACGACTCCCTCCGCGCCGCGCACGCCGACGTGAATCCGGGCTCTACGCCGTACCAGTTCTTCGACGTCATCACCAACGCCATGCCGTCGCCGTTCAACGGCATGGCCAACGCCAACTATGCGGTAGTGCGCGCGATGGTGGGTAAAACGCAAACGTACCGGCAGGTGCTTTCGCAGATGGCGGCCATGCAGCACGCAATCGTAATCGGCGAAGAAGACAACGCCTGGACGCCTTAGTGGTAGATCTCGACGAGGTTGGGGTCGCCCGTGGGTTTGTTGGCGATGGGGCCGCGGGCACCCGTATCGTTCTGCTTCACGCGCAACGTGCGCATCAGAGCGTCCATACCGATGAACTTCACGGAGTAGCCGATGCGCGGCTGGCCGTTGGCCGGCTTCCATCCGCTATGCACCATCTCTTTGGTCGCCCAGCCGAATGACGTGGGGTTGCCCTCGAGCGTGGGAATTCCCTGGGTCAAGGTGACCGAATGGGACGCGGGCGACTCGTTGGCGTAACCGCCGTAAGCGCCGCCGTTTTGGGCGGGGGCGTCGATCTGAATGAATCCATTGCCGCGGTTTTTGGAGCCAATGCTGGCCGGATGGTACGCCGCGGTCGGGCTCTGCGGCGTTTGAATGAGGTTACCCGCGGGATCCGCTGCCTCTTGATAGTCGGGGAACATGCTCAGCGCGTAGTCCGACTCGAAGTAATCGTCGCCGCGGTTCGGGTCCGGGAAAATCGTGTAGAGAATCGCGTCGAAGATCGTTGGAGCGCGAATGGCCTGCAGCGCCGTTTTGTCCGCGCGCTTGGTGGGGTCCATGTCGGGCCAGCCCGTATCCTGGAAACCATCGGGCCGCGACGCCGAGTTGGTCGGGTGAAACGCGTCGAGTAGCGCCATCACCTTGGTGTTCATGATTCCCAAATTGTCGCCGGGACGAAAGCTGAAGTTGACCATGCGGTTGTTGTTACCGGGACGGTTTTGCACGGGCACCAGCTGGTCGGCCGTCACGCTCGGGCCGATGCGCGAGCCAAAGGGCTTGGCGGCCGAGGTGGCTTCGAGCAGCGGGAAGGCATCGGCCCACGCCTGCGGCATGAAGAAGAGGGTAGGCTTCACCGAGAGCTTCACCGCGAAGTAGGTGATGATGGATTGCTCTTTCGTGACTAACGGCACGAGACCGTCGAAGTCGAGGAAGCTAGGGCGGCCGACGCAACCGTCGCCCACCACGTTGAAGTTGATGAAGAACAGCGAGCCGCGCATCGTCTGCGGCGTCACGCGAATGTACTCCCCACCTTCGGGCGCTAAGATCTCTACCTTGAAGTTGTTACGCAGACCCGAGCCCAGGTTGCGTAAAGCCGACTGGTAGGCCACCGCGCGAATGGGGTGGGTTTCGCTGTCGTTCAGCTGACCGCCGGCCGTCTCGTTGAGCCAACCCGCCAGGTCCTGAATTTGCTGCGAGTGAAACTGACTGCGGCGCGTGTACACGGCGACGAGATGTTCGGCGAGCTGGCGGTTGTCATTCGCGGCCGCACGGCACTCGTTGTTCGCCGCTTCGGCAATCTTGCGGATCTGCGCGGCGATCGCTTGCGCGAACGGATCGAACGCCGCGATAACGGGCGGGACCACGATGGGCGGAAGACCGCCGGTGCTGGGGCTGGCGTTACGACACAAGTTGGTGTCATTGGCGTACTTCAGTCCCGAGAGCGCTTTATAGCCGTGGGCCTGCTGGCAGATAAACGGTTCCGTGCTTGGGGATTGATCTCCCCCATTGATGAACTCGCTACCGCGGGGAAAGTTGCGGTTGTGGCGAAGGTGAGTCACTTGCACCTTCATCGCGAACTCTTTCAAAGTCTGGCGCAGCCGGTAGTTCACCTGGCCGATGCGGTTGAGCGATCGTGCTTGCCACGCGGCGCCCGCGTAGGCCGCGGCGTCGGCGGCAATCTGCAAGTTCATCTTCGTGTTGATGAGGTGGGAGATATCCACCACGAAGCAAAAGAGAATGAACATGAAGGTAAAGACGAGCGCGAACAGAATAGCGATCTGCCCCCGCTCTCCGGACCTTTTTTGGCGACGCCGCCAGATACCCATGTGAATGAACCCCTTATCCATATTATACGCCGCGTTAGCTCGGGGAGCTATCCAAATTTTGGACATAAATTGTGAGAATTCCACGACAATTGGGCTGTTTAACCCCCTGACAGTTTGTCCATGCCCCCTCATCGCCACGGCCGTCCAAATGGGGCTAAGGCCGGGCGTCAAAGTCTCCGATAAAGCTTTCACAAGGAGCCTTATGTTTCACCGTTTAGGCCGGATGAAGAACACGCTGCTCGGAGTTTTGGTCGGTATGGGTCTCACCTTCGGGGTGGGGCAGTACCAGTCGGCATCCGCCGCCCCCAACTACGAGTATCTCGACCTCTTCACCAAGGTGCTGCACTTCGTGCAAACCAACTACGTGGAAGAAGTCGACACGAAGAAGCTGATCGAAGGGGCCATCAAGGGCATGCTCGCCACGCTGGACCCACACACGGTGTATCTGCCGGCCGACCAGTTTCGTGAAATGCAGGTCGACACCTCGGGCAAGTTCGGTGGACTCGGTATCGAGATCACGATCACCGACGGTTACCTGACCGTCGTGACTCCGATCGAAGACACGCCCGCGTTCATCGCCGGCGTTGAGCCGGGCGACAAAATTTTCGTCATCGAAGACAAGGTCAAAAAGATTAAGAAGGAAACGAAAGGGATGACGCTCATCGAAGCGGTCAATCTCATGCGAGGCGAGAAGGGGTCCAAAGTCACCGTGCACGTTTCGCGCAAGGGGCAGGAAAAGCTGGTTCCGATCGAAATGGCTCGCGATATTATTAAGGTCGTTAGCGTAAAGGGCGGCATGATCGAGCCCGATTACGGTTGGTTGCGCATTACCAACTTCCAAAGCACCACTAGCCGCGATCTGCGCAAGAAGATCGAACAGCTGACCAAGGAGAACGGTAAGGCGCTGCAGGGTATCGTGCTCGACCTGCGTAGCAATCCCGGAGGTCTGCTCGAAGAAGCGGTTAACGTTTCGGGACTGTTCCTCGACAAGTTGCCCATCGTCTCCACCATTGGCCGCAACAAAGCCAAGAAGGAAGTGGAGTACTCGCGGGGGGATCGTCCCTACAAAGATTTCAAAATGGTCGTGCTCGTCAACGAAGCCTCGGCTAGCGCATCGGAGATCGTGGCCGGCGCCCTGCAGGATCATAAGCGCGGCCTCGTCGTGGGTAAGCAGACGTTCGGCAAAGGCTCGGTGCAAACCGTGATCGATCTCGAGAATAAATCGGGACTGAAGCTCACGGTGGCCCGCTACTTCACGCCGAATGGCCGCTCGATTCAGTCGAAGGGCATTACGCCGGATATCGAAGTGGACCGTCTAGACGTGTCGCTCATCGAGAAAGCCCGCAAGGGCAAGTCGTTGAAAGAGGCTGACCTCGAAGGTCATCTGTTCGGCGACAACGAGAAGAAAAAAGATAAAGACGGCGATGAGGATGACAAGGTTGCGAAGGGCGATAAAGAAGTCGCCGACAAAGACAAGCGTCCCATCAAAGAGAAGGACGGCAAAAAACTTCGCGTCGATGATCCGAAGGAGATGGTGAAGACCGATTACCAGCTCTCCCAAGCTTTGAGCTATCTCAAGGCCTGGAACCTTTTCGACATCGCTAAAATGAAAGATTCGAAGAGCGCCTCCGTCAAATAACGGCGGCCGAGCTCATTCTTACAACGACGCTTCCAGTCCCATGACCACACGGATGGGCTCGCCGAACGGGCCAACGCCGTGGTACGCGCCAACGCGCAGCTGAGCGGGCAGATAGTAAGAGATCGTCCAGTCGCTCAATAGCTCCACGCCGAAGCTGCCATAGAACTGCTTACCGACCGGGCGGGGCGAGGTGAGGTCGGCCACCAGACGGCCGTGGAGGTTCTTGAGAAAGCCGGGCTGAAGATTCCAGCCGCGGTCCACGCGCCAAACGGGAAAACGGTACTCGATCGTGCCGTTGACGAGCTGGCGTGACAGAAATGTTCCGAAGGGGAAACCGCGGTTTTGAAAAAACACGCGGGCCTGCGAGAAAAGAATTTCGCCGCCGCCCTGAAAGTACGAGTTGAACAGCGTGGTGCCGTGGGTAAAGCCACCCCGAACGGCGAGAAAAAACGTGTGGTCGTCGGTTAACGGTGAGGGCAGGTGCTGCTTCGCCTCGGCGATGAGGCGGTAATAGTTGTCGGTGCTGCCCATCCCTTTGAAGAACTGCTGATGCGTTACCGACAACGTGGTGCCGGTTTTGGGGGATACGCCGAGCGGCTTCGACGAGTAGCCGAAATCGTAATTTAGACCGAGCGAGCCGCCCATCGACTGATTCGCGGTGAAAGAGCCGAACGCTTCCGTGCGCTGGGCAATGAGGCTCAACGTCCAGCGGATGTTGGAGTAGGGCAGAAGGCTCGATACGCCAAGGTTTCCGCCCCACACTTTTTGAAACGTCGAGCCCGAGCTGAGGAAAAGGTAGTTGGGATTGTAAAACACGCTGACCAGCGCCTGCGTGGCTTCGAGAAAACGGTACCGGTAATTGAGGATCCCGAAGGGCTGAGATCCGCCCACGCGCATGTCGTAACCACCGATGATGTCGTAGTAGTGGCACTGCGACAAATCGAAACCCGGCACCCAAAAGCCAGCTTGAATTCCGTCGGGCACGAACAAGACGGAGGGGATCCACGTGCGCGGATAGAGCGTGGACCATGCGGTGTAGCGGCGCGGAACGGATAGCTCGATCTCTCTATCCGTTTCTTCCGCGGCGGAGGGCTTACGCGGAACCCGTCCGGTAATCTTGGGCTTGGGTGGTTCCTTGCGCTTCGTCGTGGTGGCGACCACCCGCGGAGTGCCGAGCCGCGCTACCTTCGCCACATCGTAACCGCCGTGGCGGTAGGAGGTAGCATAAAAATCCCGCCCTTCGAAAACGAACGAGTTGGTTCCGCCGAGCAACGTTACTACCTTTTCGAGCCGGCGGGCCTGCGGTTCCCAGCGGGCAATCTCGTTTCTCCCGTCGAAATCGCCAATGAAGTACAAACTTTTGTCTTCCGGATTCCAGCGCAGATGAAACAGGTGGGCCCGCGTTTCGAGGACTAGCTCGGGCTTTTTCTTCGACGGCCAGAAGTAGAGGTGGCTCATCGGGCCGTTGCGCACCACGAACCAGGGCGCCGCGCCCGCCGTCACCCCGGTAACGCGTGCGCCTTCCGGAATCTTCCAGTAGCGGCTCACCTTTACCCGTGGCGCGAGCGCTTGGCCGGAATCAAGAACCGAAAACTGAACCACCGAGCCGTCACCGCCCATCTCCCGATAGGCCGTCAAATTATTGAGATCGGGCGAGCAGCCCAGCAGGTGCAGATGGTTCATCGTCGCGAGCTCGTCCCCATCGGAGCCTAGGTACTGCGTATCGTTGTCGTCGGGCTGCCACGCCTGCAAGAGATTCGTCGTCACGTTGTAGCGCGTGGAGCTGTTCAGCGTGAGCACCCAGGTGCGGTTCTGGCGTGTGCCCGCGCAAATCCCTTCGGTGCGGTTGGCTCCCATGCCGATGCGCTTCAGCGTTTTCTTCTGGGCGACGTCGAACAGCTCGAGGAATGATCCTTCCTGAGGGCTGGCCGTGCGAACGAGCACGGTTCCCTTTTGCGGGTACGGGCTCAAATCCCATTTGTTGAAACGGGTGTCGGTCAGGTACTCGAGCGGGCTCAGCCCCTCGCGTTTGATGGCTTGAATCTCTTTCAGCGCTTCCGTTCCGGTCTTTACGTAAATTTCGCGCCAGAGGGTTTTGTAATCGAGGCCGTAAACTTTCTCGAGCGGGCTGTTCACGAAGTAAGGCCAGTTGCCGCTGTAGTCGTCGACGAGCAGCTTGATGCCTTCGGTTCCTTTGCGCTTGTGCAGCTCTTCGTAAAGGTAGTAGCCGAAAAAATAAGCCGACGTGCCGCCGGGCCAGCGGCTAGCCGAACCGTCTTTCAAGTCGAGCGGCACGAACTCGTTGCCCCACTTGCGTTCTTCGACGGCGAGCCGCCGGAACATGGGAAACTCGGCGCCGCGTCCGCGGCCGCGCGTGGTGTACTTCGTTTCGTAAAACGTCGCGAGCCCTTCGTGCAGGTGAGTGGGCAAAAGTCCGAGCGGCAAAATCACGGGACCGAAAACGGCGCGCAGCCAGCTCCACGCTCCTTTGGACGGATACAAATGCAACGTATGCACGTACTCGTGCAAAATTACCGAGAAGAGCCAGTCATCGAGCGCCGATAAAGTTCCGCTCGGCTCGGGAGGTGCCGCGAAGATCACGATGTGCGGATAGGGAATGTCGACGGAGTAGCCGTTGGTGGAGTCTTGAAAGTCGGCCAGTACGATGTAAGTGCGCTCGGGGCCGGGCGGAAATAGCGGCGCCAAAATTTTGTGGGCGCGCTCGGCATTCTTCAGAGCGCGAAGGCCGAGCTCGTCGTAGCCGCGCCGGTAAAGGATCTCGAAGTGAGCGCTTCGTCGCGTGATCCACTGAACGTTCGAGGGGAACGTGATGTACATGGGATCGGCGAATAACACTCCGCACCACAGCGCGAGGGACAAAATCGATTTCATGCCGAGGTGCATAAGAACGATAAGGATAGCACGGACATTTCCCGCGGTAAGCAGAGTTGAATTTAGAAATAAAAGGTGTTTCTATTAACGTTTTCGAGGAGCTAGAGCAGCGTGAACATCACTACTCCTCATGCTACGTCGGACTCAACCTAAGGAGATTTTCATGTACGTAATTCGCCACCTTCGTGCCAGCGTGATTGCCATCGCGGCGTTAACTTTGATCGTTGGACTTTCTGCTTGCAGCAAGAAAGACGTAACCGAAGGCGATCCCGCTTTCACCGCGACGGGCGGCGATGGTCTTCCGGCGGAAAGCGCCGGTACGGTTGGTGCCGGGGATGCGGGTGGCGTGTCGTCGAGCGAGCTCGAGACCGTTTACTTCGCGTTCGACAGCTACCGTCTGACGAGCGAAGGCAAATCCGTTCTGAAGAAGAGCGCTCAGTGGTTGAAAGACAACGCGAACGGCTCGATTCAGGTCGAAGGCCATTGCGATGAGCGCGGCACGACGGAATACAACTTGGCCCTCGGTGAGCGTCGCGCGAATGCCGCGAAGGACTACATCGTGCGTTTGGGCGTAGAGAGCAGCCGCGTGTCGGTCATCAGCTACGGCAAAGAGCGCCCGCAAGATCCCGGACATGACGAATCGGCCTGGGCCCGTAATCGCCGCGCCTCGTTCGTGGTGCTATCGAACTAATTCGTGACACCTTCAAAGACTCTTTTACGGATGGCGGTTGCGATCTTCGCAGCCGCCATTTTTGTTAGCTGCAGCCACAAGCCGGTGGACGAGATGATTTTGGCCGACGTCGCCGTGAAGGCCGCGCAAAAGGCCAAAGCCGACGCCATCGCCGTGGATGCGTACCGCAAGGCGGAAAACTTTTACCTTCGCGCCAAGCGCGATTACGCGGATGGTTATTTCGACTCCGCGAAGAAGCACGCTATCGAAGCGCGTCAGCTCGCGGAGCAGGCCGAGTTCAAAGCGTTGCAAAAGCAGGGGCAGGCCCGTCCTAGACCTGATGCCGAACCATCCGGGGAGCCTGAAGCCAAATGACACAATCCAACGTGAGCAAAGCCATTTCGTTCGTCCTGCTGGGACTTCTCATCCTCGAGCTGACCGGCTGCAAAACCCGCAGTGAGATACGGCGCGAGCAGGAGATGGAGAAGATTAAGCAAGAGGTAACCGTCGCCAAAGGGCAACGCGCCGACGTGGAAACCACGGTAGATGAGCTACGCACCGAGGTGGCTCGCCTAGCCGTGCTCTTGGAAGAGCAGAGTTCGCAGCTGCGGCAGCATGACGAAGAGCTAAAGAAAGACATGGGTACGCTCACCACACGTATTCAGGCTATCGAGCAGCGGGCGGTAGAAGACGAGCTGGCGCAGAAGCGTTATTCGGATGAGCAGAAGAAGATAGCGGAGGAACGCTCGCGGGCTAGCTTCGAAACCGGTAAGACGCTTTACGATCAGGATAAGTACGAAGACGCCGCCGAAGTCTTTCGCGCCGTGATGAAGAACAAGGCCGGCTCGGCCGATGCGCGCAAAGCGCAGTTCTTTTTGGGTGAAAGCCTGTTCTCGCAGCGCGAGTACGCGTCGGCGACGGGCGTGTTCACCGATTTCATCAAGGCCCATCCCAAAGACACCAACGTGCCTACGGCGATGCTGCGACAGGCTCAGGCCTTCAAGTTGGTGGGTAAACCGAAAGAGGCGAAGATCTTCTTTCAGGATGTGGTCGAGAAGTTTCCAAAAAGCGCCGCGGCCGGAAAAGCCAAAGCCGAGCTCAAGAAGCTGAAGTAATCCGCCGCCGCTGATACCAGCGACCCAAACCCAGGATCGTGACGAGCAGGCCGGCGGCCAAGGCCCAACCACGCGGCCCCGGAGCGGGCTTACCGTGTACCACTAGGCAGGAACCACCTTTGCCGAGCGCGCAGTTGGTGGTTGCGATATCGCCGGGAAAACGGTTGCCGGTTCCGCCGTAAGCTTCGCGAATGGCGGCGACGTCGTTGGGATGCAGGTTGCGTTTATTCACTTCGTTGGGCCCCGCCCAGGCGTACATGCTGGCGTCGGTATCGATGGGATCGATCTCGTGTCCAAGCCCCATCAGGTGACCCGTCTCGTGAGTGAGAATATTTTGTACGTCGTGCGAGCCGGGAGCGTTGGTCGTCGTAAAGTTATACGCCTGACCGTTGAGCAAAATATCCGAGTCCATGATGAGCCCGGTTCGCGCCGAGTTGCCGGAGATGTAATAGTTGCGCGTGACGGCGATCGCTAGCGGATCGAGTTCCCAGCCCCGGCTGATGAATACGATCTGATTAAGCCCGTCGTTGCCCGTACCGCTGCCTTCGGTGCAGCCCATCGGTAGAAATTCGTAACGGGTGCTATCCACCTTACGCCACGTGTTTAGCGCAGTGTCGATCGCGAGAAGGAAATCGGCGTGGCGACCAAATGTCGAAGCGGAAATGTAATAGGGGATGGGAAAAAAACTATCGTCCCAGTAAAGGAAGGGGCCCGTGCCGTCGCCGTTGGAGCCATCGGTGCGATTGCGCGAGTAGGCCCTTGCGGAGCCAAGCGGTTTAAATCCGTTCTCGAACCCTACGACGGTAAACTCGCCCGCCACGGCACCGGGGTTCAGGACTACGCGGTACTGCTTACCCTGATGGGGACGAGGAAAACCGGTGAGGTAAACGCCGGTGCTGGCCAGCTCGCCGCCCAGCCCCGCAATGACGATGCGGTCGCCGGCGCGGAGTGTGGAGTCGCGATCCGCGGTGCGAATTACGGAGAGCAAACGCGACGTGGCGCGGAAGCGTACACCGAACTTCGCGTCCGGTTCGTGAGCCAATTGTTCGACCTCGATCTCGGCCACGAGGGCGGCATTTTCCATTGCCGACTTAACCTTTTCTCTGTCATACGTAAGAGCACAGGCATTTTTTGAGACGACGATCAGGGCAAGTATTCCCCCACACAGCAGGTTTCTCGTTAGGTTCTCCAAAAATTGGGGGATTGAGCTACGCATGGGGCAGGGCTTAGTTTAACATTTCTGGTACGGCACGGTGGAACGGCAGAAGAAAAAAGAAGTCTTGTCGCAAAAGCGCGAAACGCTGCATTTGCCCAGACGCACGTACCACTTCGTGATGGGACTGATCTGCTTTTCGATCTACCAGTGGTTCGTGGATCGCGAAGGCGCCCTGATGTTGATCTTTGGCCTGGGCGGCCCATTCGCGCTATTGGACTTTCTACGGCTCAAGATTCCCAAATTAAACACCGCGGCGTTAAAAATGTTCGGCAGCATCATGCGCCGGGAAGAGCTACTGCGGATTACCGCCAATACCTGGTACATTTTTTCGCTCGCCATACTCGTATTCTTTTTCCCGAAGCCCGTGGCGCTCTTGAGCATTCTGTACCTTGCCGCCGGCGACCCCTTGGCCGCCGTGGTGGGAACACGCTGGGGCCGCAATCCCATCGTGGGGGGCAAAAGCTGGGAAGGCACGATCGCCAACTTTGCGATCTCCGCGATTGCGACGGCCCTGTACTCATTCTTCATTCTGGACTTGAGCGGCCCGTCGTTGCTCGGGCTGACCTTCCTGGGCGGCTTCATCAGCGCGTTCTCGGAACTCATGCCGCTCAAGGTAAACGACAACCTCTCGTTTCCGGTGATCTCGGCCCTATTACTGACGCTGGCGAATCAGTTTTTCTCGTTCTTCTAGAGGCAAAAAAAACGGCCCGCCCGGTTAGGGGAAGGCCGTCGAAGCGGTTCACGAAAACGATCGTTCGTTATTCATTGTGCAGGTCGAGGTGACCGGCGCGGCTGCAGGCGCTGGTCAGCTGATTCTTGATGCTCGGGCTCGAGTCGAGGGCTTCCAAGAACGCCCACATCGCGTCCGAGGTTTTCTCGATGTCGTCTTTGCTGCCATCACGAAGCTCGACGAGCATCGACCAGATTCCGTGCTTCCAGTAGATGTAGTCTTCGAACGCGCCATCCACCGGGTAAACGATGTCGGTCGAAGTACCGTGGCGGTAACCGTTCAGCGAGGCGGCGTTCCGTACGTTTTTCTCGTAGGTATTTTGGTCCAGCGTCTGTGGATTGGCTACGTTGACGCCCCACGGATAGGTCAGCGCGCCGACGTAGCCGTGAATGGTGATGCCACCGGTGTAGATGCGGCTCGTGAGGTGCGAGGTGAGGGCCCGTACGCTTTTGAGCTTGCCGCCCAGCGAAGAGTGGCAGGGGCCGGCGTAGTCACGATTGGGATCGCGTCCCTTCTCGTGCCGGTTTGCGGAGTTGTAGCCCGAAACATTGAGCACCGGGATGAAAACGAACTCGCGATCGTCTAGATTCTCATCGAACAGCGCGCGGCTCGTGTACTTCTCCAGAACTTTTTCCAGCAGGTGCATCGTCGATTGCGGAGCGGCCAGCTCGTTGCCGTGGTGGGTGCCGACCACGAGATGGGCGACCTTCTCGGGGTCCGCTTCGGTGGGCGTCAAACTTACACGCATCGCGTAAAGCGGAACGTTGTCATCGTTCGTGCCGATCGAAAAGATGTGCGACACCAAAGGATACTTTCCTTTGAGCGCGTTCATGCGATTGACGATCTCCTGGTAACGCTCGGCGGCTAACAGGTTTGTCGACGATAAAAGCACGAAAACGAACAGTAGCGATCTGAGGCTGGTGCGATTCATTCTTGAGTCCCCTCCAAGTGATTAACTCTATGCAAGAGTATCCCTTGCAGGGGTAAACGTAACTTGTTCAAGAAAACAAAAGTGTTAACAAAAGACGAGAGCGGCGTTAATTTTGAGCCTCAACAACAACTGCCATTCCAATTACAGGGGGATATTACATGGCTAAATCGTCCACGAAGGCGCGCGTGTCGCTGGTAGTTCAATCGAAAGTAAAAGAGCTGGTGAAGAAGGGCAAAATGAAATGCTCTTCCGACGTCATCAACGCGATGAACAGCGTGATCACGGAAGCCGTCTCGAAAGGCATCGCTCGCGCTAAGGCGAACGGCCGTAAGACCCTTCGCGCGTCCGACCTGTAAGTCGACGTAGAAGTTTTTAGGGGCGGGTTCCCATTGTGGGCCCGCCCTTTTTCTTTGGCGCGGACGTAGTAACGGACGGGCGCTTCAGCGAGCGGCGGTAGTTTTCTTCGTTGAGGTAGTTATCGATCACGATCTGCAGCCGTTCCCCGGTCTCGCGGGTGAGCAGCCGGTCCGGTAACGCTTCGTACAGCAGCCAGCTTTTGAACTTCACCTGGCCGAGAGCGTAGACCCACATCTGGCCGCCGGCTTTCGGAAAAAACTGAATCATCGCTTCGAAGTGCTCGATGTAGGTGCCCTTCATGGAATGGACGGTCGCGGTGAACCACAGGTTCTTCCCCTTCATCTCCGTTTTTACGTCCATGTAGCAGCTGATGTCTTTCTTAAACAGGGGCAGATCGAAACGCAGGTCGGTCACTAAAGTGTTAGGCGACCCGGGCGCGAGGTTCAGCGCCATCACCTTTACGAAATAGCCTCCACCCGAAGGACGCTGGTTGATGCCGGGAAGAATCCAGCGGCTGAACGCTTTGGGCTCCGACAAAATCTGGTGCGCCAAAGCGATATCGCCTTCCATCGCAATGAATCCCTCGACCTCGATTGTACGATCGCCTATGCGGCGAGCGACGCGCTCGTTGTACGACTCCTTTCCCTGCAGCCGCGCCGAAAGCTTACTTTGAATCTCCGCTTCAGGGGCAATCTTCAGGCCCCAAACGACGGCGGGAAAGTGCAGGAGAAGAAGGACGAGGCGGGCGGGCGAGAAGGTCACTTCCTTCTTCTTACCATCCAGCCCGCGCTAAGGGAAAGGCACACGGCGAGTCCGAGAAACAGCCAGCTCGGCAAAGGCAGCCACAGCGTTCGCGCTTCCGGAATTTGAAAGCTAAGGGCGATCGCGATGAGTACGAACCCGAACGCGAGGTTGTTCAGAACGTGCGATCGTGACTGGGCATCGAGGCTGTGCCGGATGAGCGACAGCTCTTCGCTCTTGATCTCGAAGGCAAACTTGTTCTGCGACCAGATGCGAAGAAAACGGCGGACCAGGCGCGGGGCGGTTTCGAGTAGCCCCTGAAAATCGCGGCCCACCACGAGTAGGTCCTGCGCCAATCGATCGGGACGGTAGCGGGAAGCAATGAGGCTACGCGCGAGTCGCGTGCCTACCTGCAGAATGTCGAAGTTGGGTTCCAGCTTACGCCCGAGCGCCTCGATGGTGAGGATGGCTTTAAACAGCAACATCAGCTCCCGCGGCACCACGAGCTTGTGCTTAACGGCGGTACCCGTGGACTGAAGCAAAATCTTACCGATGTTGATGTCGCCGAGGTTCATGCCCACGTAAGGTCCGATGGTGTCCATCAGATCCTTCTGTAGGGCGGCCACGTCCGTTTCGCCCGTTCCCTGGCAGAGGTTCACGTACTCGTTTGCTAAAGTTTCGTAGTCCTCGTCGACCAGCGCGATGAACATCGACACGATGCTGTCGCGCACGCGGCGCGAGAGCCGGCCCACGATGCCGAAATCGATGAGGCCGATGCGGCCGTCGGGCAAAATAAATAAATTTCCGGCGTGCAGATCGCCGTGAAAAATCCCGTCGTTCATCACCATGTGGAAGAAAACGTCGGAACCCAAGTTCACGATGTCGAGCGGGTTGAGCCCCTTGGCGATCACCGCTTCGCGATCGGAGAAGCGAATGCCTTCGAACCGCTCCATCACCAGCATTTTGCTAGTGCTGTGCTGCAGGTAGACTTCGGGCACCGCCACGCGCGGCATGACCGCGAGGTTCGTGCGGATGCGGCGGATGTTGTTAGCCTCCACGCGGAAGTCGGTCTCGAACAAGATGGTGCGAAAAAATTCTTCGACGAGGCCTGACGGATTCATCGGCCGCGACTCGGGAATGTACTTCTCCAAGAGAAAGGCCAGCGCGCGCAGAATGGACACGTCGTTGGCGATCACCTTGTCGATTCCGGGCCGCTGAACTTTTACCGCCACCTTCTGGCCGCCGATTAGAACGGCCCCGTGCACCTGCGCGATGCTGGCCGCGGCGATGGGGGTGGGGTCGAAGCTTTCGAATACGGTTGAAAGGGGGGCCTTGAGCTCGTCTTCGATGAATGGCCGCAGCTTTTCCCACGGCACCGACGGCACATCGTCCTGCAGCTTCTCGAGCTCCGTGATCACATCTTCGGGAATCAAGTCGGGGCGGCTGGCCAGGAGCTGGCCGAGCTTCACGAAGGTGGTGCCCAGTTCCTGACACGTTTCGCGAAGGCGGATCCCTACGGGCGTTTTCTGGAAGGTCTCCATCCGCGCGAAGCGGGCGGGGAGAAACTTCGAAAGCTTCATGCGGTGAACGATGTCGGCAAATCCGTGGCGCACGAGCACGGCCAGGATCTCGCGCACACGCCCCACGTTCTTCAACGCCTGGTTGATATTGATGGCTGTGTTGATGACTCGCATGGCTTACCGTAGACCCCTACTTCAGTCGTATCGGAAGAATCCCAACCAAAAGGGAGTCCCTCCTTTTTCGTTGACTCAGCGAGTCGCAAAAAGGGAGGAACTCCTTTTTGGTTAAAGCTTGTCGGCGGGATCGATCAGGATGCGGTTATCTTCCCAGCGGATGGCCGAGATGATGACATCAAAGGTGTCGCCCAGCGTCAGGCTCTTCTTGTTCCTTAGGTAGACTTTGTACTTCGCTTCGTCAAAGGTGACCGCGCCGGACAGGCGCTCGAAGTCCAGCATGCCGTCCGCGCCGGTGCCGTCCAGGTCCATATAAAGGGCCCGGGCGTTCATGCCGGTTATCTTAGCGGGCACTACCTGCCCCAATTTCTTGTGGAAGTACCAGCAGTGCTTGCGCGCCACTACCCAGCGTTCCGCTTGCGCGGCGTTACGTTCCCGCTGCGAGCAGTGCTGGCCCAATGCGTTGAGATCATCCTCGCGATTGCCTCCGCGCCCGCGGCTGCCACGCTCGCGCCCGAGTAGGGCCTTCATGCCGCGATGCACGACAAGATCGGGGTAACGGCGAATGGGGGAGGTGAAGTGGCAGTAGTCTTCTAACGCCAGTCCGAAATGACCCAGCGGATCGGGGGTGTACTGCGCCTGCTTCTGCTGACGCAAAATGAGCATGTTGAGCGCCCCGGCCATCGGAAAGCCTTCCAGCTTTTTCAGAATGTCGTGAAAGTCGGGCGGGGTGATGTCCTTCAGCCGGTGGGTAAAGCCCATCGCCTTGAAGATGCCGTTCAGCTCGTCGAGCGCCTTGGGATCGGGTGGCTCGTGCACGCGGTAAAGTGCGGGCTCGCGGGCCTCGCGCAAGGCCTTCGCCACTACACGGTTGGCGGCCACCATGAACTCTTCAATCCATTTATTGGTCTCGTAAGAAGGGTAGGGGCCGATCTTGACCGGGTTGCCCTCTTTGTCGACCTCCACCTTGTTCTCCGGGAGAACGAAGTCGAGCGTGCCGCGGCGTTGCCGTTGCACGAGCATCTTCTTGAAGAGCGCGCGCATGGGCTTCAAATACTTTTCGAACTCGGTCGATTTGCCTTCGGCGTAGTCGTTGGCCTGCTGGTAGGTGAGCCGTTCGCGCGTTTCGATCACGCCGTCGTAAAAGAGGCTGTCGACGATATTCGCCTCGCGGTCGAAGTGAATCTCCGCGCAGAGCGAAAGTTTCTTCTCGCGCGGGCGCAGGCTGCACAAATCGTTACTGAGCGACTCGGGCAGCATCGGGATTACCGTGCCGGGGAGGTACACGCTGGTGCCTCGCCTTTTGGCATCGGTTTCGAGCGCGCTGCCGGGGGTAACGAAGAACGCCACGTCCGCAATCGCCACGTAAAGTTTGTAGGCCACATTGCCGCCTGTGGGGGTGGCTACGTAAACCGCGTCGTCGAAGTCTTTCGCGTCGGGGCCGTCGATGGTGACGAAGTCGTACATCGTCAAATCGCGGCGTTCGCCTTTTTCGTCGGGGCGGCCCAGCGTATCTTCGATCTCGTCACGCGCTTCGAGGCGTTTTTTCATCGCCTCCGCAGTGGCTTCGGCGGAAAACTCTTCGGGCAAATTGAACTCGGCCACCGCCATGCGAATGTCGTGGCGAGGGGTGAGGTTCTTGCCGAAGTTCTCGTCTACCCGGATCGTGCCCGGCATCTCGCGGGTAGGGTACTTCACGATTTCAGCGAGAACCCAGTGGCCCGCCTCGACCCGCTCGGTACGGGGAATGTAGAGGTAATCGTGCGAAAGGGTGCGCAGGAAATAGTCGCCACCTTGGGCGACGACCTCGCCGACCACCTTGGTTTTGGCGCGGTCGATTACGTTGTGGATGATGGCCGAGCTACGGCCTCCGCCACGCCGAACGCTAAACTCTACCTTGTCGCCGGCCATCAGCCCTTGAGCGTCCTCCAGCTGAACGAAGGCATCGGCAACGCCGCGGTCTTCCGGAAGGATGAAAGCGAACCCCTTGGGATTCTTTTGCACCGTGCCGCGCATCTTCGTGGGGGAGGTAAAGCCGCCGCGAGAGCCGCCGCCTCCGCCACCCT
>JBGSST010000247.1:0-2125 GCA_041736915.1 Bdellovibrionota bacterium
CCGGCGGAGGGCTGCTCGGAGACGGATGGTAAAAGACCGTGAGGTACGTGTAACCGGGGGTCGTTCTCGGTTTGCGAATGACGGCGTAGGTCAGCCAGTCAGCCCACGTCTGGGTGGCGTGCTCGGGCACCCACCAGCCGGCGTGAGTGTACTTCTGCTCTCGGTAGCCCTGGGCACGCAGCTTTTCGGCCACCGCCTTATCCAGCTTATCGTCGCTCAGCACGAAACGTTCTTTGCCGGTGAGGGCGTTTGGCGACAGCACGTACTTTTTGTAACCGTGCTCGAGAAAGTGAAAGTAAAAAGCCCAGGTAACGTTACCGAACAACGCCACGGGCATCTCTTTCTTGTCGCCACGTTCGATGCCGTCGCGCTCCATCCAGTCCAGCACCCGGCGGATGTCGCGATGGTTGTGGACTTGGCTGAGTAGGTCGCTGGGCTCACCGGCCTTCGTGAAGTTCACGAAGTACGAAAGGCGTGCCTGGTAGAGCAGGCACATCACCAACGTCGCGGCCACCACTCCCTCGCGCCAGCGCAAGCCTCCCGCTTGCAGCGAACGGTAAAGGTTCTCGAGCCGGGGGGCCAGCAGCACTCCGCAGAGCAACGTGGCCGGAAAGCTAGTGTGTACGGTCAGCCACGGTGCCTTTTCGCCAGCGTAGCTGTAGATGGCGAGCGAGGCGAAGGTCCAGTAAGTGAGGAACGCCGTGAACGGTTGCTTCTCTTTCCAACGGTAATAGCTACCGGCGAGGCCGAACCAGGCACAAAGTAGGTAGAGGAAAATATCCGGCGAGGACTTCATCTTGAAGGTCGCGAAGAGGCCGACGATCGCGGACGGTAGCCCGCGTTCCAATGACCACGGCAGTGGCACCGTCAGCAAAAATACTCCCAGCAACGTCCACAGCCCGATCTTTCCCGTGCGGTGGCGTGCAAGCTGGCGCGTGAACGCGACGCCGATCAACAAGACCAGCGGCAGCTCGTGCAGTAGCAGGCTGCGCAGGTGAAACGTGACCGGCCCCTTGAGGCGCTCCACGCGATGTTGCCCCCACCAGTAGGTGATGTTCTTGCCGAAGAGTCCGTCCCAAACCCCCGCGAAGTGATTGAGCAGCGAGGTCTGAAAAAATCCGTAAGCGCAGAAAAATAATGCCGCACCGATGGCCAGCGGTATGCCCCATTGTTTTGCCGGCTTCCAGTCGGCGGGTACGGTGGGGCGGCTCACGGCGTAAGCAAAGCCCAGAAAAGTGAGGAAGATGAACCCGTAAAGCAGCGCCACCGTTTTCACGGAGAAGAGCAGCCCCATCGCGACGGCCCCCACGAAGTAAGCCTGGCGGACTCCCGCGCGATCTCCTTTGGTGAAAGCATCCCAAAAGCGAAACGCGGCCCAGGCGGTAATGCTGCCGAAAAAAATGGACGGCATATCGTGGGCGAGAAAGCGTGAGTAGTAGGTCAGCAGCGGGCTAACGAGCAGCAGCGCGAGCGACGCTAGCGCGCCCACAATGCCTAGCCAGCGGGTAAAAAGAAAAACGATTCCCAAGTTCAGAAAACCGAAAATCAGGGGGAAGAGACGGGCTTCGGCAACCCCGACCCCGAAAAGCGAAAAAATTCCCTGGGTGATACAATATAGGAAGGGCCCATGGTAGGTCGGATCGTACTTGTAATACGCGCGACCCGGATTTTCCATCCACTGGAAACTGAAGGTCGCGTGAATCGACTCATCATGGTGCATCGGCCGATCCCCTAACTGCGAGACCCGCAGAAGCACTCCTACGAAAAGTAAAAGCAGCCCCGCGATCTTCAAAGCGCGTAAGGGGTACGAATCAGGCGAATGTCCGTTGTTCATCGTCCGGTCCTCTAGGTTTTAACGGCAAATTTCACCAATTTGTTTAGCTATTTAAATACCTTTTCCTCGACATGCTTATGCCCCCTCAGAACAATTCGCCGCAGCTTGTTATCGTCATGCCCGCCTACAACGAGGCGGGCTGTATCGACAAGGTAGTACGGGCCTGGGCCGAAGTAGCGGTTCGCCACGATGGCCTGCTGCTCGTCGTCAACGATGGGTCTCGCGACAACACGGGTGACGTATTGAACCGCTTGGCCCGCGAAACATCGGCCCTACGCGTCGTGCATCAAG
>JBGSST010000330.1:0-29313 GCA_041736915.1 Bdellovibrionota bacterium
AGTAAGGCCCTTTCTTTCTCCAAACGTGATCGCGCGCGTGGTCCACAGGAAAAGTGCGAAGTAGACCCCCACCCAAGCCCGTTCCGAAAAGAGCACGGTGTAGTAGTTTCCCGTAAACCCCATCAGGTGAAGCTCCCAAAAGACGGTGGCCCCCACGGCGGTTACGACGAGCGCGCCGTAAGCTCCGTCCCCAAGCAACGACCGCAAATTCTTGATGAACAGAATCAAAAAGGCGAGGGCCAGTAATACGGGGAGTTGAAACAGGGACGCCGGCAGCGGCAAGGTTCCTTGGGCGTAGTCGGCGCTTAGTTCCGTGGGGACCACGAACAACTTCAGGGCATGTCCCAGGAGATAGAGCCTTGATACGAGACCGTCTCCAAAGCTCATCGACACTAACGGGTTTATGGATTCCGGTGGTTGCGGCGCCCCAAACCAGCCTCCGACGGCAGAAAAATGAAAACCGGCCCACACCACCAACGCTACGACACCCGCCAGCGCTAGCCGTGGACGGTGCAGCCCCCAGAACTGATACGCGGAATACCCGAGCACCCAGAAGAAACCGATCTCCTTGAAGCCGGGAGCCAGCGCTACGAGGGCCAATCCTAGGTAGGGCGTCTTCTCCGCGATTAGAAATGCCGTGGCGCCCAGAAGTAGCGGCATGATTTCCGATAGGCCCAGGATCTGCGATCGCAGCTCCGCGGAGATGGGGTGTACCAGAAAAAGCGCCGCCACCAGGTAAGGCCACGGAGAACCACGGCTCGATCGCGAACTAGTCCATAGAAATAGGAGTAGCCCGGTAAGCACGTACATCAACCACCCCAGAACGCGCAGCCCCTGGGGGATCTTCGGAAACGGAATGGCGGATAGCAGTACGAATGGCCGAAACGTGGGGTCGCCGTACGGTGTGTTGCCCAGTCCGTACCACAAGCGGTGCGAGGCGATATTGCCAAGCTCCGCATTGAGCACGTACGGATTCTGCATTAGCAGTTCGTCTTCATACACCCACTGATCCTGGGGAAACCACAGGGAGGGAAGCAGCGCGAGCAGACCAATGGCATAAAGCAGCGGCCAGTTGATCTGGCGAGGTGCTTCCGTTTCCACAACGGCTTCGGCGGCCCGAGCTTTACGAGGCTTTTTCATGTCGACGCTGCTTTAGATTCTAGCGTCGCTTCTTGGGCTTGTCGGACTTTTCTTTTTCGAGGGCCATGGTGCCGAACGTTTGATCTTCGAAGAACGCTAGCCAGTGTGCAAGGCTCGCCTTCCAGACGGCATCGAAACGGCGGGCAACCTGGTTTTCGCCGGAGAGAAACTCTTTCAGTACTTCGGCTACCGAAATATTGGTGATATCTCGCGCCAAAACGAAGTTGCCCGAAAAGTCCGAGATGCCGGCGCAACGCACAACCCAGCCTTTGTTCACGGCGTAATCCAGCATGCGGTTCATTCGGGCGTCGGTCCAGCGCCCTTCGGCCTTTAGCTCGAAGAAGGTCAAGGGGCCGCGGCCCGACTTATAGGCGTCCAGCAACGTCAGCATCATCGTGATGAGGTTGCCGCCATCACGAATCGAGTGCTCGGCATCCGGGTCTTCGAATGCTTCCACGTCGGTTTGCATGAGGTAGCTCACTTCGGCCCCCAGAATGAGCACGAGCCACATGAGATAGATCCAAAAAAGAATCAGCGGTACCACCGCGGCTTTGCCGTAAGCGCTGTTGGTGCCGTATCGGAAGTACAGCTGCATCGCGGAGTTCACGATTTGCAGGGACGCCGTGGAGAACATGGCTCCAAAGAATGCCGATTTCCAGCGCACACCGCTTACCGGAGTGTACTTGTAGATAAGGGTGAAGGTTAGCCAGCCCAGCAAAGGAAAGAGCAGGGCGTTCACCAGAAACGGAATCAACGGGAACTTCTCCACCACGAACGCGCCGATATCCATCTTGAGCAAGATGAGCGGAATCGAAAGGGCCGAGACCAGCACGATTGGGGCTAACACCATCGTTACGAGGAAGTTACGGAACTTCTCGAAGAACGGCCGCTCGCGGTGCGATGACCAGATATGGTTGAGGGTGCGATCGATGTTGTTGAAGGTAGACAGCCCCACCCACAGCAAGATGAAGAGGGCGAAGATACCGATTGATCCACTCTTTGACGAAACCGAGTCCCAGTAAGTGTTGGCGAACTGGGTTACGTACTGGGAAACGATCTCGCGGTGTTCGTACGGAATGCTGAGCAGCAGATTATCTATCGCGCCACGCAAAGCATCTTGCACGAATCCGAACTTGGCGAAGATGTTGAACAGAAAGAAGCCGCCCGCGATGAGCGGTAGCAGCGAGAAGACCATCAGGAACGATAGTGATTCGGCCCGAATCTTAACTTCGTCTTTGAAAAGCTCGTGCGCCAGCATCGTGGCCCAGCGGCCCAAACGCAGAAAGAAAAGCTCGGTCTTGGAAACCGCGTTTTCTTCGCGCTGGCGGATCTTCAAGACCGCGCGACCGATCTTCTTTATCTTTTGGCTTTGTAAGGACACGCCATGACTTATCGGCCTAAATGACGCGCAGCTTTACCCGTTAAAACGCGGTGTTACTCTCCGCATATCGGATAAGCTCGCGAAGCCCTTTTTCCAAGGCCACCAGCTCTTCGCGGGGCATGCCCACCACCTGTACGGGGGCTTCCTGCTTTTTGGGTCCGCGGAACTCTTTTAGCTGCTTACGGGCCCCGTGGATGCTGAAGCCCTGGTCGTAGAGCAGCCGGCGAATCTCGACCAGGCTCTCGACCGTTTTACGGTTGTAAACCCGCTGGCCGCCCGACTTGGTGGGGCGGATCTGCGAGAACTCGCTTTCCCAGTAACGCAGCACGTGAGGCTCTACCCGCAGCAGTTCGGCGACTTCGCCAATGCGAAAGTAGTTCTTACCTTCGGGCACGGAGATGGGGCCCGCTGGCTTTTCTTCTTCGGTCTCATCTTCCGCTGACTCGGCCGGAGTCAAATCCATCTCTTCCTGCCGGGCCGGAGCGTGGATCTGGGGCTCTTCCTCGGACTCCACTTCTTCTTCCTCGTCGTCTTCGTCTTCAGCCTCATCGTGGCTCTCGTCGGACTCATCCTCGTCGGACTCTTCTTCGTCCTCTTCCTCGCTCTCGTCGTCAAAATCTTCGTCAGACTCTTCAACGTCTTCGTCCTCATCCTCGTCTTCCGGCTCCACGTCCGCCTCTTCGTCTTCGTAGTCGGCCTCGTCTTGGGTTTCGTCGAGTGACTCGGCAAACTTTTCTTCTTCGCGATTTTCTTCCGCGGCTAAGCGGCGCTGCTCTTCGGCCGCGCGCTCTTCTTGTTCACGCTTTCGGGCCAGCGCGGCATCGAGCAAAAACTTATAGCTCTGCTTTTCGGACGAGGACGGGATCGAAACCTTGTTGTTTGCCATGTATTCCTCCAGTCGAGCCTAACTGCCCGTATTGTATTCCATTTGTGCTTATTTGAAAAAAATGCCCCAAAACTGGGACAATGGAGGGATGACTGCCCTTCGCCAAAAAACGCGAGCCACGAGCCATTTCTTCGTGCTGGCTTGCCTACTTTGGCTTCCCGCGCCACCGCTGTTAGCCGAGCCAACTTTTGTGGAAGCCGAGCTGTCCCGGCGCGGCGAACCCGTTACGCGACTCCCCGACGTCTACAGCTTTCGGGCGCCGATCTCGACGTGCCTGCTGGTGTTGAGTCTGTTCAATAGCCGTCTGCCGACTATGCGCACGTACAAGCGCCTGTTTCATGGGTTTCGCATCGAAGAGGTTAGCCGCCCTCTGGATAAAAAGAATAAGGAGGGAGTTTGGGATCGGACAACCGAACGAACTTACTCTTCCGTCACCGCCGACAATATCGAGAACCTCTTCGCGCATCAGTACGATACCGACCATCCCGACCAACACGGTGCCAAGGGGCTTTTGTATTTTGATCCCGATGGAAAAATGCGGGCGATTCTTTGGCGCACCGGAGTGGGGATAGTCGGTAACAATATTCACCATAAAGACGCCATCGCCTCGGTCGTCGAAACCGAAGCGCGCGATCTCCACCGGGTGATCCGAGAGTTGGAGCAGAAGGGCGATATCGGCACGGGGCTATTGGCTCTCGATCTCGTACAAGAGTTAAACACGGTCGCGGAGAATCTGCATTTCAACCGAAAGCAGGACAGCTTTACGGAAGAGATGCTCCATCGTTTCCAGGGATTTCAGCTGACCGCCACGCGCGACCGCCAGGGTAAGCTGCAGGTCACCAAGGTTCAGATTTCATCCAGCGTAACCTCCACCCAGATCTCCCGTAGCGAACCGATGGTCGTGGATCAGCTCAATAAAGGGATGGAGCTGATTCGCGATTCCATAGCTCCCGATCTTCGCAAGTACGGCCCCGTCGAGATAGATGGGCTGCACCAGATGGCTTTGGACTACCCAGACGACTTGGGCGTAAAGGGTGAACGCAAGCCCGTGCAAACGCCGGTCAGAACAACCCCCGCGGCACGACGGCCGAGGTGATGTTTACGCGCGAAGCTGGGCGCCGAGCTTCTCGGACAGCGCCTTAGTAATGAGCCCCTTGGCTTCGTTCACTTCGCCATCGAGCAAGGTCCGCTCGGTAGAAACGAAGGTCATTCGCACGGCGACGCTCTTTTTGTCTTCGGGAATATTGCTTCCCTCGTACACGTCGAACACGTCGGTACGGGTCAAAAGTCCCTTAACCGTTCCGGTGATGGTGTCGGTGATCGTCTGCGCGGTAACACTCTTGTCCACCAGCAGGGCGACATCGACTTCAACCGACGGATACTTCGAGGGCGGCTTGAAACGAATATTGTTCTTCTCGAAACGCTTCAACGCCTCGAGGTTCAGCTCGAACACCACTACCGACTCATCCGTCTCCATGACGTTATTGAGAATGTGCGGGTGCAGCTCACCGACCAAGCCCACTTCGCGGTGGCCGATCTTGATGACCGCGCCGCGATTAGGGTGAATCAATCGGGAATTCGTAGGCGGCTCGTACGACAGGCGTACGGTCGTCAGCTGGCGAACCAAAGCTTCGGCTACGCCCTTGGCGTGGAAGTAGTCCAGCGGCTCATCCGTTTTGGTCCAGAAGGCCGGCGTGGCTTGTCCCGACATGAGCCCCGAAACGAGCGCGGTCTCTTTTACGCCGGTCTCTTCACGGGCGTCGGACAAAAAGCTGCGCGACACTTCGAAAATGCGAATGTTGGTGGCCTTGCGGTTCTTGTTGAAACGATACGTTTCGCACAACGACGGAAGCAGGCTGGTCCGCAAAATCTTCATCTCTTCCGAGATGGGATTTTTGAGCTGAACCTGGTTCTCGTGCAGAAAACCGTAGCGGCCCAAAGTGTCTTCCGACGTAAAGCTATAGTGAATGGTTTCCCGGAAGCCCAAGCCCACCAGCGCGGTACGCGCCTTTTGTTCGAACTCGAAGGTGCCTTCGTCGAACCGATCGTACATCGCGAACGACAATGGGTAGTTCAACGGAACCGCCGCGTATCCGTTCAGCCGCACGACCTCTTCGATGAGGTCCACGCTCTCGCGGATGTCGGGACGGAAGGTCGGCACCTTAACGGTGAGAACGTTCGTCGACTTACGAACCGTCGAAATACCGATGGAATCAAACAGCTCCATCACGCCTTCGGTGGTCAAATCCGGAATGCCGATCACCTTGCGCACGTCGCGCATATCGAGCGCAATCGACTTGTCCGTCGACGGCGTTTCATTGGTGTCGATGGGCGGGTGATAAACGTTGGCGTTGAAAGTATCGCGCAACAAAATCGCGGCCCGTTCGCTGGCGAGATCCACCATGCGGATGTCGCAGCCTTTTTCAAAACGTTTAGAAGAGTCCGTGGACAAACCCAAGCGCTTCGCCGTGCGGCGGATGCGGGTCGCCGGGAAAACGGCGCTTTCCAGCACGATGGAGCTGGTGTCGTCAGAAATCTGCGAGTTTTCGCCGCCCATGATGCCGGCCAAAGCCACTGGACGATCGCCATCCAAGATCAAAATGTCGCCGGGCTCGAGCTGAACGGTTTGTCCCGTAAGCAGCGTAAACGGCATGGCCGCCCTACACTCACCTACGCGTACGCCACCCGACTGCAGCTTACGCAGGTCGAACGCATGCAACGGCTGCCCCGTTTCAATCATTACGAAGTTGGTCACGTCGACGATGTTGTTGATCGGGCGAATGCCTACGGCCTTCAGGCGAGCCTGCATCCAGTCAGGGCTCTCGGCCACCTTCAAGGTGTCCATCACACGGGCTACGTAGCGCGGGCAAACTTCGGGGCTGTCGATGTCGACCTTGATGATCGACGACGTCCGGTGCGGCGACGTGCGGAAGCGACCCGGCTTGGGCTCCTTCAGCTTCGTGCGCAGCAGAGGCGCAATCTCGCGCGCCAGACCAATAACCGAAAGGCAATCGCCACGGTTAGGCGTGAGCTCGAACTCGAAAATCGTATCTTCTTCGGTATGGTGTCCGAGGAGGCGGGCCACCGGCTCACCGATGTGCGCATGCCGGGGCAGTCCCAAAATTCCTTCGTGGTCGCCGCTGATGCCAAGCTCTTTACCCGAGCAAAGCATACCGAAGCTGTCCACGCCGCGAATCGAAGACTGTTTAATCTCCAAATCGCCAGGCAGCATCGCACCAATCATCGCCACGGGAACCAAGTCCCCCTCGGCAATATTCTTCGCGCCGCAAACGATCTGAAGCTGTTCGGCATCCGCTTCGGCCGACACCACGACCTTGGTCACCTGCAGGCGATCCGCGTTCGGGTGCTTTTCGATCTTCACGATCTTGCCCACGATCACTCCGTCCAACCCGCCCTTGGGCTGCTGAATGGATTGCACGGCCAGGCCGCGCATAGTGAGTTTTTCGCTTAATTCTTTGGGATCAAACTTAACGTCAGGCTTCTGGAGGTGATCCTTCAGCCAGTTCAGGGAGAGCAACATTTAGAACTGCTCCAGCATTCGGTAGTCGTTTTCAAAGAGGGAGCGCAAGTCGTCGATTCCGTACTTAAGCATCGCGATGCGCTCGATACCCATGCCGAAAGCGTAACCGGTATAGCGGTCCGGATCGTAGCCTACCGAACGGAAAACGTTCGGATGAACCATGCCGCAGCCGCCGATCTCCAACCAGCCGGTGCGTTTGCACAAACGGCAGCCTTTGCCGCTGCACTGAAAACACTGCATGTCGACTTCGGCGCTAGGCTCGGTGAACGGAAAATAGCTTGGCCGGAACCGCAACGGGCGATTCCCGAAAATGTGCTTCACGAGGTGGTGAAGAGTTCCCTTCAGGTCGGCGAAGGAGATGTTCTTATCGACCATCAAACCTTCGAACTGGTGGAACATCGGCGTGTGGGTCACGTCGAAATCGGAACGGTACACGCGGCCGAAAGCCATCACCTGTAGGGGCGGCTTGTGGGCCTTCATCGTGCGGATCTGAACCGGCGACGTGTGCGAACGAAGCAAAACGGGCTGGTTGATGTAAAAAGTGTCCTGCATGTCGCGGGCAGGGTGGTCAGCCGGGGTGTTCAAGGCTTCGAAGTTGTAAAACTCCGTCTCGACCTCGTTGGAAAACGCCATCGAAAAGCCGATGCGCTTCATCGCCGAGGTCATCAGCCCCAAAATCTTGGTAACCGGGTGAAAAGAGCCTTCGGCCACGGCCAAACGGCCAGGCAGAGTCAGGTCCAGCGGAGAGGTCTCCGACAAAGCCTTCTCGAGCTCGACTCGCCGTAACTCTTGCTGACGGCGGGTCAAAAAGCCTTCGAACTCACCCTTGGTCTCATTGAGCAGAGCCCCCATCTCCTTGCGGCGATCTGGGGTCAACTCCTTGAGCTGATGAAGATAGGTCGTGAGAATACCCTTCTTCCCGAGGTAGTGAACGCGTAGCCGTTCCAAGTCCTCAGACGTCGGAGCATCAGAAATCTGTACCTTAGCCTCTTCACGAAGCCGTTGAATGTTGTCGATCATGCAGCCTTAGGCTGCGCAATCTCCACTAGGCGAGTAAAGTGATCGGGATTTTTAACGGCAATCTCCGCCAAAATCTTACGATCCAATTCCACGTTGGCCTTTTTCAAGCCATGAATAAATCTGGAATAGCTCACGTTGTGAAGCCTGCAAGCAGCATTGATTCTAATTTGCCATAGATAGCGCATTTCGCGCTTCAGAACCCGGCGATCACGAAAAGCATAGCGATCCGCACGGTTCGTATATTCGCGCGCTATCTTTACCGATTTGCGAGCACTGCCGAAAAAACCACTGGCGCGCTCCAATAACTTTTTGCGTTTATTTCTCCCCGCCGGGCCACGTTTTACTCTGGGCATCTTATCTTCCTACTTAATTCCTGCTTTAAAGCTTTGGCTAAAACTTAGCTTCTGCCTTCAAACATACGTTTCACTTGGCGCAAGTTGGACTTATCCACCATCTCCGTCTTACGGAGGCGGCGTCCCTGCTTGGACGACTTGTGTTCCAAAATATGATTGGCGAAGGCCTTGGCGCGCTTGATGCGGCCGGAACCCATAACGACGAACCGTTTTTTAGCGCTCGAATTAGTCTTCAACTTGGGCATAACAACCTAATACCTTCTTAAACTATTTCCGCAACTTAGGGTCCAGGATTACTGGCCGCCCCGAAGCCGGTCAGGCAAAAATTCGCCTTCCATATTAGCGGTTTGCCCTACAATACCCGATGCTCCAACCCTGTCAACGATTTGACGCGACAAGCGGACCATAAAATAGGCCGGGCGACACACAAAAGCCGCTAAAACGAGTCGAAAGTTCTACCCGATTTTTTGCTGAGAGCAAACTGCTCTTCTTTCAGCACGGGACTTTTACGGAGCTTTCGTTGGGACCTTAGCAGCCGGAGCTGGAGCCTTCGCGGCCGACGCAGAGGCCGGAGCCGTAGCCTTAGCCGAAGCTCCCGCGGGGGCTGCCGTCGACGTGGTTGCCGAAGGCCTTTTGACCGCCGCTTTCGTGGCGGGCGCCATGATGAGAGACAGGATCTTGCCTTCCATCTTAGCGTTCTGCTCGATCGTAGCCGAGGCTCCCACTATCTCCACAATCTGACGCAACAAGACGTAACCCAAGTCAGCGTGGCTCGCTTCGCGGCCGCGGAAGCGGACCGAAACCTTCACCTTATTTCCTTCGCCGAGGAAACGGAGGATGTGCTTCGTTTTGAAATCGATGTCGTGAACGTCGGTTTGAGGCCGGAACTGGACCTCTTTAAGCAGAATGATGACCTGATTCTTCTTAGAGACCTTGGCCTTTTTCTTCAGTTCGTACTTGTACTTACCGTAGTCCAGGATCTTACAGACCGGGGGGTTGGCGGTGGGGGACACTTCAGCCAGGTCTAAGCCTGCCTGCATGGCCAGTTCCAACGCTTTCCGGGTTTCCATGACGCCCAGCTGGGCGCCATCGGCTCCAATGACGCGAACTTCGCGCGCACGGATACGGTGATTGATACGGGTATTATCTTGCGGTCCTCGGGGATTAATAGTCGTCCTCTCCTATTGGGGTTTCACTTCTGCTTTGAAGCCCGGTTTTAGCCTGGGTTTCAAAAATTCCAAAAACTGGTCGACGGTCATCGCGGGGAGGTTCTCTCCCGTGGAAAGCCGGCAGGAAAGTGTTTTTTCGGTCACTTCCTTGGCTCCGATAACGAGCATCAGCGGGGTTTTCTCCAGCTGAGCATTACGAATCTTGGCGCCTAGCTTTTCGTAGCGCAGGTCGGTCTCGACACGGAGGCCGTGGGCCTTCAACGTTTTGCCTAGCTCCGCGGCGTAATCGTTTTGATCTGTACTGACGCTGATCACTTTGGCCTGCACCGGGCTAATCCACAGCGGCAGGTGGCCATTGTGGTGCTCGATCAAAATACCCATGAAGCGTTCGATGCTGCCCAGGATCGCGCGGTGAAGCATGATCGGGCGCTCGGCCTGGTTGTTCGAGTTGATGTACTCGAGCTTGAAACGTTCCGGCAGGTTGGGGTCCAGCTGAACCGTTCCGCACTGCCAGCTGCGGCCGAGGGAGTCCTTTACGTGGAACTCGATCTTCGGGCCGTAGAAAGCGCCTTCGCCCTTCAAAACGTCGAACGGCTTGCCCGCGGTCCGCAAGCAGCGGGCGAGCATCTCTTCGGCCTTACGCCACTCTTCGGCGGTGCCCATCGATTTTTCCGGCTGGGTGGCCAGTTTCACTTCGATGTCGTGGAAACCGAACACGTCGTAAATCTTGTAAGTGTGCAGAATCAACGCCGCGACTTCGCTTTCCAGCTGGTCGGGCATGCAGAAAATATGGGCATCGTCCTGGCTGAACGAACGCGTGCGTAGCAGACCGTGGGTCACGCCGGCGCGCTCGTTGCGATGCAAGCGCGAGAACTCGGCCACGCGCAACGGGAGCTCGCGGTAGCTGTGTTTTGTCGACGCAAACAGGGCGCAATGGCCAGGGCAGTTCATCGGCTTGAGACCGGCGGTGGGCTCTTGCGCCTCACCCTCTTCGGTGGCTTCGTTGCCGATCAAAAACATGTTGTCGCGGTAGTTGTCCCAGTGGCCACTGGTCTTCCACAGCTCGTTGCTCATGATCTGAGGGCAAATCACTTCGTCGTATCCCGCCGCCAGGATTTCATCGCGCATGTACTGCACGAGGTTGTTGTAGAGCATCGTACCCTTGGGCAGATAAAACGGCATCGCCGGCGCGGCCGGCAGGAACGTGAATAGTCCCAGCTCGGGGCCAAGCTTACGGTGGTCGCGTTTCTTCGCCTCTTCGAGACGGAAAAGGTACTGATCGAGGTCTTCTTTGGTGGCGAAAGCGGTACCGTAGATGCGCTGGAGCATCTTGTTCCGCTCGTCGCCGCGCCAGTAAGCGCCGGCAATCGTCAGCAGCTTGAACTTGCCCAGCTTCCCCGTGTTCGGGATGTGGGGGCCGCGGCAGAGATCCATGAACTCGCCCTGCTTGTAGAGGCTAACCTCTTCATTGGCGGGCAGGCCTTCGATGATCTCGGCCTTGTAAATCTCGTTGATGCCCTTGAAGTAAGCCACCGCTTTGGGGCGGTCCCACACTTCGCGCATCACGTTCATGTTGCGTGCGGCGATCTCTTCCATCTTCTTTTCGATGGCCGGAAGGTCTTCCGGGGTGAGCTGCTTGGGGCAGTCGATATCGTAGTAAAAACCGTCTTCGATAACGGGGCCGATCGTAATCTGCGCCGTGGGGAACATCTCTTTGATCGCGTGGGCGAGGAGATGGGCGGTGGAGTGACGAATCACCTCGAGACCGGCCTTGTCCTTGGCGTTGTTGGTGATTAGCTGCAGCCGACAGCTTTTGGTCATCGGGTAATAAACGTCGACTTCTTTGTCGTCGACCTTCGCCGCGATGGTGACCTTGGCCAAACGAGGGCCGATGCTCTCCGCAATCTGAAGCGGCGTCGTTCCCGCGGCCACCTCGCGGATGGACCCATCAGGCAAAGTAACGACTACGGCACTCATGATTTAAAGAGAGAAGTTGAGAAAATCATTCGGGAGAGGAGAAACGAAATTTGAAAAGTAGACACATGGCTCAAATGAAATGTAGCCGTTTTGAAAAAGAAAGCAAGCGTTGGCCGTCGTGCGTTAGCCCCGTAAAGCCTTACCCTTGGACCAAAGTGAGCCACTTGCGGAAGTTGTCGTTGCGCCCTTCCACAATCGAGAAGAACAGCTCGCCGAGTTTTTTGGAAATCGGCCCCGGGGCCGACTTGCCGACCGGGCGACCGTCGACTTCGCGGATGGGGGTGACCTCCACGGCGGTGCCGGTGAAGAACAGCTCGTCCGCCAGGTAAAGGTCGTTGCGGGTCATGTTCTTTTCTTCGACCGATAGCCCCAGGCTTTGGCACATCTCGACCACCGACTGGCGGGTGATGCCGGGCAGAATCGACATGGTATGCGGCGTGAAAAGTTTTCCGTTTTTCACGGCGAACAGGTTTTCCCCTGAACCTTCGGCTACATGGCCGTGAGCATCGAGCAGCAGGCCTTCGTCGGCGCCATTGTCGTTAGCCTCTTTGCGGGCCAACACGGAAGTGAGGTAAGCCCCGGTAATCTTTGCGGCGGGCAAGCTGCTGCTGACGTCCGCACGGCGGAAAGACGAGGTTTTGACCCGAATTCCCAGCTTTTGGGCATCGTCCCCTAGGTATTTTCCCCAGTTCCAGGCCACCATACTGATGAGAAACTTAGGCGCGGGGGGGAGTTTCAGCCCCCGGTTCGAGTCGTCGAGGTACGCAATCGGGCGCAGATAGCACTCTTCGAAGCGGTTGGCGCGGATGACCTCGATGGCCCCCTGGATCATCTGCTCCGGGCTGAAATTCAGCGTGCCGCCGAAGGCTTTCACCGAGTCGACCAGCCGTTCGAAGTGCTCCTGAGCACGGAAGATGGCCGGGCCATTCTTGGTTTTGTAGGCCCGAATGCCCTCGAAGGCGCCGGTTCCGTAGTGCAGGGTATGCGACATCAGCGGGACCGCGGCCTTTTCGTAAGGAACCATCTTGCCTTCGTGCCACACCATGTTGCCTTCGAATGTTTGACTCACGGGACCTCCGCTCAAGGCATCAATATAAAGAGCCTTCTTGGGCCGAGACACTATTACAAGTGGCGTCGAAGACCAACAGCAAGGTTAGAGGGGGGGCCGCTATCGGGGCTAGCGGGAGCTGCCGATAAGCATAGAGCGTGGATCCCCTCTTTTCAGCCCTAGGCTTTCCGTTTTTGGCGGCGGCCCTGTTCTTTGCCCTGGTGGAGGTTGCCTGCTGGCGCGTTCGCTTTTTGGGTGACGTGGCCATGCTGGGTTCCGGTGGTCGTATGCTGCCGTTGGATGGTCTGCGCGGGTACCTCGCGTTTGCGGTGTTTTACAGCCACGCGGCCGTGCACCAGCACTTCTGGGAAAAAGGGGAGTGGGTCGCCTCTACGTTGCCCGTGCTGCGGGATCTCGGAACGTTGCCGGTGTTGTTGTTTTTCTTTCTGTCGGGCTTTCTGTTTTGGAATCAGATTCAAAATTACGGCGACGCGTTTCCACTCAAGGCGTTCTTTGCTGCGCGGATGCGACGTATCCTTCCCGCTTACTACCTCTCGGTGGCGTTCGTACTCTTCTTCTCGCTGGGTTACGGCGGATTCGCCATGCGGGACTCGTTCGGAAAGATCGCCGTGGACGCTGCGGCCTGGCTGGCCTTCGGCATGCCGTGGATGACTTTCCCCGCGATTAACCAGGCGATTCACGGTCAGGTGTTTAACGCCGCCATCGCTTGGACGCTTTACTATGAGTGGACCTTTTATTTCTCACTTCCGCTACTGCGTTGGTTTCGTAAAGGCTCGCGCGTGCTGGGGATGCTAGCGGGGCTCGTGGTCCTATACGTCGGTCTGCGCCGCTTCGTTCTCGCGGAGGCCGTCGCCCAAGGAACATTGGGACGCGAGGCCAACATGGTGCTGGGTTACCTCACCTACATGGCCACCGGGTTTGGCGTAGGAATTTTAGCGAGCTACCTGAAGAAAACACTTCCGGCGTCTGATTGGTACCGATCCAAGACGTGTGCGACGCTAGCCTTGCTGTCGTTGGCGATGGCGTTCATTGGCTTTCAAACCTCTAACGGCCCGCTGACCTTGTTAATCAATCGGCTTTGGTTGCTGTTTTTCTTCTTCCCCGTGGCGATGGGCAACTCGCTCTTCGGGGGGCTCACTAGTCGCGGCGCCCAGCTACTCGGCAAGGTTAGCTACAGCCTTTACGTGCTTCACGGCGTGGTGCTGTTTGCCGCGATGGGTTTCGTGAACTCACGCTGGCCAGTAGCTTCGCTAAGCAACGGGGCTTATTGGTCCATTGTCTTCGTGGTGGCGATGGCGGTGGTGGTGGTGAGTACTTTGAGTTACTGGTTCGTCGAGCGGCCGTTCCTGAAAGTGAAAGCTACTTCCCGCCCGGAGGTTTCGCCGAAAGCGTTTCCAGAAGAACCTCGACGTAGAGCCGGTGGCCAAAATCGTTAGGGTGATTGACCCCGTTACTGGTGAGATCCAAAAATTTCTTCTTCTCCGTCGCCCACTTCCATACCGATCCCACGTCCGCAAAAATCACGCCGGGCCCCTGTAGCTGCCGGAGCTCAGCCCGGTACTGAGCTTGTAAAGGCTCGTTGGCGTGATGCCATTCGGGATTCACCAAAAGTGGCGAGACCAGAATGAATTCGGCAGCCGGGTTTTGCGCTCGCATTGCCTGAATAGTTTGGCGAATGTTGGCGCCGTAAGCCGCCGGAGAGCCGGAGTCGTTCGCGCCGTAAGCAATTATGACGAGATGAGGCTTGGCGGCGTTGGCGCGCTCACGCCAATGCTTGGCACTTTCGGAGGTGTCGCCGGGAAATGAGAAGTTTTCAAACGTGATCTTCTTGTGGAACCTTCGCTCCAGCTCGGCCACGAAGCGCTCCGCAAAGCCTCCGTGCGTGGAACCCATCCCGCGGCAGATGCTGTCGCCGAGAAAGCTGAACTTGACCGGGTCTTTGCCTTTGAAAGCGGCTAGATTGAGTAAGCCGGTTGGCGGCGATGGACGACCTTCCTCGTTGGCCTTGTGCTGATAGGAAGCGGAAACCTGTAGCTCGGCCAGGCGATCCTTCTCGGAGAAGAGCAGGTTGGTCGTGCCGCTCTTGTGCTTGTCGATCGAGCCCGGGGCCTTTCGCGGCGGATAAAGTTCCGCGCGGTTCTTGTACGGGATACTACTATCCGCACTAAGGCATACGCGGCGATCGCCCTGGGCGAAGGAGTAATCTTTTCCCGGCTCGAAAAGTTTTTTTCCGGTGGAGTCCCGAATCGTAAGCGGGGAAGTCGGCGCAAAGAGAAGATGCGCGCACGGATTCTGCGCTTCGTGCTCCTTAACGAAGAACAGCGGCTCATCCACCATCTGCGTGCTTCCCCAAAGCACCGGCAGAAAAGCCGCGAGCGCAATCATTCCGGCACCCGATAGGCGATGCCGATCGCGGCGTGGGTGGCCCAATGTGATTTTCCGAACGTGTGAAAAGCGGTATGCGCGAGCCGGCTAGCCCAGTAGCGCAGACTTCCGCCACCGCGTTTAGTGGACTGGTAGTTGGGAATCTGCCAGTGCTCTTTCATAGTTAGCAGGCCGAACTCCGAAAGCCAGCAGAAGGCTTCGGGTACCACGGTGAGCTGGTAGCGAACCGCAAACTCTTCGAACCAGTCGGGCAGCAGCCGCACGTAATCTTTTGGGAAATGATGGATTGGCCATACGGTAGGCACCACGACCAGCAAGGTACCGCCGGGTCGCACGCACCGAACGGCGTTACGCAGCACCTGCGCAGGCTCGTAGGTATGTTCAAGCACGTTGAAGATACCCACCGTGCCGAACGGCGCGTGGGTCCACCGCTTTGCGAACTCTTCGGCCGACACTGAGAAGTCGCAGGTGAGGTCGACCCCTTGACCTTTATCTAGGTCGGCGCCCAAGACCTCTTTCACTCCGAGCTCCCGGGCTACGTCGCAGAGGTTGACGGCCGCGTTCTCCACTTTTGCCGATCCCACTTCCAGGAAAGGCGATTTCAATAGCGAGAGCTTGGCGCAGTGACGAAAGTAATCCAGATCGAAGGATGTCATGTGCTAGAGATTTTAGGCCCCCGCGCATCCTACGTCGCCGTCAATTTTCTGACGGTTTTTCTCGCGTGCCACGTTTCCTTCAAAGTGGCGCCAAAGCCAGCAAGGGCCTATAATTAGAACGAGCATCGTTCGCAGTTTTTTGCGCCCATATCCTTCGGTTCCCTTAATTTTTCAATCACACAAAGACGAACTTCGATGAAGACACACAATTATATTCTTCTGTTGTGCTTGTTGTGGGCCCCGTGGACTGCGCACGCCGACTCGAACGTTATCGAAAAGCAGCTGGTGGAAATCGGCAGCATCCCCAATGAAGAAGTCGTGGTGGTACAGAAAAAGTACACGAAGAAAAACTTCCGCCACGAACTTACGCCGATTCGTTTCGGCGGCCTCCCTTTCGGCGACATTCGCCGTACCTTGTTCGCCGGAGCGAGCTATACGCTGCATTTGAACGATGCGTTTGCCCTAGAGCTTTTCGACTTCACTTACACCAAGGATTTCTTCACGGGCTTCACGGACGACATCAACGCCAGCCAGTCCGGCCCAAAGAAGATCAAGCCCGACGTTCAGCGTCTGCTCTATATGCTCACGCCCGGCATCCAGTTTTCTCCGATGTACGGAAAGGCGTCCACGATGTCGCACTGGATCGCGTACATCGAACCATACCTTTCTTTGAATGCCGGACTCGCGAAAACGGAGTCGAGCACGTACTTCACGTTCGCCCCCGGCTTGGGTTTGAGAGTTTTCTTCAAGGAATGGTTTTCGATGAAGGTGGAGTTCCGCGACTACATCTATACGGAAAAGAACCCCGGTACCGGCAAGACCACGACCCGTAACAACTACTCCGTTGCAGCATCGTTAAGCTTCTGGATTCCCAAAATGCCCTAAGCGGATTGAGCTTTTCTTCAGTGAGGTCCCTAATGCGTTCAGTAATGATTGCCCTACTAATGGCGGTAACGGCCCATGCCGCACCCAGCTCCGGCCGTTTGCCCGCCTTTGAACTGGGTAAGAAAAATTACGAAACCGGCAACTACGTTCGCGCCCTCGATCTTTTTGCACAGGCCATCGCCTCTTCCAGTGACGCCAGCTCCCGCAATCGGGCCTACTATTTTCAGGGGCTCACCCTGTTCGAACTGGGACATTACTACTCGAGCTACGTCTCTTTTCGTAACGTACTGCTGACCGCCGACGATAAGAATCGCGAGATTTACGATAAAGCCATCCGAAACGCCGTCACCATAGCGGACAAGCTAGATATGGTGGAGCGCATCGGGAAGCTGCTGGATAAGCTACCTTCGCACTTCATCCCGCAGTCGGTAGGTGCCTACGCGAACTACGCGATGGGCGTGTCGCGCTTGGAATCGGGCGACTTGTCTAGCTCGTCGGCCGCGTTCAAGGGAGTGCATCCGGAAAGCCAGTTCTATCCCCGCTCGCTGTTCTTCCTCGGTGTAGTGGCGACGAGACAGAAGAACTACCGTGACGCCGCGGTCTACTTCGACAAGGTCGTCGACGTGTCGCGCGGAAAGAAGGAGTTGTTTCCGGTCGCCGAGCTTGCGCGTCTGAACCTGGCCCGCACGGTCTATACGACCGGCGACCTGGAACGTTCCATTGAACTGTATGCCCAGTTCCTGAGCACCTCGCCGCACTGGCTCACGATTCTGCTGGAAGCTGCCTGGCCGCTGATGCGCGTGAACGATACGACGGTATCTTTGGGTAACCTCCACACCGTGCTTTCACCTTTCTATCGCGAAGAGCTAGTGGGAGAAGGCTATATTCTGCGCGCTACGATCCTTTACTCGCTCTGCAAGTACGAAGAGATGCGCCGTACGTTGTCGCAGTTCTTCACCATCTACGACCCCGTTCTGCGCTCGATGCAGGCCGAGCAAGGCAAGATGCAGGGAGCGGACAGTTACTTCCAGGCGTTGCAGACGGATCGCGGTATGAACCGCTCTTTCTTGAGCTTCATCAAGCGCGACTCCGGCATCAAGAAGCAGATGCGGGTACTTGAGATCCTGCGCGATGAACGCCGCAACATCGCCAAGTATGGTCGTAACGAGCAGATGGTGCGGATGGCGCAGCTGCTCGACGAAACCGATCGTCAGGTGTCGCTCGAGATCGGCACCACTATTCAGCGCCTCCACAAGCGCAAGCTGCAAGAGCTGATGCAGCAGCGCGAGCAGGCGAACTACCTAAAGGTAGAGATTGTGACCGGAGAGAAAGAGCTCATCGAGAACGCCAAGGGCTTACCGCCGAAACGCGTCGTCGATGTCGAGACTTCGGTGGCTTCGGGTTACCAATTTTGGCCCTTTAAGGGCGAGTACTGGGACGATGAACTGGGCGCCTTCGTGTACACCACGGAAAGCGCCTGCATAAATTAATTCCTTTAAAGGATTGCTAATGAGCCGAGCTCTAGCCACGTCGTTGATGTTCGTTGCCGCGGTGAACTCAATCGCCGCTGGTAACAAGACTAAGGACTACGAAAATTTCGACCTTCCGCGAAAGCACTCGTCGCCGGTGACCTCGAACCTCGCGTTTGAAAACTCACGCGTTACGGTGCGGGGAAAAAACGTGCGGATGAAGACGAGTTCTGTCGATGCGCGCGAGTACATCTTCGCTAAAGAGGCGTTTTTGTCCGAGAAGCGCGACCAGGCCATCAAGCTGCTGCGCCAAGAGCTCGATGCGGGCATGACGGCTAACCGCGACAATATGCTGCTACGATTGGGCCAGCTGTACGCGGAAAAGTACATGGAGCTGTCTTACCGCGAGACCGAGCTTTATTCGGCCGAGCTGCAGGATTTCGAGAAGAAAAAGGCGCTCGATAAGAACTACAAAGGTGCGGTGCCCCGCATCGATAGCACGCGTTCGAAATCCTACCTGGGTGAGTCGCTGGGCCTTTTCTATAAACTGGAGAAAGACTTTCCGAAGCACCCCAAGATGGATGAGGTTTTGTTCTTCATCGGCTTCGTAGAGATGGAAAGCGACAAGCCGAACGGTGTTCGCTACCTGGAGCGGGTCATCCGCCAGTACCCGCGTAGCCGCAAGTTTGAAGAGGCCGTGGTTTATCTGGCCGACTACTATTTTGAGAAGACCAAGTTCCGCGACGCTTTAGCCAAGTACAGCATTCTGCTGCACCGGGGAGACTCGCCGCTGTTCCCGTACGCCCGTTATAAGATCGCCTGGTGCGATCTCAATCTGAACCAGCCCCGCAAAGGCTTGGCGGGAATGCAGGCCGTAGTCGAGATGCTTGCCGGGGCGACCGAAAAGTCGAAGTTCAACCTGCGCGAGCAGGCGCTTAAGGACCTGGTGCTTTTCTTCGCCGAAGTGGAAGCCGTGGAAGAAGCCTCGTCGTACTTCGCCGATAAGGTGGGCCGCGACAAGATGCTGGAGAACCTGCGTCTCATCGCTGATATCCTGCGTTCGAAGGCCCGCGATATCCCGGCGGCCAAGGCTTACACCCGGTTGCTCGAAGAGTATCCGGACTCGCTCGAAGCTCCGAACTTCGCGATGGGCCTTTACGACTCGATGAATCGCTTGGGCCGCACCGAGCAAGCCGTGAAGACGATGGAAACGGCGTGCGAACGATACGGCGAGAAGAGCAGCTGGGCCGATAAATATAGAGACAGCAAACCGGCCGAGATGAAGGCCGCGCAGAACAATCTGCAGACCGAGGCCGAGAAGGCCGCGCTGTTCTTGCACCAGTCGGCGCAGAAGAGCAAAAACAAGGGCCAGTACGTTTACGCCCTTCGCCTGTACAACGCGATCCTGAGCGGGTTCCCCAATCATCCCTCGCGTAAGAACATCGCCTTCTATCGCGGCGAAGTTTACTACGAACAGAACAAGTTTATCGACGCCGCGAGCTCCTACATGGATGCCGCGAAAGTCCCGCCCAAAGACAAGCGTACGGACGAAGCCGTTTACAGCGCGCTGGAGGCTCTGGACCAGATGACGGCCCGCCAGGGCAAGATCGAGCGCCTGACTCCGGAGAAGATGAAGACGGTAAGCCTAGAGCCGGAAGAGATTCCGGAAGGCGAAAAACGCTTTATCGAAGTCGCTAACTACTACATCACGGAGTACCCGCAAGGTGACCGCGTGGTGGATGTGCGTTTTCGTGTAGCCGCCATCTATTATCGACGACACCACTACGATATGGCGCAAGCTCAGCTGAAAGAGCTGGCATTGAAGCATCCCAAGCACCGCACGGCGCAAACCGCCGCGCATCTCGTGCTCGACATCTATAACGTGAAGAAAGACTACGAGTCGCTCGGTAAAACGGCGGTCGAGTTCTCACAGGTTCAGGGCTTGGGCGACTCCAAGTTCAAAGAAGAGCTGAAACAGATCGTGGCCGAGGTTGGCTTTAAGTCCATCGAGAAAGTCGAAGCCTCATCCAAGTGGGCCGAGGCCGGGGATCAGTACCTTGCGGTCTACCGGGCGAATCCCAATGGTAGCCTGGCCGAAAAGTCGCTCTACAACGCGGTGGTTTCCTACGAAAAAGGGGGCGAGACCGTCAAAGCGTCGCAGGCCTCGCAGATGTTCGTGGCGAAGTATCCCAAGTCGCAATACACGGAAAAGCTGATGCTGTCTCAGGCGCGGCTGGCCGAGCAGCAGTATGATTTCGAGTTGGCGCAGAAGCTGTTCTCGGATTTCCGTAAGCGCTTCCCCAAGAACGCGGAATCGAAGAAGGCGCTCTACAATGCGGCCGTGTTTGCCGAACTGCTGGAAAAAAACGAGACCGCCAACGGCCTCTATAACGAAGTGTTAGCGGACCGCGCGGTTCCGGAGGCCGAGCGCCGGGCGATTCAAGAAAGCCAGGCAAAGATCTTCCGCCGCATGGGCCAGTTCGACAAGATGGCGGCTTCGCTGCGCCGCTTGGCGCGTGATGCCCGCGGCACCGAAGAAAAGATGCGTTACACGGCCGAGCTAGCTCGGCAGTACGACATTGCCGGTAAGGTAACCGAGAAGAACGGTGTGCTGCGTGAGCTGAAGTATCAGTACGAGTCGGCAAAGGACGCAAAGCTTAGTGGTTATACCGCCTACTACGTAGCCGAAGCGATCTTCCAGGCTTCCGCCCCCAAGCGCGAGAAGTATGCTGAAATTAAACTGCGGTTCCCGCCCGAAGACCTGATCTATTTGATGAAGCGCAAAGAGAAGCTACTGACTCAACTCGTGGAATCCTACGAGAAGGTCATCGCGCTCGGTGTACCGGAATGGGGTGTGGCCGCGCTGTACGAACGGGCCAACGCATTCGGCGATTACGCGCAGTCATTCCGCGGCATCGCAATTCCGGCGAAGTATCAGGGTGAGCTCAAGGCGGATACCGAAAAGAGCTTGCAGGCCATCTACACCACGCGCATCAAGCCGGTGGAAGAGAAGAAGACCGAGAACCTGAAGCTTTGCATGGAGCGCGGACAACAGTTCCACGTGGCGAACGAGTTTGCGCGTAAGTGTTTCGACATGGTGAAAAAGGGTGAACCGGAACTTTCGGGCCGTTTCCCCACTCCTTCCTACTGGAGCACCCGTCCCCCCAATGCGGAGGTTGCGAACCGATGAAAATTTCAACTTCATTAGTCTTGTTGCCCGTAGTGGTGCTGGTTGGCTGTGCGAGTAAGTACACGCCGCCCGTTTCCGAGCAGCCGGCTCCCACCTCCGTCATCCGTCACCTAGCCTGGATGGAAGGGGATCTGGAGAACCAGTTCGAACCCAACCGCACCGTCGCCGAGAATCGCGCGGCCCAGTGGGAAGGTAAGATTCCGGAGATGTCGGACAGTGAGGCATTCCTGGAGTACGTGGCCACCATCGGCGCCGCGGGCCAAGGGCCGCTCGCCGAACGCCGTATTCGCGAGTACCTGGGCAAGAACCCCAAAGACAAGAAGGCGGTCTTCGTGCTCGCGGGCTTGCACCTGCGCGCCGGACGCAAAGAGGTAGCGGGTTACCTGTACCGGCAGCTCGAAAAGGAAAAAGATTTTCCCTGGCAGGCGCCCGTGCTGAACAACCTAGGGCTTCTCGCGCTCAAAGAGAAGAATCGTATCCTTGCTCTCGATTACCTCGAGCGCGCGATTAAGGCCGAGCCGGCCTCGGCCGCACCGCTCGTGAACTTGGGTTCGATCTACTTACAAAGCCGCAGCTGGGCCGACGCCGAGAAAGTATTCGCCCGGGCCCGTGAGGTCGACTCGTCGTTCGAAGACGCGTCGCTCGGCTTGGGGCTTGCGTTGGAAGGATTGGGCAAGCTGGAAGAAGCGCACGCCGTGTACGGCGAGCACCTTAGCAATAACAAGGAAGCGACCTCCGTTCTTTACAACGATGCGGTGCTTCTTGGGAACCGGTTGAAGCGCAAGGATGAGGCGGCCGAGCTGATGAAGCGTTATCTGCAGCGCGGCGGAAAAGAAAGCGCAAAGGCCCACGAATTCATTCAAAATTGGAGATAAAATAGAAGGGTCCCCCATCATGCCTAAACTCCTGCAAATTGGATCTATCTTGTTGACCCTCTTGGGGCTTCTCGCCCCGTTGTCCGTATTTGGTGATGACCGCGAGCCCGCAAAAGCGCCGGCGGCAGGAAACGATTCCGATTACGTGACCGAGAAAAAGGGCAACACGACGATCAAGTACAAAAAGAAAACGACCTACGACTTCGAAGGCGCCAACATCGACGGGCTCTACAACAAGCCGTCGGGCTCTTACATCTCGAACATCAAAGACGTTAAAGGCCGTAGCATCATTCGCATCCGTGAAAACTTCGATGTGGAAGTGACCGACAGCGTTCGCCAAATGAAGTGACCTGCAGTTCGCAGTGAACCATTTTTGCAGTTTAGCTACTCTCTAGGGAAACACTATGGAAGCCAAAGCCACCACTCAGATCCCCATTCGCTTGGATGTACTCGACTCGAAAGGTGAGACGATTCATACGAGCGAGTTCGTCAAAGAGAAGATCGTTCTCGGACGAATCCTGTCGGCGGATCTGCGGATCGATGATCCTCGGGTATCGCGCATTCACGCCTTACTCGAGACCAAAGGCGACCGGATTCTGCTCACCGACTTGGCCAGCTCGCACGGCACTTATGTGAACGGCGAGAAGATTGTCGAAAAAGCGGTAAAGGCTGGCGATATCATCCGCCTCGGCTTCGTAGAGCTGAAAGTTGAAAAAGGCTCCGGCAAAGTTACCGCTACGCAGCCGCGCTTCGAAGGCAGCGGAGTGGGCGATGGTGAAGAGACCCGAATTGATATCGACCGCGATCTCATCAACCAGATGGATCGCCGGGGTGAAGCCAAAAAGAGTACCGGTTCCGACCGTCGCAAGAAGGATGCATTTCCGGACGAGCAGCGTTTAGACGATCGCCGTGATGGCGATCGCCGTATCGATCAGCGCACCGGCGACCGCCGTAGCAAGTCGGAAGGAGCGGGCGGTGGTGCGGGCATGGAAGTCGAGCAGGAGCAGCGCAAAGGGGAAGATCGCCGCCAAGAGCTCGATTACGAGCGCCGCCTTGGAGATCGCCGCCGTAATGATCGCCGCGTATTCGACATTACTTCATTGGAACGCCGGATCGAAGAACGTCGTGCCCGCAAAGGCGACGACGATCTATTGCCCGAAGAGCTCGAGAAGGCCTTCGAGCAGCCCGAGCACGCCCGCGAGCTGGAAGTTACCGTTCTGTGGGGCGACCACATTCTCGACGTGTCGAACTACCACGACGCGATGGTGCTGACCGTGGGCGAGAGCCCGCGCTGTGACTACATCATCCCCAGCGAAGGTATCCCCGACGAGTTTCCCATCATCTCCATCGAAGAAGACGGGAACGCGCATCTGGCGTTCACCGCGGACATGAAGGGTACGATTCGGGCGCGCGACAAGATCTACACGGTCGCACAGCTGAAGGATGAAAAGTTTGTTCGCAAGGATGCCGACTACCTCGTGCTGCCCCTGCGGCAGGACGACTTTGCCAAGCTGAGCATCGGTACGATCAACTTCTTCGTACTGTACGTGAAGCCGGCCCCGCGCGTTCGCATGGCTCCGCTGTTTGATCGTGATCCGCTGTTGATGCGCACGGCCTTCGGCTCATTCCTTCTGCTGGCGCTGATCTTCCTCGCGATGGGCGTTATGCCGAAGCCCACGCCGGTAGTAGTTGAGATGATCCCCGAGCGGTTCGCCAAGATCGTCATCAAGAAACGCCCCGATATTTCCAAGATGGGAATCGTGGCCAAGGGAATGGACGACAAGCAAGGTGGCTCGGTCATGGGCGAAGGTGGTCCGGCCAAGGGTACCGAAGGTGAAGCCGGCCGTCCGGATCTTCCGAAGAAGGCCGAAAAGCCTCAGACTTTGATGCCTAAGTCGAAGCCCAAGGAAGCGTCGTCGGAACCCCCGAAGTCGGCGGCCAAGACTCCTCCGGCGCAGAAGCTGATTCGACCGGACAAAGCAAAAAGCGTTGGCTTGCTGAAAGCCTTCAGCCAATCCGGAGTAGGTAAGGACATCAAGAATCTTCTCGACGCCGGCGAAGGTCCGGAAGGTCAGGGCGGGTTCGACGAGTTCGGAAAAGCCGTTAAGGGCAATCGCGGGAAAAGCATCGAGGAAGTCGGCGGCGCCGGCGGACTGGGCTTGAAGGGCGTGGGCGAAGGTGGCGGTGGTAAAACCATCGGCATCGACGGTCCATCTACCAAGGGGCTCGGCCGCGGTTACCATGGCGACGGAATCGGCGAAGGCGTTGGTGGTCCGGGCCGTCTTGGTCTGAAAGGCGAGCACGCCATCAGCATCATCTCCGAGAACGTACAGGTGCTTTCGGGTCTGCCGAAAGACGTGATCAACGCCGTGGTGCAAAGACACCGTGGCGAGATTCGCGCCTGTTACGACGCGGCCCTTCAGCGGAATCCCAACTTGCGCGGCAAAGTGGTGGTGGCGTTCACGATTCAGCCTAACGGCATCGTCTCGTACGCCGGCACCAAGGAAAGCAGCGTAGGCGACAGCGCCTTGGAAAACTGCGTTTCCTCCCGCGTTCGTACCTGGGTATTCCCGAAACCGGAAGCTCCGGTGGTCACGGAAGTCAGCGCGTATCCTTTTTACCTTAATCCGGCGAACTAGTATCGCGTACGGAGTAGTGGTTTATGTCATCACGAATACACACCCTGATGGCCGGGCTCGCCCTGGTCGTAAGCCAGTTACTTTCGAGTCCGCTCCACGCCGAAGAGATTACCGATCAGTGGCGGTGGGCGACGGAGATGCTCGAAGGCGACCGTAAACTTTCCCACAGCTTCACCCTTTACAACCGTGGCGGCACGTTCGAGGGGCACGCCGGTAAGTCGTGCACGATTGCGGGCGGGCGCGAAAAAGAGATTCCGCTGGAGAAGGTGGAGTTCGATCGGTTGACCCGCAAGGTGAGCTTCATGATGTTCTTCGATGAGCCCTTGAGCGAGGACGGCACCCGCCGTACCTACGATGCGAAGTTCGAAGGCTCGCTGGGTGATCGCCACATCGTCGGTGTGATCACGTACATCAACGCCGATGAGTGCCTGCGCCCGGTAGAGGGAAATGTCACCATGACCTACATGGATACCGGCGTGAAAAGCGACCTGGTGAAAGAGATCATTCCGCCCACCGCCAATGTAAAAGGCCGTTACGACATTCGCATTATCGGTCGCCCGCAGGTGAGCGACCTCAATAATGACAAAGCGTGGATTGGCGGACGTGGCCACGCCTTTATCGGAGGCGCAAAAGCGCACTTCATGGACCACAAGAACCCTTCGCAGATCGAAGTGGATTTCGTGGGTAAGGCTTTCCATACCTTTAAAGCCTGCGCCCCGATCGCCCGCGAAGGGGCCGCCGATACCGCCAAAGGCGTGATTCAGATCATCGGCGACGGTAAAATGGTGAAGAAACCGACCAAGAATCCGAAGAATCCGGTTGGCCTCTTCACCATCAAAACGCTAACCCGTTGCCGCGAAGTTGCCTCCGACCGCAAGGCCTTCAACTAACGGCGCTTGGGCAACACGATATTCGATGTGCCCACTTTGAATAGCACGAGCATGAGTGCGACGAAGAGCACCGTGGGTATCCAGAGATTCTCTAGAAGCCACGGGAACTTCGAGCCCATGTCGAGAACCGACGCCCAGTCGCCCGCTATGGACAGCAAGGCGATGCAAATTCCGGCAATGGAACCGCCCGCGATGAGACCCGACGAGAAGAGAATACCGGGACCGGACTCTTCTTCTTCCGCCGTGGTTTTCTTGCCACTCTTCGCACTGTACTTGTTGACCGCCCAGCGGACGACGCCACCGAAGAAAATCGGGGCCGAGGCCGCCAACGGAAGGTACACGCCGACCGCGAAGGGCAACGAGGCGATACCGCAAAGCTCGAGCACCACCGCGATGGACACGCCTAGGAGCACTAGGCCCCAGGGGAGCTGCCGGGAAAGAATGCCGTCGATGATGAGCGACATGAGACGCGCTTTCGGGGCGTGGTACTTCTGTACCGTCGCACCGTTGTCACGCTTGTCGATAGAGCCGTTGATACCGGGGTCGACGATGTAACGGACGGTGCCGCCTTCGTCGACGAGGTACTTGCCGATGGCTAGCTTGGCCAGCGGGCCGGAGGTGGCCATTTCTTGAATGCGCAGCACGCGGTAGGTTGCCTTGTCCGCATCGTGAGCCGGGTCTTTGACGACTTCGGTTTCCGCAAGGTCACGTACGTTCGGAACGATTACGCCCGCCGGAACCTTGGTCGAGTAAACGGTAGAGGCGGTGTTCAGCACGTTCAGCGTGTAGCCGATGACGACGGCGGAGGTGAGCACGCCGATCAGCAACGCAATCTGCTGGAACCGGGGAGTCGCGCCGACGAGGTAGCCCGTTTTCAGATCCTGCGAGGTCGTTCCGCCGTTGGAGGCAGCCACGCACACGATGGCGGCGATACTGAGCGCCGTAACTTTGTAGGCCGGAGACACCCAGCCGAGCGCCAGGAACGCCAAGCTTGTAATGAGCAAGGTCGCCACGGTCATGCCGGAGATGGGGTTCGACGAGGAACCGATCTCACCGGTAAGGCGCGAGCTGACGGTAACGAATAGAAAGCCGAACATCACGATGAGGATTGAGCCGATGAGGTTCATGTGGAGAGGAGGCGATACCCAGATCGCCAGCACCATCAGCACGCTACCCATAATGACGACGTTCATCGGAAGGTCGTCTTCCGTGCGCAGCACCTTTTTGGCTTTGCCACCCGCCGTTTTTAAACCCGTCAAACCGCTTTTGGCACCGTGAATGATCGTGGGCAAGCTTTGGAACAGGCTGATGATACCGCCTGCCGCCACCGCGCCGGCTCCGATGTAGAGCACGTAGTTCTTCCAGATATCCATCGGGCCCATCTGAGAAATTAACGTAGTGGCTGGAAAGAGCGGAGCGGTTAATCCGTCGCCGAAGAGCTTAATCATGGGAATTATCACCCAGCTCGACAGCACACCGCCGGCCACCATGATGCAGGCGATCTTCGGTCCGATGATATAACCAACGCCTAGCAGCTCGGGCGCTACGTCTGTCGCCACCGAGGCGCCTTTGAAAAAGCCCAGGGTGTACTCGATCGTTTCTGACCACAGCCGCATGCCGGCATTGAAAAACTTGTAGAAGAGGCCCAGGAAGAAGCCGCCAAAGACCGTACTGGCCGACGTGCCGCCCTTTTCGCCCGCCATCAGCACTTCCGCGCAGGCCGTGCCTTCGGGATACGGCAGCTCGCCGTGCCCTTTCACAATCAAAGCGTAACGCAGCGGGATCATCATTAGTACGCCGAGCAAACCGCCCAGTACCGCCACCAGCATGATGCGGGTGAGCTCCATCTCGTAACCGAGAATCAGCAGCGCGGGCATCGTGACCGCCACGCCGAAGGCGATCGATTCACCGGCTGACCCCGTGGTCTGCACGATGTTGTTTTCGAGAATGGTCGTTTTCCGCAGGCCGAAGACCTTGGCGATTCCGCGGAAGAGGGTGATCGACAACACCGCTACCGGAATCGAGGCGCTTACGGTCATACCGACCTTGAGGGCCAGGTATAAAGACGAAGCTCCGAACACGATGCCCAGGACCACTCCCATCAATAGGGGGCCGGGGGTTAGTTCGGGAATCGTACTGCCAGGGGAAATAAAGGGTTTGTGCTCTTTTACCGCGGATTTTTCAGCCATCGGAGGAGTATCGATGGGTCGATCCACCTTGTAAATAGTCGTAACGGGGGATGACCAGGGCTTTAGAACGCTTTAGCGACCGGCTTTTTGCCCACCCAGGCGCCGAAATCCGACTTGCCCCGTTCCGAGCCGCCCTTGAGGGGTGACGTCGGTGCGGTTTTGCCCTCGTGGCGGCCGAGCAGCGTTTTGGTGAGTAGCGAGCCAACCCGTTCCATGTCGGGAGCCCGGTAAGCCGAAGATTTGCGGAAGGCGCGGGCCGTTCCGCCGGTGACCGCCGCATCGCCGCTTACCGCGCGGTGAAAAAGGCTTTCCACCGAATCGCGCGTGGTCGAGCGCGCGGTCGTTGGGGCATCCTTGGCGAGCGTGGTCCAAACCGTGTTCTTTTCGGACTGGTTACGCGGGTCGGGGATGCGGCTGCTGCCCGTCGACGCCACGACTACCTCTTCGTCACTGCCGGTGCCGGAGTCGGCCACGTTCACGCGTACTCCGCGGCTGGAAGCGCTGGCGCCGCCGGAGCTGGAGGTTACCGAATAGCCACCGCTCGTCCGAGTTTCCGGAGAACGTGCCGGAACGTTGCCCGCCGCGATTTCCGCGGCCGCAATCTGATTGGTAATCGCCGTATTGTCCGAGGGGGCGACGTAAGTTCCCGCGATGGCGGCCAAGGCTCCCCCCGTCTCCACCTTTACGCCCGAGCCTCGACTACTGACGAACGCCGTACCGGCCCGAACCGCCGCCGTGTTCGAATTTAGCGAGGTGAGCAAGGTTGATTGCGGAGACGAGTCGCTACGCGTTCCGGTATTGGGGCCGCCGTCGCCGCCACCTAAGGTGCCGTTGTTAAGGTAGGCTCCGCCGGCCGCCGCTTTCGGATCGATCTTGGCCCGCTCGTTTACCTCGGCAAGCGTTGCGGCACTGATTCCACCGCCAGCCGAGCTGGCCGTACCGTTTTCGACCTTAAATTCCGAAGCGTTGTTCTCACCGAAAAAGTTTTTCGAAAAACCGTTGGCCGCGAACTCGCTGCTCGAGGGAGGCCTGGTGTTGGCGGAAGTCGAGGGATAGCCCGAAGCGCCGTATACCCAGTTGCCGTCGGGCGTGACCGGATCACCGCTATTCGACTGGGCAAAGCCCGAAGCCGGATTGCGATTGGCCGAAGCGGTGCCTTGGTTTTTGGGTTTGCTGCTGCCGACGATCATGTCGACCGGTTCGTCGAGGTCGTTATCGGCGTTACCCGCGGGGCTGGTTCCGGCGAACTGGCCGCCTTGGTCGTGGCCGCTTTCGAAATTGTTGAAGCGAGGTCCCGAGGTGCCGCCCGAGGAGGCGCCGACATTGCTCGCGTTACCGGAAAAGCTGACGCCGGAGAAACCCGACGAGCCGGCTCCACTAAAGCTGGGAAAGTCGCCCGCGAAGCTGCTGCTGCCCGAAGGCGTAGAGCCGGAGTTGTGAACCGTGCCGCTATCGGAGGCCGAAGGTGTACTGCCCGAAGCCGTGCCCGAAGAGCTTGCGGGGGCTGAAGGCGATGGTTGCGCTTGCGCTACCGGGGGCGAAGCCGGTTGAGCGGGCTGTTGCGGCGCTTGGGCTACCGGCGACGAAGCCGGTGTGGGC
>JBGSST010000336.1:0-2620 GCA_041736915.1 Bdellovibrionota bacterium
TATGTTTTAATGTGGATCTGGGGGAATAGAAAAAAAGGGTATTCCAATAAGGCAGGCAACCGGTTACCCCGTACACCGGGCAAAACGTTCAAGCGGATTAAATTAATCGTTTATTTTGATCTGCGAAAATAGCCCCTTTACCCCCATCATGGTGTCCATAAAGCCTTTGTTCGAGGCGCCACCGGGCAGCATGAGGATGAAAGAGTACCAGTTCAGAAGATTGTAATAGATGCGGCCGCGAACCAGCCCCAGCATGTTGCGAAACATCTTGGAGCTGCCGTCCACCATCTCTTTGGGTACGCCCATCAGATCGCAGAACTGAATATAGACTTGGTTATAGGCCCGGCTCGCAAAGCTGAAAGTGAGCGGGGTCGTCACGCCGCTATAGCTCTCGATGATGTTGGAGTTGTCCCACAGAATGGGCTCCGTGCCGTTAATCGCTGCATCGTAAAACGCCGCTGGCGGCAAATTGGTAATCGGCCGCGTCTGCACGAGCAGCAGCTTACCGTTCTCGTAAACCCATTCCGCATCCTGCGGAGCGCCTAGCGACTCTTCGAGCCGCACCGCCATCGCCGCCACTTCGCCCGCTTGAACGTCGCTCAGGGACGCAATCTCTTTGTGCGCCGGATCCAGTTCTTCCTTCACCACGCCACCTTGGGGAGACTGTCGCATGGCGTGGGATTTTTTCACCACGTTCTTGGTAACGGCTTTTTCCTTGCGGCCCACTTCGAAGTCATCCGACTCGAGCTCCCCGCTCACCAAACCTTCCCCTAGTCCCCAAACGGAAGAGACCAGTACCAGATCGCGATCCAAAACCTTTAAGGGGTGACGCGAGAACACTACGCCGGCCGCGGCCGCATTTGCCATCTGTTGAATGACCACGCCCACCTTGATGTCGTGGAGGGAAAGTCCGCGTTCCACGCGGTAGCTCAGCGCACGCTCGGAGTAGCCAGAAGCCCAGCAACGCTTAAGCGAGTCGGCTACCTGTTCCCAACCCTTTTGAAAAAGGAAAGACGAGAACTGTCCCGCGAAGGAGTTGTCGGCCGAGTCTTCATCTAAACCCGAAGAACGAACGGCCAAGAATTTATCGCTAAAGCCAAGCTCGGCAATCCGCGCTTCAATTTCAGTTTTCAGCGCCGCGGGAATCTTTGCCGCCACGAACGATTTTTCGACGGTTTCCGCCAGCTTCTTCATGTCGCCGTTGGGCTGAAGGACCGACTTCAAATCGTTTTCGTTCAAGAACGCGTCGAACGCTTCCGCCGTGACGCAAAACCAGGAAGGTACGGGAAAACCTTTCTGTACGAGGCGGCCAAGGTTCGTCGCTTTGCCCCCCGCTGATTTCGAAAGCAACGAGATGTCACTAGCCGAATCTAAAGTCCACTTCATAGGAGCTCCTTGAGACGATCGATCACGATGGCCCAGATGTGCAGAACGAGACTCACCGTAGCGAGCCCTTCCACCACTTTGTATTTACCCTTGGGGAGAAAAACGAGATACGAGACCAATACCAGCACCGAACCAACCGCGAAGTACGGGATATCTAGCGAATAGGCCATTGAGATGGCCAGCGCATTGGTGCAAAGAATGATTAAGAACACTTTCTTCACGCCGTACATCTGCCGGTAGGTATGCAGCAGCGGGTGCGCATTCGGATTCAGCTTGCGGCAAACCTCGTAGGTGAAAAAAGAACCCACCACGAGCCCCGCAAACTGCCAGGGAACCTGCAAAAACAAGCTCTCGGGTGAGATGAGAACGATGGGCAGCAGCGTTACGGGCACCAGAATGAACTGGTGGGTAATGGCGTATAAAATCTGCCGTTCCTCTAACCATGTGCCCGAGTAAAACTCGCGGTACATGAGCCAAAGCCAGCCGGTGAGAAAAAGGTAGACCGAGCCGGCGTTAAGCGAAAAGACCACCGCGAGCAAAATCGCGTAGCCCACCATGCCCAGCACGGTGGATTGGATGACCGTCTTCACCACGTTCACGTCGAGCAGGCCCCGGGGTAGTGGACGGGTCGGATTGGCGATCTTGTCCTTTTCGAAGTCTTTCACCTCGTCCATCATCCGCAGCATGGCAAAAAACACCATCAGCCCGATGAAGGCCGCGAGCGCCTGTATACTGACGATCTGCCCGCCCACGATCAGCGTGCCGGAGCAGACGAAGCCGGCCACCAAGGTGACGTAAACCGGCAGGGGAAAGCGTTCTTTGAAATAAGTTAACCACTGAGCCACGAATCGAGCCTCCACTCCCTATGCAGGGACGTACCAACCTACTGAAAACCGATTTCCTAAAACCTCTTGCGGCCTTGGCCGTAAGGGGTGACGCGGAAAGCACGCCACCTGTCCAAACTTTTTCCAATGCCGGTCATGCGACCTTCAATCCCCGCACAATTGGCCCCCTCAGAACGCGAACGGCCACCAACGCCGCACCGCCGATCGCCACGCCAACCGTAAGCGCCACAACCGTCACCGTGTCGGTGGGGCTGAACACCAGAAACACCTGCGAAGGCAAGGTCATGCCCGGCGCCGGCGGCATCGTGATGCCCCTACCGAGCAACGAACGTCCCGCGCCGTAGGTGACCAGCGCCCCGGTCACCGCCGCCGCCAGCGCCAGCAACGCC
>JBGSST010000345.1:0-8687 GCA_041736915.1 Bdellovibrionota bacterium
GTCGCGCGCGCGTAGCGCGGTTACGGCGGCGAGATTACCACCGGCACTTTCGCCGCCCACCGCTACCCTCATTGGATCACCGTTCAGCGTGCCCGCGTTGGCCAGCGTCCACTGGTACGCGGCGAACGCGTCGTCGGCCGCCGCGGGATATTTGAACTCCGGCGCCTGACGGTAGTTTACGGAGATGACCAGCGCCCGGGCGGCGTTGGCCAGCGAACGCGCTGAAGCGTCGTACGCGTCGAGATTGCCGAGCACCCAACCGCCCCCGTGAAAAAATACGAGAACGGGATGCGGGCCATCGCCTTGCGGCGTGTACACGCGAATCGGTAACAGAGTCGCGGGGCCCTGGATGAAACGGTCTTCCACCTTCGCGACCGCTTCGGGTTCGAGGCTTAGCCCTTTGCGCTTCTTGTACATGCTGACCGCGTCGACCATTCCGGGCTGCGTGCGGGCTTCCGCCGCCGTCAGCTTTTCGATCGGTCGCGCCTTTAATGCCGCCAGCTCGTCGAGGATCGCCTTCATGGCCGGATTCGGCACGTCTGGCCGATAAGGGTACGCCGGCGCGGCCTTAGCCCAGTTCGACAGTGCGATGATGATAAACAGAAGTGAAAAATATCGCGTGATGGGCTTTCTCATGGTGACCTCTCTGGGCGTGTAGTGAAGCAAGCACTATGCCGTTTTGCGGATAGAGAGGAAGCGCTCAACTTTCTCGCGCGGTGCTGCGGAATGTACCAAAAGGCATCGAAGGTGTACTTTAATGGAATGGGTATCTTCTTCAATCAGGGCAAGCTCGACAAAATTCACGAAACTCTGAGTAAACCAATTCACGATTTGACGGCGAAGATTGAGAAGTACGCCAGTAAGTATCCGTTGTTGGCGCAGGTGGGCGTACATCACGTGCCGCGAATTCTCGAGCAAGGGCCGAACGTCGTACACTTGCTGGCCTCGATGTTAAACGACGAGCGCGTATCGCCTGACGCGAAGAAGAGCCTAACGATGGCGGCGCTGTATTTCATTTCTCCTATCGACCTCATGCCGGCGGTCGTCATGGGCCCGATCGGTTACCTCGACGATATTCTCGTGGCGACTTACGTTTTCAATCTGATCCTAAACGGCGGCAACCAGATCGACCGCGAGGTCCTTACCGAAATGTGGAAGGGAAAACCCGCCGACCTGCAGATGCTGCGCGATCGCGTACAGAAAATAGATAAGATCAAAGAAGTCGTGCAGCGCTTCACCTTGCGTAAGCCGAAGTAACGGCCACGTTCGCCTACTTCAGCGCTTCGTATTTTTCCATCGCCGACGCGGGAACGCTGCTTGCCAGCAGCGCAATCACTTCGGCCAAGCGCAGCGCCTCGCGCGCGTAGTCGGCGTCGACGGGGGCCATGTACTGGAGAAAACCGCACGCCACGTTCTCGTGCGCGCCGGAGTCATTGATCTCCATGTGGCGGTTGACCTGCTTGGCCGCCATTTCAAAGCCACCGTGCTTTAGCAGCTGCGCCAGCGGATCGGTTTTCTGGTAGGCGCTGCGTTCGAAGCAGTCCACCGCCATGGCGAAGCCGAGCAGGTTGTGCGTGGCTGCATACTGCAGCAAAAACATCAGCACCAGCGTTTGCTCGGTGACGGGCACGTCGTCGGCCGACGGCGCGAACGAACGCATCGCAATTTCGAGAATGCGATCGTGACCGTTCTCTTCGCGCAAAAACTTTTCCACTAAGGGACGGGCCTGACCGGCAATCTTGGTGGCGGGTAGAAGCGCCTCGCGGCACTTCTGCGTAACGTAGTGATTCTGCCGCACCATCAGGCCGGCCGCTTTGCTGAACTCGGTGGGCGGAAGCGATTTGATCTTCTCGAAGATCTCGTTGCCCCGGTTCACCGCGAGCACGTCCAGCAAGTTGAAGCGGCGGGCGACGCTGAATAAACTTTCGGGATGAATGCCGTCGGCGGTCTGCGCGAAGGCCGACGCCGACTCCCAGTCCCACTCGAACTTCGACCGGCCGAGCTTGCGGGCAATGACCTTGCCGGACTCGGCGCTGCCGAGCGCCGAAGCGATGAGCGCTTCCACCGTCGAGTTCGACACGAGCCCCGAAGCGGTCGACTTGTGCACGTCGAGCGTGTCGCCCGTTTTTTTCGTCGGTAGCGTGTAGCAGAACGGATAGTCTTTCAAATTTCCGAAGAACCAGTTGATGAGCCCTAAGTCGGCGGGGGCGAGCTGATTCGCCTGCATCTTGCTGGCAAGCTCACGCACGTTGCTGGCACTTTCGGCGGGCACGCCCACGGTGGCGGTAAGCCACGGCGCTTTGATTACGACCGTCGTTTGGGTTTCCCCACCCACTTCCGCGGTCACTTCATCGTAAGGCCAACGTAACATTTCCGACATATTCCCCTCGGTACACGAAGAAACGAGTAAACCCGGTTCCCGAAAAATTTCCGGGAACCGGGATCAACCAATTAGAGCTGGACCGCGTTGGGCGGTAGGCACGATTGGATATTGATCGTGAAGCTCTTGCTTCCCTGATACTTCACGCTCTTCAGCGAGATCTGATCTTCCGCACAACCATTCGACAGCAGCGGCAGGCCGAGCGTCGCATTGTTGTTGGCGTTGTCACAGTTCCCGGCGCGTTTCACGCCTTCCGCATCTTCGAATACGGAAAGACAGATCGTCTTCGTCTGGACGGGAGGAGGCGTAAGGCCGTAAGCCATCGAAGCCGCCGAAATAGCCACCGCGGCAATTTTGCTTTTCACGTTCATCTAGTAACTCCTTTAACAGTTTGCGTTTTCGTTTGATTGCGAACAATCCAGCGCGTTATACGGAGTTTAGAAATGGAGCGTCAACGAAGTGCGGCCCGTCGTGAAACGAATCGTTAACCAACCGTGCAGCTGCACTCTGCGTCATTTTGTAATAACTCTTTGCGTTGTGCTTTTTTGCTCGGAAAGTTTTTCCGCCACGAAGAAAACATGGGGACCTGTCCTCGCGACGCTCAATCAGGAACCGGTCTTCTCGTCGACAGAGGCCTCCCCGTTCACCCAAAGCATCGACACCGATCTGCTCGCCCTCTACGACAAGGAGGCCAAGGCCATTGCCGAAGCGTGGCAGGTTTCGGAAAAAATTACCGGAACGAAGGCGAGTATTCGGGAAAAACAGAATCAATTTTTCCATATAAAATTTTCTAAGCTCAATGAGGCGGCGTTAACTTCTTTGTCGCGCGCGAGTGAGGCCTCTCGCTCTCACGATCACCGTGCGATCGCCGAAAAGATCGCCGGGATCGTAAAGGCGAGCGAAGTGGCGCGAGTGGAAAACGTGATCCGTTACGACAACACCGGGCAGGTAGGATTTTGTTTCGGGCGGGCGATGTTCATCCATCACCTGCTGCTCAAGGCCGGCATCGCGCCGCAAGATCTCGCGCGGATTTTTCTGGTGGGCCAGCTACTGGTGCAGGAGCAGATGTGGCAGTTCCACACCGCCATTCTCGTGCGCGATGCCAAGGAAGGTTACCTCGTGCTCGACCCCTTGCAGGAAAAGGTAATGGGTTACCGTGAGTGGATGAAACTCACGGCGGGCTACGAGATAAAGGGTCGTTATTCCCGCGCCCGTTTTTACATCACCGACGCGCGCAAGTTTCTGCCCGCGTTCGGAAAGTACGACGTGGCCCAGCTGCGCCTTCCTTTTCTGCGTGAGTACTTCGCTGCGCTCGCTCGAGAGATGAACTGATCATTCGAGCGGTTTTGGCGTGCGCCGGGGCTTGGGCTCCGCTTTTTTGCGCGGCACTTTCTCTCGCTCTTTACTCGGCGACAATTGTCCCAGGTCACAGCGCAGCTCCGGCGCGGGCAGGGCGAGGGGGGGACGGCTGTCGGGAAGCGCGCTTTGTGCTTCGGCGATGCGGTCCTTCAACTGCTGAATCATGCGTGAGGTGAGGTCGCCGGGCTTGGCGCTGGCTTCGGCCTCTTTGAACGCCGCGGTATTCATGATGAGGCGAACCTCGGGCAGCACGCCTTTCATGCCCTGGCCACGTGCGAGCCAGCTCATCTGCTCAGCGATCGTAGCCACCTGTTTTGCGTTCATCTCTTCGGCGATCATTTTGGCCACCGCTTTGAACTTCTCGTGACTGATGACCTGATCCTCAATCACCTCGTGGGTCTCGTACCACTTACGGAAATCCTCGCTATACTTTACCTCTCCGGTCTTGGGCCCCGGTCGCATGCTGAACGTGCCGAATACATCCAGGGGAAAGCGCCCCTTGTCGGCGAAGGTGCCTTTACGCGACAAGCGCCACAGCGACTCGAACTGCGGATCGGCAGCCCACGCGGGCTCGAGCAGGTACTCACTCGCGAAGGTGGAACCGTACTCCGGGTGGCTCGTCAAAAACTCCGTGGCGAGCTCCGGAAACTGAGTGCGTACGAAGGGCAGGTCGAACACGGCCTTCATGCGGCGCAGGTTCTCGTTGGAGGGAAAGGTCTCGTCGGTAGTGGCCGCGCGCAACGTTTCGCGCGCCCGGGCGAGAAAATCTTTTTTCACCGCGGACGTCCACTTGAGGCCGTTCGCGGTATCGATGAGCGTTCGGCGGCGGCCTACGTTACGCGGGTTCATCAGCTCGTCGAAAAACTCCGAGTGTTCAGATTTCGTCTTCGGGTTGTAGTTGTGGTCGAGGGGAAAGCCGGTTTTGGGATCGAAGTAAACGTCTTTGCGGTCGCTCGTGGTGTAGTAAAAACCGCGGCGGTCCTGTTTGGCATCCTCGGGCATGGCCGGCGCGGTGTGGATTCCGTTTCCTTTTTCCATCCCCGAAGTCGCGGTGGGACCCGACCCGGACCGGCCCCCCCGACCGCGTCCCGTCTGTCGATCGTACGCCTCGCGTTTCGCGGGCTCCCGCAGCACCTCGTAAGCATTCACCGCGGCTTTGAACTTCTCGATGGCGGCGGCCCGATCGGTCTCGGCCGTCACGTCGGGGTGATACTTACGCGCGAGGCGCTTGTACGCCTTACTAATCTCTTCCTGGGTCGCTTCGGGATGGACGTCGAGGGCCGCGTACCAGTCGTCGGCGGCCCACAGGGTAACGGATACATGCAACAGCGCGGCAAGGATCAGTCGGGATAGCATCCCTCAGATCATAGCATTAGCGTGCGCCGGAGGTAGCCGGCGCCGCCACGATGGTGCCGCACGCGATGCGAGCGCCCGCGTTGCCGGAAGGATCGGTCTTCAGATCGTCACCCTTCTCGTGCAGGATGACCGACTTGCCGATGATATCGTCCCAGCCCGGAAACTTTTTGTTCGCCGGCGTGGTCAGCGTGACCTCGACCTCCGCGTTGCCACTTTCATTGACCATCACGTTGCCCAGGTCGCCCGCGTGTCTGGTGTGCGCCTTGGGGCCACCGTGCTTATCGCCGGTAGGGTTGTAGTGATCGCCCGCGCTGGCCGCGTCGGGGGCGCTGCAGTCTCCGCTGGCGTGCAGGTGGAAGCCGTGCTGACCGGGCGCCACATTCGTGAGATACGCGCGAACCAGTAGCTTGTTTTTCACTTTTGCGAAGTCGACCGTGCCGGTCACCTTCGATCCGCTCTTCGGTACCATGGCCGCGGTGGCAAACGGTTTAGTGTTCTCGGGCCACTTCGCCCACACGGTCATCGATGACAGAACAAACAACAGGGTCAGATGGATCGGGTTCATACGTTCCTCTAGCATTGGGGGTTAGCGATCCAGAGACTTTACGCGGAATTAAGATCAGGATCAGAACGATCAAGAAAAATTTCAGCATAGGTCCCCTCGTGGTGGAGATGAGCTGCACGGAGAATGCCAAAGGCTCGTTCGCATTCGGTATGGGCGTTGCATTGATCCGCGTCTTATTAGGAGATGAAACATGAACCTCAATGCGCCCCTCTGGCAGAACTGGCGAGTCAAAGGTATCCACGCGCTCGACGCGACGACCTTGCAGACTTTGTGGGTATTTCCGCTTTCGTTCTTCGCGCTGTCGGTTTGGTTCGACGTGATCTACCTAGCGAGTAACGTCGCCTTCTGGGCAAAGGCGTCGTTTGGCGTGATGACCCTGGGGTTAGCGGGGGCATTCTTGTCGGCGCCGCTGGCGTGGCTGGAATGGCACGAGATGCCGCGAAAAACAGCGGCCCGCCGGGCGGGGCTGTGGTTCGGGCTCACGAATACGCTCGTGCTGGTGCTGTTTGCCGGCAGCTGGGTCGTGCGCAGTGGGCGATACTTCGATCCCAACTACCTAGCCATCACCTATTCATTCTTGGCTTCGCTGTTTTTGGTAGCCGCCGCGTGGCTAGGCGGCACCTTCGCCGAGAAGATGAAGGCGTCGCACTAGTTGGCAAGCGGGGTACCAGGGGATTTACGCCGGACCAACGGTCCGGCGCTGTTGTCAAAGTGCTACAGGATTCGCATCGAGTGACTAAATTTGATTCGAATTAGAACGCCACTCGATGTGGTTTATTTTTCGCACTTGCAGGAAGCGCTTCCCGGCGATTCCGAATCAGTGGATCGGCACACCGCCTTTTGCTCGTAGGGGCAGCTGATCTGGCAAGCCACGTGCTGAGGATGCGCTCCGTACCGAACCCACTGCTGCCGGTAGGCCGTGCAGCTCGGAGGATTTTGCACGATGGTGGAGCCCGCCTTTCCGCCTTTTCCGGCGTCGTCGAGTGGCTCGGAGTAAGCGGAAGGGACGGTCGAAGCGAGGAGTAATGTGGCCGCGATTAACAAGTTCTTCATATAGGAGACCTCCGTGAATGTGTTTTCACGGACGACTAACGGGGACGGCTGAGGTTGCCAACTGGAAACCGAGGTTTTGAAAAGAAATCTGCGGACACCCCGGCTATCACCGAGATCACTTTTCGCCGGCCATGGCGTCGAGCTCGGCCCAACGGGAGTAGAGCTTCTCCACCTCGGCTTCGGCGCTGGCGATGGCGGCACAAAGCTCGGCGAGCTTGCCGGAGTTGGATTGATTGTCGGGCTTTTCCAAGTCGGCCTGCAAGGTCTTGAGCTTGCCCTCGGCCTTTTCCACGTTGGCTTCCATCGCGGCGAGCTCGCGCGCTTCGTTGTAGCCCAGCTTCTTTTTCTTGGCGGCGGTGGAGGCCACCTGCGACTCGGCCTTGGCCGCCACTTTCGCGGCCGCCTTGCGGTTACGGCGCCAGTCTTCCCACTGCGCGAGATCGGCGAACGCGATCACGTCCGAGCCGCCGTCGGGGGCTGGGAAAAAGCCTTGAATCTGGGTCGCGACCTGATCGAGAAAGAAACGATCGTGGGTTACGAGCAGCACGGCCCCTTCGAACTCGTTGAGCGACTCTTGCAAAACGTCGAGCGTTTGCAGATCGAGATCGTTCGTGGGTTCGTCGAGAACGAGAAAATTCGTTTCCTGCAGCATTAACTTCGCGATGAGAATGCGGCTTTGCTCGCCGCCCGACATGCGGCCCACCACCATCTCACGCTGTTCCTTCTTGAAAAGGAAACGATCGAGGTAACCGTTGATGTGAATCATCGAGCCGCGGTAGTTCACGTGCTCGCCGTGCGGGCACAGCGTTTTGCTGAGCGTGATGGTGGGGTCGAGCGACTCACGGTTCTGTTCGAAGTAAGCCACCTTCAGCGCGTCCGCCCGGTGCACTTTGCCGGAGTCCGGAGCTTCTTTACCGAGCAGAATACGAATCAAGGTCGACTTGCCGCAGCCGTTCGTGCCGAGCAGGCCAATGCGGCTTCCCGGCCCCAGAAAAATATCCGGCGCGCGAAAGAGCGGGCGGCCGTTCACCGACTTCACGAGGTTGGTTCCCTCGACGAGCCGCTTGGGCCCCTTTTCCGTTGAAGCCTCGAAGTCGAGGCCGGCGGTGCGGTACTGATTGCGTTGCGATAGCTCGGTGACCTGCGCCTTGAGCTCGCCGGCGGCGTTGATGCGGGCCTGCTGTTTCGTGGTGCGGGCTTTGGCTCCGCGAAGCAACCACTCGGTCTCTCTGCGTAACGTGTTCTTCAGCGACGCTTCCTGCTGGTTCATCGTCTCGAGCAGCTCGGCCTTACGCTGAAGGTAGTCGCGGTAGTTACCGGTGACGGAAAGTAATCCGCCGGGGTTGCGCGGATCGAGTTCCATGATCCGCGAGGCCACCTTCTGCAAAAAGGCGCGGTCGTGGGTGATGGTTACGGTGGCGAACGGGGCATTGGCGATGAAGTCTTCGAGCCACAGGATGCTTTCGACATCGAGATGGTTGGTCGGTTCGTCGAGCAAGAGAAGGTCTGGCTCTTTGACCAGCTCGGCCGCCAAAGCCACGCGCTTTTTCCAGCCGCCCGACAGGGTGCTAATCAGCACGTCTTTCCAGCCGGTCAGCTCGAAGCGGGACAGCCACCGCCCGGCGATCGCCTCGCGATCCTCGTGGTGGGAAGAGGGCACCGCCTTTTCGAGGGTGGCCTCTACCGTCAGCTTTTCGTCGAGCGACGGCATCTGGGGCAGGTAGCCCACCCGGACGCTACGCTGGCGGCTGACGCCGCCGCCGTCGGGGTCTTCGATACCGGCCAAAATCTTCAGTAGGGTCGATTTTCCGGCGCCATTGGGGCCGATGAGGCCAATCCGCTCGCGGTCTTCCACCACGAACGTGATCCCCGTAAACAGGGTTCGGGCTCCGTAGCCCTTGCGAATGTCGTTTGCGCCCACCAGTACCGGCATCGGGAGGTTCTAACCCAGAGCGGCGGGTCTCGTCACTGGCC
>JBGSST010000348.1:0-2780 GCA_041736915.1 Bdellovibrionota bacterium
GTGGGCCGATCCAGAATATTGATCTCCGACGACGGGGTATCAAGCCAGACGTAGAGACACCGATTCTTCTTTTCCGAGAAGACGCTTGGGTTACTCATGTTGTTTTCTTGAAAGAAGCTTTTGGGGCTTACGAGTCTAAAGCGGCTAAGACGCGCTCAACGTAATCGAAGAGAGAACCCACCGTGAGGTCGCGAGGATCATCGGCGCTGGCGATCCAGTCATTGAGCAGGAGCTGACAGCCGAACTCCTCTTCGAGGGCCAACGAGAGCGACACCATTCGCAAGGAGTTAAATCCCAAGACCGATACGAACGAATCGGATTTCTTCAAAGCGACGGTCTTTTGCATGACCTTGAGAATCGTCGATTTGACCCGGTCTTCGATATCGGCGCGAGTGGACGGAATGGAAGCGAGGGAGCTCACACCCTAATTATAGCCTCTTTTTGCGCTCCATGCGGAAAGGACCCGAAGGAATAATGGCCACGCTGCGTCGGGAAGGCCTTACCTTATCGTACCCGGTGAAGGCGAGATCGTAGTCCCGCAGCAGTTGAAACAGGACCTCTTCCATTTCGGTCGTCGCCATGCCCATACCGAGGCACCGGCGAACGCCCCCGCCAAAGGGGAAAAACTCGAACGGCGACGGCGTCGATTCCAGGAAACGCTCGGGCTTAAAGGTGTTTGGCTCGGGGAACAGGTCAGACCGACGATGCGCAAGGTAGAGGCACGGCACCAAGTGCACACCAGCCGGAAACTCCCACTCCCCAAGCCGGTAAGAACTTTTCAACTTGCGCGCCACAATCGGGATTACCGGCCACAACCTCATTCCTTCCTTCAAGACGGCGCTAACCTGCGCGCGCGCGTCGGCCTTACCGGCTCGCACCGCACCGGAAACGCGTTTCACCACATCAGGGTGCTGGGCGAGTTCGAACGTGACCCACGCCAGTGATGATGCCGTGGTTTCGTGGCCCGCAATCAAAAGGGTGAGTACCTCGTCGCGAATCTCGGTCTCCGACCACTCTTTCACCGACTCGTCCGCCAGCAAGGCGGCGAGGATTGAAGAAGGAGAGCCGGGCCCGGGGTTAGCTTTTTGTCGTCGTATTTCCCCGTAGACCATCTCGTCCATGCGAGCGCGATTCTGGTTGAGCCTCTCCACGGCCTTACTGTTTTCCAGTCCCGCCCCCAGCGGGTTGAAACTGACGGCATGCATAAAATCCAAAGTGACCTTAGCGAACTCATCCACGCGATCACTGGGGCCAATGACGGCATCGAGAATCAGCCGGAGTGAAATATCGAGGTAAAAATCGTGAACGGGAAACTCCGGCGGAAGTCGCTCGAACGCCGCCGCGATCTGTTTCGGCAACCGTTCCTCCCACGCATCCAAGAATGGAGTCCGGAAAAACGGCAGCAAAGTTTTTCGGTGTTTCTGGTAGAGGTCGCCGTCGGTCAATAGAAGCGACGTGTCACCCAAAAAAGGACGCAGCATTTCTTTGCCCTCACCGCCCAATAGCTGCGAAGCGTCACCCGAGAAAATCTGCTTGATCCACAGGGGTCGGGAAAAGAACACGTGGGGCCCAAGCCCCTGAAAGTGCAACGTAAAGACATCCCCTAGCTCGGCCTCGCATTCGTTCAAATAGGCGTACGGGCGGGAGAACCAGTGAAAGTTTTGTTCGGTTGGGGTTTGGGACGGGCCAGGGGGCAGGCTCACTAGAACCTCATTTTTCTCGAAATTAAATCACGGGTTAAGCCGAAAAGAAAAACGTAAGACTCTTATGACACCGAACGAGAAGAAAACTGGTTCGCCCCCCAAGGGCGAAAGCACGCCAACGCTTTCGTGGCGCACGCGTTTCCAGAGGCTACCCCCCGAGGCCACCGGCGCGATCGCGTGCATCATGATCCCCGGGCTTTGCCTGCTCTTGCCAATGACCCCGGCCGCTATTTTTGCCACGGCGATTCTCGTTTTTATTTTCACGTACCTTACTCATCGCCAAGCGCCGCTCACCGACAACGCCACCCGCCCCTCGCCGCTCAAGCTCGCCGAAGCTCCGCGACGCGCAAAGGCCGCCGAGCCAACCGCTTCACTCAGCCGCCACGTCGGCGTTTTCAATTTTAACGGCGAAGGTAAGATCACCAGCACGAACCTCGACGGTCTCACCCACACGGGCTACCAAGTGAAAGCGCTCGTGCAACATGATTCGATCGACTCGTTGCTCGCCGCCAGCCCGACAAAACGTAAACGCTGGTGGGACGAGTTAAAGAAGCACGGACAAGTTTTCCTCGAAGTCGAGGGTGGTAGCGGGGAAAAAGAAGGCGAGGCGGTTCGCTGGTTGCTTCATGGATTCCGCAACGGCGACGAAAAGTCGGGGCTCTACTCCGGCATCATCGAGCCCCTCTCCGAACAACGTGAGACCGCGCGGCTACGATCCGAGCGGTTACAAAGTATCGGTACGCTGGCCGGTGGGATTGCCCACGATGTAAACAATGCCCTGCTCCCGATCCTCTTCGGCGCCGAAATGATCGAAGAGGACCCAACCGGCAAAGATGTGCAGAGCTTGTCGGCGATGATCCGTAAGAACGCCGAAAGGGTTCAATCGATCATGCGGCAGATTTTACTGTTCGTTGGCGGCTTCAAGCCTGGACGCGACCACATCGATATCGCACGTCTCATTCGTGACACCGAAGAAATTTTGCGGCACAGCTTGCCCAAGGGAATCAAGATCAACGTGCAGATCCCTCACGACCTTTGGGGAGTCATTGGCGAAGAGGTTCAGGTTTCGCAAGTACT
>JBGSST010000369.1:0-28370 GCA_041736915.1 Bdellovibrionota bacterium
GTCAAGGGCAGCCCCGGGGGGTTGCGGGCAAAGCTCTCCCGATGCCGGGATGGCTCGGTAAGGAAACGTAGCTCGCCCATCGTTTCGCACGGTTTAGCGAGACAGCAGGCCAACGCGTACTCGCCCGCTTCCCACACTAAATCTCCGTCGCGGCGGGCCCGTATGTAAACGCGCAAGAAAAGAAAAGGCAGCAACGGCAGCGCCAGCGTCCATAGCAGGTGGCTGCGGCGTTCTTTCTTCCAAAATGGTTGTCCGTTTTCGTCACGCAGTCCGTGAGCTTCGGCATAGGCGTGGGAGTAGCCGGTGCGGATCATTCGCTTCATCCAGCCCCGCAAAGTCGGTGTTCCAAACTCGTGTACCGCCATCGGCACTCCAAGTTTGTGCACCCTCTTTTCCGCGGCGTGAAAACGTGAGGCCAGCTCCCTTTCTTCGCCGGCGGGAAGGTCACCGCGAAATCCCCCCACGGCTTCCAGATCGGTCACGCGGATCATGACATTACCGCCGAAGGATTCGAACCCGCGCCACTCCCGGTCGAGCCACCGGGCCACCATGGTGTCGCCGTTGCGTTCGCGCAGAATGCCCCAGCACGCCGCGAGCGTGGGATCGGCGGCGAGGGCCGCGGCCCCTTGTTCGATCCAGCCGGGCACCAAAACACTGTCGCCATCCACGAACTGAACGAAGTCGACCGTGGCCTCTTTGCCGAGCCGCCGAAAACCCATCTGGCGAGCGCGGGCGGCGGTGCGCGGCACGTGCGGCAGAATGCTTTCCGTTAGCAGTCCGTGGGAGATAGCGAGGTCGAGGCTGCCGTCGGTAGATCGCGAGTCGACGTAAATAACGGGTAATCCGGCCGGCAGTGAGGCGAAGCAGCGCGCCAAACGTTCGCCCTCGTTGCGGCCTATGACGACGATTCCGACCTTGTGTTTAGAAGTAGGCATGAACAGAATGGGGCCATGTTTCCGACCGACGGCAATAAGTGTCCCGCTCTGCTTGCCGTCGTGGCAACCCCAAACTATCTGCCGTACGCCAAACAGGTTTTGGCGGGAGCGCACCGCGTGGGTAAATGGCCGGGCGATTATTTACTCATCGCGCCGGGAATTTCGGCGGAGGACCGAGTCTGGTTCGAGAGCCGCGGCATTCTCGTGCGGGAGTACACACCGCTTATCGATGAAGCGGTGTGGCGCAATTTGCCGTGCGCGGCCTCCTGGCATCGCTCGGCGCTCGACCGGCTGAATCTTTTCCGCCAGGAGTACCGCCGGTGGAGCACCGTGGTTTATCTCGATTGCGACGTCATGGTGACCGGGCCGCTGCATCGGCTGGCCAGCGCTACCGGCTTACGCGCGGCGCGGGACATGGCGCCCTATTTGAAATGGCAGTTTCGCCCCGAGGCGCGCTACGCGCTTACGGCGCGCGGTCTCAATCCCCTATTGCCGGCGTTCTGTAGCGGCGTACTCGTGTTTTCCACTGCGCTCATTCGCAACGAGACCTTCGCGGACCTAGTACGGGGCTGCCTCGGAGATCTACCGGTCGCGTGCTATGCCGATCAGGCGGGACTGAACGTTTTTTTTGCACGCCGCTGGCGCGGTTTGCCGTCTGCATACGGACGGAGCGGGGGAACGTTTCCGCTGCTCGTTCACCTGGCTGGTGGCTCACTGGGAAAATCGCTGCCGCCATGGGCGAAGGGCTCGCCTTATCGCGCGGAGTGGGAACGCAATGTCGCGGCCGCCGAGGCGATCGACTTTCGCATTCCCGTGCCGCTTCGCCACCGCGACCACTGGCGGGCCAGAGGGGCCGAGTGGTTTTGCCTTCCGTCCCGCACTGAACTCGTGGAGAGGCTTCGCCTCTTTTTCCTGGCGCGATATCACGAAGGGCGAACGAGGCTTACCGACCATTATCGCAACCGCGGGTGGTACGCCCCATTGCGCGCGGCCTATCGCCGCCTCACCACCAGAACCACCTATTAACGAGGGGGAGAACCCCGACTAGTTACCGCACTGGCAGCGTCCCTGATAAACCGCGTCGCCGTCGTTCTGGTACGAGGGGAGATTATTGAAGTCGTTGGTGAACCCGCAGCTGCGGAGCTGTTGCATGCTATCGAAGTTGCAGAACGCTCCGCCCGCTTCGCCCAAACCGTTTGAGTATGCGGCCCGGCCGCCGACTCTATAGAAACCGCGAGGGCGGTTGTCGAACTCGCCGCGGTCTTCCACGAGACGCATCGGAATTCGCACCACTTCGCGGGCTTGCGAGCCCGCCGTCCAGCGAACGAAGTGCAGATGCATCTCATCGCCCGTGATCACGTCGAAGTTAGGCGCTCCGTTGGGATCCAAGAACGAGGGGTAGGGGTAGATCGTCCGGCCGGCTTTTTGTCCGTTCAATCCCCAGGGCGTCGAGCCGTGTAGCACGTTGATCGGAGCCGACCACTGAGTCAGCTCGTCATTCTGCGAAAGGAACATGTAGTAGCCGCCCATGTCTTCGGGCTCGTGGCGGGTGCCGAACACGAGATAAACGAATCGGTTCAACTTTTTACTGAAGGACAAGCTGCCGGGGGCGAAGGCCCCGACTCGGTTATCGAGGGGTAGAATCGATTGGCAAGGGCCTCCGTGCCGGGGGCTGCTGTAGAAGTTTTCGCCGTTGAATTGGCGCCACGAAGAAGCCTTTCCCGGATTATGCGATCGGATTAAGCAGTGCGCGAAAGGTCCGCTAGCGGTAGGCCGCATCGCTATCGCATAGTAAAAGCCGTCATGCGGATTGTGCATGATGTTCGTATGGTCGCCGTAACCAGGATTGTTGGCACCGGCGCCGTGGTTGATGGCAAAGCCGTTCGGGGCCCGCGCCACGATGTGGTTCGGCTCGGAAACGCCGAAGTTGATCCCGTTGGTCGAAGCCGAGAGCGTTATCGACGGAAACCAGCATTGCGTGGGTTGGCCGTTTGCTCCGGTGCACATCTCGCCCGTGTGATCGTGCAGATGGTATTCATTGTGGTTTAAAGAGATGAACGTGTTGTCCGATAGCCTATAAGGCGCCGACAACCAGGTGGTGTCGTGATGGCGGTCTGGGTCGCCGCTTTGTGCGGAGTCCTGAGCCACGGTGCCGCAATCTAGTCCTACGTTGAGTAGGCTCCGGCCGACGTGGGCATACGTCAGGTAGTGCGGCACAATCAGACGGATGCGACCCTGCAGATCTTGATACGCCCTCGGGGGACCGTCGGGAGTGTAGTAACGACGAGCGCTGCTACCCGGGTAGCCGGGAAAGCTGGCGCAACCACCCTGGGCGCCAAACGAAGAAATAACCGTTTCGCCACTTTTGAAGCGCGCGGCGACCGCGCCCTTACTGGCCGAGCCGACTCGTGGAGCTTCTGGAAAAAAACGCATCCAGTAGCGGTCCGGGAACTCGGGAACGGCGCCCTGGTGGGTGGCGAATCGGATGAAACCGAATCCCTGGCCGTCGGCGGGGTTTCCGGGGTTCCCTGGATGAACGTCGACGCTCCAGCGGAATTCGTTGTCGCCGATGGCGCTCGACCAGTACTTGGCTAGGCTCGCCCGGTTCCCGGGGGCGAAATAACCTGCGTTCCACACCATCGAGTCCCAGTAATAACCAAGGTCGTTGGAGTAGCGCTGAAAATGGGTGAGCCCACTGCTCTTGCCAAAGTGAACATCGGCACACGCGCGCCGATCGCCGCAAGGGAATACGTGGGCCATGTCGATTTTGCGATCGCCCGTGAAATCTCCGAGGATGAAGCGCGAGCTTTTGCCCCCCGCGCCGCCGTGGTTGATCCAGCGCGACATGGTGAAAGACTGGCCGGTCGAGTAATGAACGTCGGCGAAAATCTCGTTGAGGCTGCCGTGCGACCAGCGCTTCATCAGGTCGGCTTTGCCGTCGCCGTTGAAATCACCGGCGTACCAGGTTTGACCGTCGGGACCCCAGCCTTGCTTGGTCGCCCAACGCTGAATGGAAAAGCTGGAGCCAGTGGAAACGTGAACGTCGATGTTCACTTCATTGTGGTCACCGACGCGGGCGTAAAAGACTTTGGCGATATCGGTTTTGCCGTCGCCCGTGAAATCGCCGACGAAGAACTGCATCGTGGGATCGCTCCAGCCCTGACGGGTGGCGAAACGGACGATGTCGAAGCGGCCATTCCGGGCGAGGTGGGCATCGCAGAAAAGCTCTTCGTGCCCGTCGAACGCGCCCGACCAGCACTTCATCAAATCGTCTTTGCGGTCGCCGTCGAAGTCGCCGGAGAACCAGCGTTGCTCCTTCCAGTAGCCTCCTTGGGTCGTCGCCCAGCGCTCCATGCGGAAGGTGTTGTTGGCTTGCGAAAGGTGAACGTCGACGCAGGCCTCGGTACCCGTGTCGCCACAGGGAAATAGTTTCGCAACGTCGGTGCGGCCATCGCCGTTGTAGTCACCGGGAAAAAATTCGAAGGTGCGCAGGTTCAGTCCGCCCTGGCGGGTGGCTACGCGGGCAATGTCGAAACGGTTTCCGCGGCTAAGGTGAACATCGAAGTCAGCTTCGCCTTGCTCTTCCCAAACCTTCGCGAAATCTTCCAAGCCGTTGTTGTCGAAGTCGAGCTTGTCGGTGCGGCGGTAGGCCTTTCCCATCGTCGCCGTGATGAACGGCATTAAGCGCTGTTTTCCCGCGGTTACGATTCCGCCATCGCCGATTCCGTTTCCGCCCATGCCCATGGAGGCCGCCGTGTTGATGCGATCTTCCGCTTCGGGGGCCTTGGCCGCCTTTTCGTTCTTCGTACAAGCAATGAGGAGCAGGGCGATCAGAAATGGCGTCGTGAGGTGTTTCATTCAATAAGGATGACGGATCCGCACGCCCCATGCTTCTCACGCTTTTGGGCAGTAATTTGTTAGTTAATTCAATTGCTTGCGCGCGTCGACGAGGGCGGCGAGCAGTGTAGGGCGGTGAATGGGCTTGGATAAAAACACGGAAAAACCGGACTCAAGGCAGCGCGCCTTTTCTTCATTCATGGCGTGGGCGGTAAGGGCGATGATGGGTCGGGCAAAACCATCGGCGCGTAGAGTACGGGTGGCGTCGTGGCCATCTACGTTTGGCATCTGTACGTCCATCAAGATCACATCCACGGGAAACTCTTTCGCGAGCTGAATCGCCTCGCGGCCGTCGTTCGCCAGAATGCTGGTGGCCCCCCACTCCGTTAGAAAAAACTCGATGAGGTTCTGGTTATCGGTCGAGTCGTCGGCCACGAGCACGCGCAGTCCGGCCAGCGGCTGCTCCGTTGTCGGATGGGGTGCCGGGGCTTGTGCGTTTACGGGGCTCTTACCCACGGTGAGCTTAACGCGTGCCACGAAGGTACTGCCGCGTTCCACTTCACTAGCCTGCAGTGAAAAGTCTCCGCCCATGGCTTCAGTCAAGCGGCGGGTAAGCACCAGCCCCAAGCCGGTGCCACCAAACAATCGGGTAGTGGAGTCATCACCCTGCGAGAAGGGTTCGAAGAGTTTCTCCGCCGCGTCCGGCGAAATACCCACGCCGGTGTCTTTCACCGTCACGGTGAACAAATCGTCGACAAAGCTGGCCTTTACGCGGACCTCACCCCTGCGCGTGAACTTTATGGCGTTACCCACGACGTTGTTCAGTACCTGCCGCAGACGGGTAGGATCGCCGACCACGAAGCGGGGTAACGACGATTCGAGGTCCAACGAAAACTTTAGACCGTTCTCTTGCGCGCGAAATGACATCATCGCGGTGAAATCCGCCAGCAGCTCGGTCAGCGAGAAGGTTAGAGACTCGAGCACAATCTTGCCCGCTTCGATCTTGGATAGATCGAGAATGTCGTCGACCAGCCGGAACAAATGCTTCGAGTTTCGGTCGATCACGCCAATGAACCGGTCGAGATCGTCGACTTTGTGGTTCGGATTTTTCAGAAGCTCCAAAAAGCCCATGATGGCCCCGAGCGGAGTGCGAATCTCGTGGCTCATATTGGCGAGAAAGAGCCCTTTAGCGCGATTTGCGGCTTCGGCCGCGGCCTGGGCTCGCTTCAGGGCGATCTCTTTTTCCTTCTGCTCCGTGATCGCCACCGAGGTGCCAAAGAAACGCAGCGGCGTGCCGTTCGCGTCGCGGTGAACTTGGCCGCGTACGTCGAGCCAAACCGTTTCGCCATCGGGGCGCACTACGCGGTAGTGGGTGGCGTAGGGGGAATCGTTAACCATCGTGTCCTGAATGAGACCGCTGACTCGCTGGCGATCGTCGGGGTGGATTCGCCCCACCGCATCTTCCAACTTCCGCAAGGATCCTTCGCGCAGGCCCCAGTCTGCCATCATCTGACGACTGAACACGATGTGATCCTCGGGAATGTTCCAGTCGTAAAAACCAACTTTAGCCACCTCGATGGCTAGGCCAAGCCGCTCTTCACTCAGGCGCAGCAAGCGATCGCTTTCCTTTAGGGCGGCCTCGGCTTCCTGTTTGGCCCGCTCTTCCAAACTGCGTTCCAAAATCAGCGCGGTGGTACGCGTGATGAGGTTGATTATCTGCTGGTCGCTATTCCACACGGGCAGCGGCTGATTGTAGACGGCGAACGTGCCCATCAGACTTCCGCGGGACGAGCGAATGGGAATCGAGCGGCACGACCTCAATCCAAAGTTCTTGGCCAGATCGCGAAAGTCGGCCCAAAGGGGGTCCGAGGCGATTTCGACCACGTTAATTTCTTTTTCGGCGTAAGCCGCCGTACCGCACGAGCCAGACCGGGGACCGATGGGGAGTCCGTCGATGAGCCGGTTGTACTCTTCCGGCATGCTTGGCGCGGCTCCGTGCCGCAAATACTTTCCGTCGGCGGAAAGTATGAGGATCGAAGCCTTGATTTCCCGCCCCAGCTGAAACTCCATCGCCTTGGCCAGGATGCTCAGTACTTTTTCGAGTGGCGAGCCGTTCAGGGTCATCTCGAGCGCGAAGTTTTGAGTCTTCAGGAGTTCACGCGAAAGATACTGTTCGGTGACCTCCGTTCCCAGCACCATCACGCCGTTGACGTTACCTTGCGAGTCACGCGAAGCAGAGTAGGTGAGGTTGAAGTACCGTACTCTATCCGCCAGCGTGACCGGTATTTCGTGGAGATCGGCGGTCTCACCCGTGCGGTACACCTTATCGAGCAGGCCATGGACCTCAACCGACTCCGGCTGGGCTACCCGTACCGCTTGCCCCGTGGCATCGAAACCCAGCGCCCTGATGTGGGCTTCGTTAACGAACTCGAAGACGTGCTCGGGACCCCGCAGAATGCAAACCATCTCCGGCGTTTGCCGGAAAAGCTGACGGAAGTTCTCGCGTTCGTTCGCAATTGCTTCCGCTAACGGAATGGTCTGATCAGGGGACGACATGATTGCCGGCAAGCTACCGTAAAAGGTTAGCTGCGGCAAAAGCGATAGCGGGGTGTGGGTAAAAGCTCAATTCGTGAGAAATACCTTCAACGACGGTGTTTCCGAAGAAAGCGGGAAGCTCTTTTCGATGTATTGGTCGAGCTCGTTGCCGAAGGGGCCGTTCGTTTGGAGCCAGGCCGCCTGAGCCGGACGCAGCACCCGCACGACGGCTTTTTGGCCTGGCCGGCGAAGGAGGGCCTCTTCCAGGTCGCTTTTTTTCTGTAAAATCCAAAGGGTACCGGGCACGGGCATCATCTTGCTCATGAGGTAGCCGGCCGGAAGGTGTTCGTAGAAGAGGATGCCTTCTACCGAAGCGGGAATCTTGGCAAGCTCACTCTCTAGCTCCGCGAGGAAACTGGCGCGTTCGGGAGTCGTGCGAAGTCCCCAGAATGGTCCGCTGGAAACTCGAGCCGTAAGCTGGCCGAGCGAGCCGTCGGAGTAGATGTGCTTCAACTGAGCAAAGCTCAAAAGGGGAATCGCCAGGGCTAGGAGGCCTACGGTGGAGTAAAGTGGGGCGTAGCGAGGGGAGGCCAACCTTTCCTGGCGCAACAGCAGAAAAACCAGGTGCATTGTCGTTAGGGCCCCGGCAAAAAGTCCAACGCTGGCCGCCCCGGTCCAGTTGGTGCTCGCCCACGTCGTCATGACTCCCGCCCCCAGCGAGGTGATCCAACCCACGGCGAAGAGACGACGAGGCCCGGCAACCTCGCCGCGAATCAGGAGAATCAACAGCGGGCTCAGCAAGGCAAAGTAGCTAAGAAAGAAGTGCACCGAAAGCCCGGCACCCAAACTCGTGAACTCGAGAAACGGCAGCCCGGCGGCCGCCACGAACGAAACGAGCCAGAATGGGCGGTTACCAAACCGGTGAAAGAGGGCCAGGGTTAGGAGCGAGAACCCGATGAAGTATTTGATCAGCGGCCGCTCGACGATCAACGCCCGGAAGGCGGTGATGACGCTAGGTTTGTCCCCCGCGGCCTCGCCGAGGCCCCGCACGTAGGCGAATCCATCGTGGGCGAGGTTGAGGAGTGCCGGGACGAAGCAAACGGCGATGGCCAACCCACCACCCAGGTACCATCCCAGAAACTTTTTGCGGTCTCCCCGCCAGGTGACCGTAGCCGCGGCCAGAAAATAAATGAACGGTACTAGCAGAACCTGGCTCGCCGACAAGGCTAGCGCGTGGAAGGCACCGGCCGCGAAGAGAACGCGGTAACTCAGATGCTTTTCGGCGTAGTACCAAAGAAAGATTCCGGTCGCCAAGGATAAGGCCGGCGTCGAGTTGTAAGAAAAGTTCTGGATGTTCCAGGGGAAGTACAGCACGAACATCGAGGCCAGAATGGCCCGTTCTTCCGCCGGCAATTCGTCGGCCCGGGTACGGTAAACGATCGATGCGCAAAGGCAGCCGAACAGAAAATATAGAATGCGCGTGAAGAGCACGAGTCCCGCATTGCCCCCGGTGCCCCACAGAAAGAGCTTCATAAAGGGGTACAGCGAGAGAAAGTTAATCTGCGCGTGGCTCCCTTCGTCGATAAAAGGGCGCCCGCCCAGACAAAACCGGTAGAGCGTCGCCAGATAGAACGATTCGTCGTTCAGCCCCACCCCAATAAATACGCGCAGCCCCGTGGCCAGAACCATCAGCCCCAGTAGGGCGAAGATCACCCGGGACGTTCGCATTAGGCGGCCTGACGCACGGAAGAAGCCTTGAAAGATTTAAGGCCGGCGACAACGCGCTCTGCTTCTTCCAGCGGCATGCCTCCGTAAAGCGGCAGGCGGACGAGCCGTTCGCTGGAGGCCGTGGTAACGGGGCATGCGAAGTTACCGTACTTCTTGCCCACACTCGATTCGTGAAGTGGCAAGTAGTGGAAAACGGAGTTCACGCCTTTGGCTTTTAGGTGTTCGATCAGCGCCCGCTGCTCACCGGCGGTGGCGGTCATGACGTAATAAAGGTGGTATGAGCCCGTGCATTCGGCGGGCACGGTCGGCAACTTTGCCCCGGTTTCTTTAGCCCAGCCCTGCAGCTGTTCGTGGTAGTAGCTCCATACCTCTCTGCGCGAGGCGTGAATCGCATCCCACTTTTCCAGCTGACCGAGCAGAAACGCCGCGAGCAGATCGGAAAGCACATAGCTCGAACCGATGTCCTGCCAGGTGTACTTATCCACCGCTCCGCGAAAGAAACGGCTGCGATCGGTGCCCTTGTCTCGGATGATCTCGGCCCGCTCGATTAGACTGGGGTCGTTGATGATGAGGGCGCCGCCCTCGCCGCAAGTAATGTTTTTGGTCTCGTGAAAGCTTAGCGTGGCCATCGCTCCGAAGGACCCGAGGGCTTTGTCTTCGTAGCGGCCCGAGATCCCGTGGGCGTTGTCTTCGAGCAAGGTGACCCCGTGCTTTTGGGTAATGCGGAGAATCTCATTCATCTCGCAGCCGATGCCGGCGTAGTGAACTACGATGACCGCCTTGGTGCGCTTGGTGATCAGCTTTTCTAGTTTCGTCTCGTCGAGGTTCAGGGTGTCGGGACGTACGTCGCAAAAAACCAGGCGGGCATTTCGCAAGGCGAAGGCATTGGCGGTGGACACAAAAGTATAGGAAGGAACGATGATCTCGTCTTCCGGACCAACGTTCAAAAGCAGCGCCATCATTTCGAGAGCGTGCGTGCACGACGTAGTCAGCAGCACCCGCGACACTTGCAGCTTCTTCTCGAGAAAAGTCTGACATTTTTTACCGAAGGGGCCGTCCCCCGACAAATGCATCGTGTCGATGGCTTCCTTCATGTAGGAGATTTCGTTTCCCCAAAGGCTCGCCCGATTGAAAGCAACTGGCTTCTGTTTCATCGGTTGGCTCCAAGAAAGTACCGGTGCGCGTCCGAACCGGTGTTGAATAGCAGATCCAAAACGCTGACCTCGTGCACGAACGGAGGGTAAAGCTGGGGGTACTCGGGGTAGCCCGCGTAATCGAAAAACGAAACCGAAACGCCCTGGCGCGAGAAAACGTCGAGGTCGAGATAGTCCTTCGCCGAGGGGCCCGATATGTATTCCGTAGCCTCCGCCTTCAAACAAAGCGAGAGCAGCTGCTCGTTCTTCTCGCCCGCTTCGAAACCGTACTCCATCGAGGTCGAAATCTTCGTGGAGATTCCCAAGATTGAGCAGACCGTCTCGGTGAGCCCGCGGTTGATTTCACTAAGTAGCTCCGAACGCGGGCGGCGTATCTGCTCTTCGAACCGGGGAGCCAGCGCCTTGAAGCCGGCTAGCGTCCCGTAGCTTTGGGTCAGCTGTCGCCAGTGCTTTTCGCCCCAGGTGAGGTTGGCGACGCGGGCCTCGCAGATTGGCTGGCTGAATTTGCCGGACACCAGGATCGGGACGGTCAGCCACTGAACTCCCTGCGGAGTCTTGATGCGGTTGCGGCTTCGCCAATCCCGTTTTGTATACTGCACGCTGTCGAAAATAATGAACTCGTCCACCGAACGAATGACGTCGAAGTACCCTTTCCAAGGGACGTAGCAAGACTGCAGAATAGCGACCTTCTTTGGGGGGCGTTTCGTCATAAGGGGCTTGGGAACGAGGGTTCGAAATGGGGGGAGGTGCTGCTATAATTATAACGGCTTCCCACACCCCATGAAAGCAGCGAAAAAAACGCTAGCGACCGACCCCCTCATCGATTCCGTACGCACGTATTACGAGAAGGCGCTCGAGCTGCACGGGACGACTGCGCAAGGCGTCGACTGGAAGGATCAGGCCTCGCAATACCTGCGCTTCGAGCAGCTCGTGCGGGTATGCCCGCGCGGCGTTCCTTTCACGGTGCTGGATTTCGGTTGCGGCTACGGTGAGCTGCGTGACTACCTCGGTGCGCAGAAGTTTTTAGCGGAGTACCATGGCTACGATATTTCGCCCCGGATGGTGGAAGAGGCCCGGGCCAAGGCCCCGGAACTTCCCGCCGATCGCTGGCTTACCGACGAACGTGGCCTCGCCACTTACGATTACGCCGTCGCCAGCGGAGTCTTTAACGTGAAGCAATCCGCCGGGACCGACGAATGGCGGGCCTATGTCGAGCAAACGTTGCGGACCCTGCATCGAATCACCCGCAAGGGATTTTCTTTCAACTGCTTAACCAGCTACTCCGACGCCGATCGCATGGTCGACAAGCTGTATTACGCTGACCCCACTTTTTACTTCGACTTCTGCAAGCGGCAGTTTTCACGCAATGTCGCCCTTTTACACGACTATGGCCTGTACGAGTTCACCGTGTTGGTCAGGAAGGATTCATGACCGATATCGTCGTCTTCGGGGCCGGTCAGATTGCCGAGCTGGCGCATTACTACTTTAACGAAGCCAAGCAGTTTCAAATTAAGGCCTTCGTAGTCGACGATGAGTTTTACAAGGACGCCACCTTTCAGGGGCTTCCCGTGGTGCGCCGTTCCCAGCTGGAGGAGAAGTATCCGCCAGCCAGGTATAAGGCCTTCGTCGCGTTGAGCTATTCCGACATGAATCAGGATCGCCGCAACGCTTACCTAAACCTCAAGGCGGCCGGTTACTCGTTCGTTTCTTACGTGAGCCCCTATTGCCGTAACTTCGCTGCCCGCATCGGTGAAAACTGTTTCATCCTGGAAGACAATACGCTGCAGCCGTTCGCGGTGATTGGAAACAATGTGGTGCTCTGGAGTGGCAACCACATCGGCCATCACTCATCGATCGGTGACCACTGCTTTCTCACTTCCCACGTCGTGGTGTCGGGCGGGGTGACGATTGGGGAAGGCTGCTTCATTGGGGTCAACGCCACCTTGCGGGATCACATCACGTTGGGGAACTACTCTTTCATCTCGGCCGGAGCGCTCATCACCGGCAACGTGGCGGAACGTGAAGTGTGGAAGGGGCACAAAGCCGTCGTCTCCGCGAAGACCACCAGCGACATCAAGAAGATCTAATCCTGCTCGAGCACGGCGATGCCAATACCCGTGCGGCCATACTCTTTGCCGTTGTAGAGCATGAAGCGCTGGTTGAGGGCGTCGAATACGTAAGCGTACTCCACCGAATCGGCGTCCCAGCCCGACGCGGAGGGGGTGAGGCCCACCTCCGAATCCTTTCTCGTCCAGTTTTCGCCGTCTTTCGATTCAGCGTAGCCGATGCGGTAGAAAGGCTGGTTCAACTGTTCCCGAAATGAGTACCACATCTTATAAAGACCGCTCTCCTTGATCACGCACGGGCGAGTGATGGCGTACTCGAGGCCATTCTGAAACGGGATAGCGATCTTCGGCTCACGCCGCCACTGAATTCCGTCGTCGGACCGATCGAACTTGATGAGGTAATGGTGGTGCGGTTTACCGTCGAGCAGCTCCCACTTGACCGCGGCGATGTACCAAATTTTGTAGTGATCCCCATCCCACAGAAGGCACGGGGTCGTGAAAAAAAAGGGGTCGTGGCGATCGCGGTTCGCGATCGGCGCGGGAGAGTACCGCTTGAAATCTAGGCTGCCCCGTTCCGCAATGGCTAAACCGGTAAAGTTGGAAAACGGAACCGTTACTCCGAGGTTCCATCCGATGTAATAGAGGAAAGTTTTTCCTTCTCTCTCCATCACCCAGGCCGGCATGACGCCGCTGTCGTCGAAGCAGCCTAGCTCTCCGGGGCTAAGCACGGGCGTGGTCGCCACGGCGAGGGCCCGCGTGGGCGCCGCAAGATTGACCTCGAAGGTGCCGATGTAGGAGCGTTGCTGCTTGTCGCGCGGGGAGTAGTAAACCCGAATCTGGCCGTCACTCAGCTTTTGTACCGTCGGTACGGCGGCGTGCGACATACGCCACGGGAGATCACCCGAAACCTGAAACAGGAGCCCCAGTTTTTTCCATTTCTGCATAGGTGTCTACGGGGCGACGTGCGCCGGCCTACCGGCGGCCAGCGGCAGCCCTTCGTTCAGACTTTCCCGAATGAGGAAGTTCGGCCGTTGTTTGACCTGGGCAAAGGTCTTCCCGACATAAATTCCAACGATACCGAGGAACATCAGGTTGAGCCCGCCCATGAGCCAGATCGAAGCGACCACCGAAGCCCAACCCGCCAGGTAGTCCGCGAAGAAAAGTTTTCGGACGATGATGTACAGCGAAAAACAAAGTGCCGGAATGGTGAGCGTTAGTCCGAGCAAGCTGATGAAGACGAGCGGTTTGGCGGAAAACGAGGTGACGGCATCGGTCACGAGCGACAGTTTTCTCCAAAGTGAATACGAAGAGCTTCCCTTGTAGGTCTTTTCGACCGGTAGGGAGATCTGTCGGAATCCCACCAGTTGGTAAAGCCCCCCGAGCAATGGGCTTTCCTCGGACGAGTAACGCATTACCGCCTCTTTGAACTGCTGGGTGATGAGGCGCGTGAAAATCCCGTCCTGCCGCACGCTCACTCCGCCGACGGTATTGAGGATCTTGTAAAAGAGCGAAGCGAAAACGCCGTAGAGGCCACGCCGTGCCCGGCGTATCTGATGGCCCATCACCAGATCGGGCGGCGGCTGGGTGGTCTTCATGGCGTTCAAAAAAAGTTCCAGCAGCTCCGGTGGCTCTTCCAGATCGCAGTCGGTCAAATACACGAGCTCGCCCCGGGCCGCGCCCAGCCCCGCGAAGGCCGCTTTGAAGTGGCCGAAGTTCCGCGAAAGAAACAGCACCCTGACGCGGGGGTCATGCTGGGCGAGCCTGCGGAGAATCACCTCGGAATCGTCAGGTGAGCCGTCGAGCACGAAGATGATCTCGTAGGCATCGCAGACCTTGTTCAGCGTGGCGGTCATGCGGTCGTAAAATTCCTGAAGGTACCCCGCCGAGTAGTAGACGGAGGATACGACGGAGATAGAGGGCCGCATGCGGTCTAGTTTATCTCAATTGTCTGGTCCCAGGGAGTAATCTGTCAGCACGCCCACGGGGGGTGCGGCATCTGTAACGGTCGAGTTCTGTGCTATCGTTTACCCGGCTGGGTGACGCTTGAACGTTAAAAAATTCGCTCTCTTAACTTCCATTTTGGGCGTTGTTCCCGTCGCGCTCACGTTTTCGATATTCTGGAATAGCCTTCGCGCGGTTCCGATCCTCTGGCTGCTCTATTCCGTTAACGTAGCCGCCGTAGCGTCTTGCCGATTTAACCGCCGGCAAAAGTTACGGCTTTTGTGGCTCACGTACTTCGCCGTCATGGTTTTGGTCGCCGTATTTTTTGTTGGGATGGCCCTACATGCGGGTGGCGGGGGAATGGGGGCGGCAATTATTGGTATAGCGGCTGGGATCGGGTTTGCCTTGGCCGGTCTGATTAATGCCGGTTTTACTGTTTTTTTGCTGGAAACACGTCGGGCGAGGCTGCGGTTCGGCATGATCCTGGGGCTGGTAGTTTTGGCGCTCTATCTTTTTTGGAGTGGCCTCTAGAGGTTCACGCCAGCGCTTGAAAGCCGTGCAGCCCGGCAAACAGAAACTCCCTCTCCCCAACACGCCGCGGGTATGCTAGCTCTGAGTCTTCTGTGGATGCGGGCGTAGCTCAGTTGGTAGAGCATCAGCTTCCCAAGCTGAGGGCCGCGAGTTCGAACCTCGTCGCCCGCTCCAATCTTTATTTCGGCAAGACGGGCGAGCCATCGGCATTGCGGACGTCCGCGAGCTCCACCGTTTCCAGGTAGCTCTGCGGCAACGCATTGAAGAACACGTCGATCATCACGCGGAAGCTGGCATTCGCACCGGCCGTGGTCTTACCGGAGGCCAGGCGGCTTAAGATCTCGGCCTCGGACAAATCACCCTCGCCCGCTTCCTTCTTCAGAAAGGTGGCCCGGTACTCGGTCTTGTTGCCGAAACGGTCGTGGTTTTGCGCGTGCAGGATGTAGCACACGTTCATGGCGACGACGCCCACGTCTTGTAAGCTCTTCACTTCGCCGTTCTCCGCCACGCCGTTGCGATTGCGGTCGATCCAGACTTTGAGGGTCGTAGTGTAAAGCTCACCGTCCCAAGGGCCGATGTATCGCTGCTTTGGTTCACGGCTTACGCAATCCTTCTTCGCTAGCGCGGCGAGCGTGAGAAAGCCGTTGGCGAACTCCGAAGTTTGACCAAAAAGATTCTGCGGTCCGGTAACCGAGCCATCGGCGTTGGGCACGACGAGCAAACCGTCTTCCGCCACCCGGTGTAGGCCTCTCTCCACGACGGAGTTGCCGGCCGCTTCGTCACTGACGTAGCCGCCGAGCCACGCGGTCATATGCGAGACGCCCTTGTCAGTGCCAACCTGTTTAAGGCCGGCGAGGTTGAAGAAAGTTCCCCACTCTAGGCTCGTGGTCCGAATCTTTTCTTCGCCGAGGTCGAGCACGATCGGAGTGTACTGCGTGCTCATCACCGTGGCGGACAAGCCCGAAAAGACGAGCCAGTCGACGAGCTGCGGAACGCCTTCGTAGGCGGAGTACGCACGCTTTACGGTATCGGTGGGGACCGCACGCAGCCCATGTTGATTCAGCACGCGATCGGTGCTGAGGATCTGCGTGAACGCGTCGCGATGGGTCCACAGGGCTTTCAGATCAAATACCTTCTTGAAGCCAAGCTGGTACTCTTCGCGGCGAACCGCGCTGGAGGCGAAGAGGGGGGCTAGGATCGAAACGTCGATGCCGAGTTCGGCCAGCATCTTCGCGCGGAGGTCCGCCACGAAGAGGGGAACCACCTGCGGGTCTTGTACCTGTACGTCGACTTCGGAATTTTTCCTGAAGAGACGTGGGCTCACTCCGCCATCCACCATGTCGGGAGACGAAGCGGTGCCGTAGAGGTCGCCGTAGTACCACACCCGATAGGCGTGGTCGGCTTGGCCCTGCTCATTCAATATCTCTCCGTTCACCCCGCTATCGATACTCACGGTATCGAAGAAGCATTTTGCGCCGCTGATGAAGTTGGCGCGCGCCGAGCTATGATCCACGATGTAGTGGAATGCGCTGGGGCCTTGGTGGGCCCACGCGTTCGACGGCCCCACCGAGATCTTCGACTTCATCTGGCTGTCCTTGCGCAGAATGGTCCGGCGATGGGCGGCGTAAGCAAGGTTGTCGAACAGAGTGCCCGTTAGAATCGAGAACTTCACGGGGATCAAATTGCGATTGGCCTTGGCGGCGTTGATCGCGGCCGTACGCTCCAGCGCGTAGCGCTCGGGCGTGCAGCGGTTCACCCAGGTGGTATTGCTGGCGGTATTGCCCGCCACTAAATTAGGGATGCGCGCATCGTCCCCATCGTTCACGCCCGCGACCGATAGGTTGGGGTCGAAAGGGTTGCCTTCGGCGAGGACTTTGTTTTCGCGCAGCGAAGAGAAGGTTTGTTTCATGTCACAGCCGGTGACGACCACGAGGATGATGCCGATGGCCAACAGACTGTTCCGCGTAATGGCGAGTTTCATAATGAAACCTGATAGTGCAGCCGACGTGCCGGTTCTCTAGGTTGATTTCATGTAAGGTTTGGTGTCCAAGAATTTGCGGGCGAAGTTAGTTCTCCGGCGCATCTCCTCGATATTGCGGAAACTTCAGTGGCTAGTCCTTGGACGGGGAAAAACACAATTCAAGGGTTTGAGGCTGAAGCAAAGTTACAGGAAAAAAACACCCCCGCTAAACACGTGAAATCTCGTTGCTAGGACCAGAACGCAAAAGGTTACACGCCCATGCGAATATATTTCGTCTAGTTCGTGAGCGAAGTCAGAAATGATTGCGCCGCGCGCTTGGCGCTTGGCAGATCATCGGGGTAATCGACCTCGGCGAAAAAGCGGGTGAGCCGTTCGACCTTGTCGATAAACAGGTCTTCCGACTCGATGACCTGAAGGTGGGACAAGAAGAGTAGTCCGTACCCCTTCTGCACTACCGGAATCGATTCCTTTTGTAGGCCCCAGTGTTTGTCGGCGAAGGCGAAGTAGGCGGGGAGAAAACTAGAGAGTGATCCGTGCCGTTGCTGGGAGCTCCGCAACACATCGCCCAGCCGCTTCAATCCGCTAGCCCGCAAAACACGCAAGATGTAGTCGGGGTAAAAAAGATCATCGGTCACGGGGACGCCCAGAAACTGGGCAACTTCGGCATCCCACTTTTCAATGTCGGCTTTGGCTACCAGCGATCGCAGGGACAAGCGGTCGAGCTCGATCTTTCCGTCACTCAGGTCCGAGCTCTGCAGGAGCGCCTCGTAGGTTTTTAAGTCGGCCCGGATCGCCGCAAACTCCCGGTCGGCCACTTCCAACAGGCTAGCAATCTGACTGAATCGGCGACGAAGCTCCCGGGGAAGCTGCTCCGCCCCTTTGTAGCCAATCTCGTGCTCGATCTGTGCCCAGGTATGCTGAAGGATGGTGCGAATCTGGATCTCAAACTTGAGCGGAGCGACCGAGTCGGGCAGAAGCCGCTTTACCTCTACGGGCAATGAGCACACGTAATGCAATGACCGGTAGCCGAACCGGTGGGCGTCTTCCTGGTGGAGCTTGTTCGTGGAATTTTCAAAGTCGACGTCGAACGTTTTCTCGATGAGCCGGGCGACGTCGGCAATCACGTCTTCCGAATAGGTGATCACCCGCAAGGCCACGAGGTCGGTTACCTCCCAAAGCTGGCGGTAACTTCGATCCGGTCGGGCTAATTTCTTTTCGACGCTGGGCCGGCTCTTCACCCGGCCTTCGAGGGAGTGAATCATCAGCTTCGCGTGCTCGATGGGGCCACGCAGCTTGGCTTCGAGCCTCTCTTTGAGCTGCGGCAGATGCGGCGCCAAAATCGTGTCGTAGTCCTGGAGCAAGGCGGGATTCATAGACCGGGGAGTTTAGCGTGGTGGGGGAAGGGTGTCAGTCTTCCTCCCGTTAAGTCCGCGAAAAGCCTAGCAAAGGGGGCCGGTGCCACTTTTCTGGCAGCGTCTAGCAAATATGCATAAAAACATCAGCCATCTCAAGGCTTTGGGCGGTTAGGCGGCTATCCGTTCAAACCTTTTACACCTGTCGATCTCATTTCGTGGTGACCAGCCTTTGGACAAGTTTTTCAAAAACGTCAGTGCATTCCGTGGGCTGCAGCTTGGTGAAACGGTCACCGAAACTTGGAAGCGCTCTTGCATTCTTAGTCGGGTCTACGGGGATCAATACCTATGGGCAAAGCTAAGTTTCTGGTGCTAGCCACCTTCCTGGTCGCTCACGTTTCTTTCGGAATGGATGCGGCGACATTCGAAAGAGAACTGACCAAGGCGTTAAACGACTCGGACCTGACTCCCGCCGAAAAGGTGGACCACGTTCTCAATCGTTTGGGGTTCGGTCCGCACCCGGAGATCCTGCCCGCGGATCAACTACTCGGCTATGACCCCAATGGAAATATCAGCGCCGCAAAAACCCACACGCTCATCAAGGACTATATCGTCGATTCCCTAGCCCCCCGCAGCTACAACTACGGGCCGCTCGAAGAGCTGGTTGGGCAGTTCCCCGATGCGAATCTTTCGTACGCCGAAATTTGCCGCAAGGTAGTGGCCTTCAAAGCGCAGATAAAAGCGCTGGAGGGAGACCCGACCAAGGAGGCGCAACTCATCGCGAAGCGCAAGGCGTACAACCAGTTTCGTTCGAACGTGGTGAACGCCGAGCGAGCCAGACTGATTGCTTACGCCGTCAGCCTAAGGAACCCGCTCGCGGTTCGCCTGCACTACCTATGGTTCAACCGCTTCAATGTCGCGTGGGAGAAGACTAGCTTCGATCTCCCCGACTACTTCAAACGGATCAATAACCATACTTTCGGAAATTTTGAGCACATGCTGAAAATGACCGCCAAGCATCCCGCGATGCTCGTCTATTTGGACAACCACTCCAACTTCGAGAAGGTAGACGCCAACGGCAATATTGTCGTGGCCGCCAATGAGAACTATGCACGCGAGGTAATGGAGCTTCATACCCTGGGCTATTCCGGGTTAGCTATCTCGGATATTTACCAGGCAGCGAGAGTGCTTGCCGGTTGGGGGGTGGACTCCAGCCTAACGACCGTGCCTTACCGGACGCATAAGTTCACCGCTGGGTTTCATACGGCCGGACCCAAAAGAGTTGCGATTCTGGGAAAGACTTACAACAACGCCAATGGCCAGCTCGAGCTGGATCCGTTCCTAACCGACCTGGCTCATCACTCGCGAACCGCGACGAGCGTGGCCAGGATGCTGTTCCGCCACTTCGTGCATGACTCCGTCGGTTCCTGGACCGACCCCGTGAACAAAGTAGGGTGGAACGAGAAACCCATTTCACTGGCGCTGGCCGCCGACTTTAACGCCACGGGAGGCGACCTGCTTAGCGCCTACCGCACGCTGTTTTCGCACCCCGATTTCTGGAAGCGCGAGAACTATCGTACGAAGGTGAAAGATCCCCTGTCTCTCGTGGTAAGCGTGCTTCGCGGTACGGGTAAGAGTTACCTGAGTAACGTAAATACCCGAAAGCTAACCAAGCCGGTTGTGGAAAAAGCCATCTCCACCCTCAAGGACATGAATCAGGACCTTTTCGCGTGCTCTCCACCGACGGGATATCCCGATAACTCTTGGCTGCTCATTAACTCGAGCTTCCTTTTGAACTTTATCCGGTACGTGCACAACGAGGCGACGTACGACGGCTTCTTTGCCGACAACTATCAAGACGCCGAGACCGACGCCGCGGCGAAGTTCGGAACGGCGACGTACTCTCCGACGTCCGTTCTGAATGCTTTCTTTAGAACCTACCGCACTCATCCGGACACTATGGTCGTTCCGCTACCGCGGGAAACCTCTAAGGCGGACTCGTCCTACACCGTCCTAAATGCGGCGAATAGGCCCGACCGTTATTTAGACAAAGAAACCAAAGTGTGGGGCGCCCGGTTTCCAATTCGGTCGATTGCCTCCCAGATTTTTGGCCGTGCGGCCTTCATGAATCGGTAACCTTTCGAACCTTTTATACGGGATAGGATTATGAGCAAACGGAAGAAGTTCGAAGACACCCTGAATCGACGCGAATTTTTAAAGGGCTCGGCCGCAGGTTTGGGCTCGCTCGTGCTCGGTAACTTTCTTACCAAGCAGGCGTTCGGCGAAGAGTGCACGGGCGATAACGGGCACACCCTCGTTTACGTGTTTCTCGAAGGCGGAATGGATGCGCTTTCCGTTTTAGCTCCCAAGGCCACAATAAATCGTGAGGGAGAAAACGTCGCCAATCCGGAACGGGTGGTTTACGACCGTGCCCGCGTGATGGGTGAAAACGGCATCCCGGCCAATCAGCTTTTACATTTGCCCGGAAATTTGGGGCTTCATCCCGACGCCACGGGACTGCGAAACCTCTTTAACCGGGGCCAGCTCTCTTTCGTAATGGGCGCTGGCTGCCATCATGCGAGCACGTCCCATTTTTACAAAATGGACAACATCGCCTACGGCAAGGGGCCGGAGTCCTTTCATGCGAGTGGTGGTTTTTTAGCGCGTGCATTGAAGGGTATGCCTACTATCCAAAACTGCGGAAGCCTGGATGCCATTTCGATAAGCAAGAAGCTTCACAAAAGCCTGCTAGGAAATGGTTCCGCCGTGGCCTTCCCCAACCTGAATGCGTCGGAACTGGGGTACAGTTCGGGGAGTCTTCGTTCGGGAAGAAACTTGGTGGAGCGGCTGGACGACATGTACTTAAAGGACCGGCACCGTCCGCAGTCGGTGGACAACCAGATCGCCAATATTGCCTCGCTCTTAAAACGATCCGTGCTGTCCCTTAAGGACGAGCGCCTGAACTATCCCAACGACAACCCGGCGACGCCGAATATCGACGAAGGACGCAAGCTCAGGGAACACAACGAGCGCTATAAAGAGGTTCCGGCCTTGGGTTACGTCACCCGCATTCTCGAGTTTGGCTTGAGGGTGCCCGTGGTGACCGTCACTCTCGGCGGATGGGACACTCACAATAAGCAAGGTACGCTTACCGAGGGCGGATATTTCCGGAAGAAATTGAAGAGCCTCAGCGACGGCCTGGACACTTTCGTGAGGGACCTGGAAAGAAAAGACTTACTCAAGCGCACCACGATTGTGGTGATGTCGGAGTTCGGCCGCCGAGCCCAGTCCAATGGAACCAGTGGCACCGACCACGGCCACGGCGGGCTGATGTTGGTGCTGGGAGACGCGACCAAGCTGCAAGGTTCTCCGACGGGCACGGGGCAAATCTTGACCCCCCCGCGTTTGTTGCGCGATCTGGATAACAACGGAAACCTCAAGGTGACCTACGACTGGCGAAACATCGTGGGTGAGGTTTTGAAAGAGCAGCTCAAGGTGAGTAACCTTTTTCAGGATGTCCCCGTGCCCCAATCGAACGCCGAGATTGCCGCCATTTTTCCGGGCCTCAGCTATTCGCACTATAGGATTTTGGGGTAACCATGAGAACACAGCTATTCACCACTGGTCTCCTGGTTATCTTGTCTACCCTGATGGGCTGCACCCAAGTGGCAAAACCACCGGCGGCTCCCGAGGGGGAGGGCGGGGAAAGAATCGCCGCCGTGGCGCCCATTCAGGGGCTGTCGGATCGCATCGAAGCGCTAAAGACCCATTTCGACACGACCCAGCCTTACGTTCAGGAGACCTTGGCGCAGCTCGAAGACGCCAAATTCGACGAAGAGACCGGCGAAGGCGCCGACGACGATATAGAGAGCGACGAAGAGATCCCTGACGTACCTCAGGAGTAAACTCCGTCAAAAGTAAGCCGGCCGGGCCGTGTAGTGATAGCCCGCCAGCTTTACCGTATCGGCAAAATGCTTCAGCATCGACTCTTCCTCGGGGTGAAGCACCATGATGGGGCACGGCGCTTCCCGCAAGACCTGGCGGGTTAAGCTGCCCATGACGACGGCCCCGACGCCACCCGACTGCGAGGCCATCGCAATCATCGCGGTGTTGCCTAGCTTTTTCGCGGCCCGCAAAATCTCGTCGAGCGGTCGCCCGTTGCTCGTGTCGAGGTGGAACGTGACCTTCACCCCACGTTGCTCGGCGTAGTCGATCCACTTCTGGGCTTCGGCTTTGTAAGAATCCCGCACCTCTTTCAAACTTTGCGCGTCGACGGCGGGGAACAGGTAGAGGGGACCGAACTCGGGGTTCAGGTACTGAATCTTGTGGAAGAGCAGGATTGCCATGCCCGTTTGTGCGGAAAGAGAAACCGTTCGTTGAAACGCCTTCTTCGACATGTCCGAGAAGTCCGTCGGGAACAATACGCGTTTGAGCTTTACCGCCGATTTGGCTTTGGACTGCGGGTTCACCACCAGCACCGGCAGAGGGGAGTGAAGTACGAGGGTTTCGGCGAAGCTCCCGATTAAAATCCGTCCCAACCCCTTGCGGGCGTGGGAACTGACTACGATCATGTGCGCACCGTCTTCGAGCGCGTAGCTCAGTAGCTCTTTCGCCGCCGCCGTTACCGAGTGCCCCTCTTGTTTGATGAGGTGGTGCGGGAGCAGCCCCGGGTGTTTCACCGAAGCACAGAGGGCTCCGATATTCTTGTTCGCGGCCAGCGCCAGGTCATGCCACTTCTCTTCGAACTTTTTGTTCTGTGGATTGTAGTGCCCCAGAGAAAGCAGCGAAATGGGTTGTACCGATACCGCGGTTTTCCCGAAAAGCTTGGTGATCACCTCAAAGGATCGCAGCTGGTCCCGTGATTTCTCGTGAAAGGCATCCACCGCCCATAAAACTTTTGCTACGCCGCGACCCGTATAATTCGCCATCGTTATCTCCTGATTGATCCGCTTTGCTCGGTACTTAAGCAATCTCGGTGCCACGCTAGAGCGGGAGCGGGTCACGCTTTCCGGAAACCATCGGGATCTTTCTTCCCGACGTTGAGCCAAAGTTTCCCATTCTAAGGGAGGCTGCGGTAAAAACAGGCACCGGGCTTACCCTTACCGCCGTGCGCGGCACTGGTTACAAGCTCGGCTAGCCCGCACGTGATGTGCTGGATACTACGCCTTTAGGGCCGTGGGTTATCGTTTCATTTCCGCCGTTCTTCTATCCCTGCAGCGAGCCATGAAATCAGTAGATTTACATCGTGACCCCTGCGCCCAGCTGCGGGAGGCCTTCCGTAAGCGATCGCGCCTCTCGATACGGGCCGCGTCCCGGCGAATGGGCTACCGCTCTCACCGTGCGTTGGGAATGGTGCTGGAGGGTAAGCGCCTCCCTAGCCCCCGCCTGCTGGCCAAGCTTAGCCGCCAACTAGGGTTCTCGGATATGGAAGAGAGCCGGCTCCGTCGCCTGGTGGAGCTGAAGCGCACGGGAGAAGAGCCCGACGCGCAGTCGCTCGCCCGCATCGAGGACCCGCTAAGGGGGACGCTGACGTTGCCGCCGGAAAAGTTCGACCCTTTGTCGGACTGGTACCTCTTCGTAGTTAAGCAACTCATCGAGTGCCCGTCATTCGAGTTCACCCCCCGCTATTTGGAAGCCCGCCTGGGCCGGCAAGTTCCCGTTCACCAGATCATTCAGGCAATCGAAAAGATGTTGCGGCTGGGGCTTTTGCGCCGCGAGAAAAAGACCGGTCGGCTCGTCGTCGAGCCCGGCAAGTTCCGTTCGACGCACGACGTGCCCAGTGCCACCATCCGCCGGTACCACCGTCTGTGGCTGAAACGGGTGGCGGAGTCGATCGAGCGGCACGCGGTCGACGAGCGAGAAAATCTTTCCCTGACCCTGCGTTTCGATCGATCGCGGGTGGGTGAGGCAAAACAGTTCCTGCGCTACGTTCGCGAAGAGTTCGATCGGCGTTTTGCACCGGCCCCGGGCGATGATGACGTGTTTCAGCTCGCGATGCATTTTTTTCCGGTAACCGAACCGGTGGTCCGTACGGAGAAGTTATGAAAAGAGTCGTGTTGGCGTGGATGTTCATCGGGCTAATAGCGTGGGCCGGAGATGGCGTGGGAACCGGCGGCGGTCTCGTGGAGCCGCAGTTCACTCTAGCCTATTCGAAGATGGAACTGTTTCTTCGCGAAACCATCGCCCGAAAAGATCAGCTCAAGCTGCCCTTGAAGGACGTCACGGCACTACTAAGGCTTCTCAATCTTCAGTATCAGGAGCTGCCGGTAAGCGAGGCGCTGGTTTTTGAAACCGATCCCAAAAAGTTCGAATGGCAGACCACCTGCAGCGAATTGAAAGTGGCCTACACGTGGCTTCACGGAGTGGGTAAGCCCATTCACCTGAACGTTTCTGTTTTTTACACGAAAGAAGGAGAACGCTTGGTACCGGCCCTTTCTTTCTCATCGGTGGTTCAGCTTCTCGTACACGAGCTTGGGCACCATGCCGGCTACGAAGACCACCACTGGCTCGACGGGCTTGGTCAAACCGTGGCCGGCGTTGCATCCGGGCTAATGGGCGACGAGCTGAAGCAGATCGCAAACTACCTCGAAAAGGTGAGCGAGCTGGGGGTCGGGGCCCCGCGGTTCGTCGAGCTGTCCGACTATCGGCGGCTCAAGCGTCAGCGGTTCTCGGGAACTTTCTATCCGTACGTACAAAGTCTGGTTCCCCTTTCCGAGCGGGCGAAGGCCGAGCTTTTCTTTTTGCCGAACGGAGCCCGGCGTCTTTATCGCATCTCGTTGGCGGACAAATCGTTGGAAGGGGCTTTTGCCAAAGAAACTACGCGCGCCACTTCCGGTTTTGCTTTTCCGGGATCGGTTGAGGTCGTGGCCGTGGGCAAAGGGCTAGTGGCTCAGGGAAAGCTAGTGTTGGATACCTCGGCGGCCGACGCCGACACCTACGCGGTCGTGAATCTATGGCCCAGTGAGGTGGCCGATACCCAAGCGATCTCTGCCGTGTTCGGACAGTTTGGTCTCGACAGCGCCGGACGTCCCTTCATTGAGGAGACCCACCGCGGAAAGTACCACCGCGACTATTTGAAGTTCGTCGACGCGCGTTTCGAGAAAGTGCTCGTCGATTACCTGAAAGAGTTTCCGCGTCCGCGCGGGGTGGCTTTCACTACTCGACCCTACGAAGACTCACGACCCATCGACCGCCCCGTCGAAACTACCACCTTCATCTTCTCTCGCCGCTAGAGTTCGGGGGCGGGCACTCCCCGTGCCCAGGTTGTTACGTCGCGTCGTTTAGTGGTCCAATGGCGAGTGCGCGTCCGGCTATATCGTCTCTCACCGAGGCAAATCGGGTAACTAGGAGAGAAGTAAAATGAGTAAGTTGATTATTGTCGTGGGGATGTTGGTGCAGCTGTCGGCGTTTGCCGGTTACGGTACGTCGTATCGGGCGGTGGCCGATTGCGGTTATGCCCAAGACTGGCCCCGTGAAAACTACACCACCCCTCACCACCGGAACTGCAACGTCACGTTGACCTTGTCGCCCGACGGGCGAGACGCCTACGGCGATATCGTGGGCGACGTGCAGTGGATCGTTAGCGACATGATGTTTAGCGGCACTTACATTCAGCGTGGCGGCAAATTGTACTTCGACTTTCACGGAAAGAAGTACAGCGCGTATCGCGGCGGCACGGCACAAGGGAACGTGGTGTCGATCCGGTTAGGGGGCCGCACGGTTCATCTGCGCCACTAACTTTCGCTTAGGGCCGAGGGAGGAACGAACCCTCCTTCGGTTTTCTCAAGCCCCACGTACTATAATTGGGTTATGCGCCGAACTATCCTTGCCCTGGCCCTCTTGTTGTCCTCCTCATCGCGTGGCGCGGACGCCTTTAGCGCTTTTTGCAGTGGGTTCGCGGCACTCAGTGATTCCGCTCCGCCGGAAGCACTCATTCTTCAAACTTACGGGGATCTGGTGGCGGAGCTTGGCGGGAGGGGCCTTTCGCCGGAGGTGAGACGCGCCTGGGCCGAGTCGAATAAGCCCTTCACCGTGCCGCAAAATGAGGCGCGGGATCTCGACGTGCTTCAACACAAACTGAAGCAGTTCGAGAAGATGTTGCGAGGCAAAGGCTGGGTGACACCCGAGGTGACTCAGCGTTTGCTCGCGCGGCTCGTAAGTGAGGCGAATGACGCCGACGTGGCGGTCAAAAAGATCGAGCAGGTGGCCACGCTCAACGATACTGGCTGGGAGGTTCACGCCGAGGAAGCCACGGAGATGCCCGTTTCGTTTCACCCAAGCAGTCGCTGGATGCTCATGCCCGTGCACACCAACCCGCGCGAGAAAACTCCACCGCACACCGTCGGTACGTTATTCGACACGCAAGCCCGCAAAGAGAATCGATACCAGACTAACGACGCCGATCTTCGGGCCGGGACTTTCGTGCAGCAGGGGGACGCCGTGCTCTTCGGAGGCGCGTTCCACACTGCGCGGCTCGTGCCCTTCAAAAACGGAGTGCTCGACTTCAAGAGTGCCAAGGTCATCGGCGATCCGGCGGGGTCGAAGGGGCAGGCCAATCAGCTCGAAAAGGTTCAGCTCACCAAGGACCCCAACGTGGTGCTCGCCGCCGGCCCCACCAAGCGCTTGTTCCGTTTCGATTTGGCCAAAGGCGATCGCATCGAAGTGGATGTGCCGAAATTTTTCGAGGCCGAAGGAATGCCGTTCATGCAGATCCTGGACTGGGGCGTCGTTCCCGGCACGGATAAGATCTTCATTCTCGGAATGAAAGAAAAGGCTCAGCTTTTCGAAGCGACGGTAGGTAGTTCCGGCCAGCTGACCAAAGTGGACGGAGCGCCGGTATGGGATCGGACGCAGCTCAGCCCGAACGAGCGTTTGGGGAACGTCACCTATACGCCCGACGGAAAGACCGCGCTTATCAGTACGGGCATCGATTTGAACTACGTCGATACCACTACCCGGCAGCCCACCAAGTTGGGTTACCCCGTTCTTCAGCCTTCGATGGGCACGATCGGCTCCATCGTCAGCATCGCGGTTTCTCCGGACGGCAAAGAGGCCATCGTGGTGGTCAACGATCGCGGCAGTAACAACCGCGTGGACGTGATCGACCTGGTAACGAAACGCCACGCCAAAACTCTGGAGGTGAAAGGCGCCAAGGGGCTCGGCTTTCTCAGAGCTGCCTTCAGTCCCGATGGCGAGACGCTAGTCTTCACCGGCGACTTCGGCCGCCAGAACTTAAGCGTCAACTACGAGCTGTTCCGCGCGCGACAGTAGCGGTTACGTTTGCATCGCATTCAGCACGGCTTCCGCCAGGTCCTTGCGCGACTCGGTGAAGGAATGATCCATCGGCAGCTCGATATACTCAGGCCGCGTGGGGAAAAACTCCAGTAGCTCCTTCGCCGCGCGGGCCGGCGTGGTGTCGTCGAGCGCCGCCTGAATCAGCGTAACCGGCAGGTCGGGGCGGAAACGTTTCACCACCTTTTTCGGATCGTGGTTCGCGATCACGTAGTCGATGTCGGCCCGTACCTCGGCCTCGGGTTTGTCGCCGTAAATGCCGGGGACTTCGTTGCGCACGTCACGCACGATCCAGCCGTATAGCCCGTGGGTTTTATCGAGATCGCACAGCGGCGACAAAAGAATCAGCCGGTGCACCATTTCGCTGCGCGAGGCGGTTACATTCATGGCCACGAGGCCGCCCCAGCTGTGGCCCACCACCGAAAGCTGTTTCGGGGAAAAGTCGCGGTGAATCCGGTCGACCACGCCCATGGCCTCTTCGATGGAATTTCGAAACGAGAAAACCCCCGCACTTTCGCCTAAGCCCCGGTAGTGCAGCAAGAATACGTGGCAGTTCTCGCGCCGGTGGATCGCGTCGGCCAAATCGAGGTTCTTGGTGTTTCGATTGGCGGGAAACCCGTGGAGCAGCAGCACGGCCTGGTCCGACGGATTCTCCGGTTTAAAATGGATTAGGTAACCCGGGTGCTCGGTGATGCGCTCGATCATGGAACGATTGAATCACGAACCGTCGCAACGTAGCAACCTGCGGCCAAATCGCCACATTACGTAGAGGTGGGCTTTGGCTTGGGTTAGTGAGTAGAGCCGCCACGGCAGCCGCGGCCGAAACTCGTGAATCGCCGCCAGCAGAAACTCGTGATTCCACGACTCACGAAATTCCAACCGCCCCCGTCGGGTCGTGCGCGCTAGCACGCCACCTTTGATGTAGAACAGCGACCGGTCGGGCGTACTGCGTTCCTGCGAGTACTCCAAAATCAAAAGGGGAACATTGATGAAGCGGAAAAAGAAGGTGGCACGGTCGC
>JBGSST010000381.1:0-8061 GCA_041736915.1 Bdellovibrionota bacterium
TCTTCCATCATCTCCGCCATGGTCGCCTCGCGGCCCACTACGTGGCAGCTTGCGCACGCCAGCTTGTTGAACAACGCTTTCGCCGCCGTTAAGTCCGACGCACTCATGTTCACGCGGGTCACCGGCTGAACAGGCAGCTCGGCCTTTCCATCCACCGCCCAGTAAGTGAGTAGCTTGTTCCACTCCTCGTGCGGAAGATTGAACGAAGGCATACGCACCTTCAGTTTCGTCCGTAGCTTGTGCTGATCCGGAGCCTTCAAGAACTCGTAGATCCAGTTGGTGTACACACGGCCGCCTTCGGTCACTAAAGGCGGGGGCCCCAGTGAGGTATCTTCTTCGTAGTACTTCAGAATGCGACCTTCGTTGTCGTACTTCGTGGCCTGATGATCCCCGGCTTTCGGGTGATCGTCGGGCATCGGCTGGTAAAGCTGCTCGACCGTATGACAGCCCTGGCAGTTATACTTATGCACGACGCGCAGGCCCTGCTCGATGGCATGCCACTTCGCGCTCATCTCCATCGCGGCGGGCGGGGCGATTTTCTGCGAGGTCATGCCCATCAAACCAAGCACGAGGCTTTCCTTGTGCTTTTCCTCGAAGCCGAAGTTCGGCATGCGAAGCAGGTCGAGATAGTCCTTCACGAACCCTTTATCGAACTGGCGCGTATTGGTGAGCTTGGCTTTGAACCAACCATAGTTCGCATGCTTGATCTGATGCTGCATGCCGAAATCGAACTTGTTCAATGGCTTGCTACCCACTTCCGTCAGCTCAGGGCCAATGCCGGCCAAGGTTTCCATTCCCTTGATATTGTGACAGCCGAAGCAGCCATACCGCATCACCGCGTTCTTACCCAAGGCGTGGGTCACTTCGTGCGGCTGCAACTTGGCAATCTCGGCATCGACCTTTTCCCGAGTTACCGGGGCCAGTTTCGGATCGCGCTCTAGGTATAGCTTGAGCACGTTCTTCTGCATCTCGAGGTCGGCCTGTGGAACAACCTGCTCCTCGAACTCCGGATTGCGGTGGTTCATCAGATAAGCCGCGATGTCGGAAGCTTCCGAATCGGTCAGACGCAGGCTCGGCATCACGGTCTCGGCCCAATAATGCTTGGGATTTTTGAGCCACTGGATGAGCCAGTCCTTCGACACTTTACTGCCCACGGTAGAGAGGTCGGGGGCCATGCCAAAACGATCGTACTTGCGATCGACGCCGTCGATCTGATGGCAACCCAAACAGCCGATGCTCGAGAATAGCTCTTTTCCTCGTTCGGCATTGCCGAGGCTGCCGTGGGAGCCCGGCGAATAGTCGTCGGAGTTCTTCACGATAAAGTCGGAAATCGCCTGCATCTCGGCTTCTTGGTAGGCTGCGAACTGCGGATTGTCCTTCGTGTTGTCCTGAAGGAAAGACGCCGGCATGCGGGCGTGCTGATTGAAGCCACGGGGATTTTTGATCCACTTGTAGACCCAATCACGCGTAACTTTGCCCTTCACCCTTTGCAGCGAGGGGGCGGGCTTACGCATGTGTTCCCAGCCCTGAATCTTGTGACAACCGTAGCAACCGGCGGCCTTAATCATCTGCACGGAAGCGTTCAACTTCTGCGCCTTCGGCACGTACTCGGTGCCCCGATGGCAAACGCGGCATTTACCTTCGGTGTACTGCAGCGGCACCATCTTCTCGATCACGTGGTGCATCTCGTGCCAGTGGTGCTTCTTCTTCCACTCTTTCTCCTGCTCGTCATTCTGCGGAGTGTGGGCGGAACGCGTGAAATGCGTAGCCATGCCCCGGCCGTCATGACAAACGGTGCAGCCAACTTTGTCGATGGGATGCGGCGACTTGGCGCCCAACATCACGTCGAGATTTGGATGGGTCTTGAAAGGATGCGGCTCGTTCTCATAGCCAGGCTGGTCGATGGACATGTGGCAGGTCGTGCAACGATCCACCTTTTGAACCTGCGCGAAAAACACGTCGTCACGGATATCGGGCAACACAATCTGCTGGAGCTTCAGCGTGGGCGCGGCAATGTCCACCATCGGCGCGCTACGGAGCAGGCGCTCTACGTTCAGCTCGCTAGCGGCCTGGCCGGCCTTCAAAATATCGAGTTTGGACGTGAGGATCTTGGACTCTTTGTCCAAAGCTTTGCGATCGGCCGACAAAGCCGCAATCTCGGCTTCCTTCGCTTCTTTCGCCCCGGCCGCCGCATTCGCGGTATTTTTCAGATCAGTAACTTTGGCCCAAAACTGAGCGAGACTCTCGCGCGCTTTGACTTCCTTGGGTCCGAGGTCGCCTTTGCCCTCGGCCTGGTAATGGCCCCACTTGGCTTCGTATTCGTACTTACGGACGTCGTAGACCGCTTTTTCGGTCTGGTACTTGGTCATCGTATTTTTAGCTTTAGTCGTCAGCTGAACCAGCTCTTTTTCGAGCCGTTGCTCGTCGGCCTCTTGGCTCTTCAACTTAGCGTCAGCCGCGGCGATCTTGTCGTTGATCTCTTTGAGCTTCGCCTCGTCCACACCCGTCTTGGCTTCGGCAATCCAAGCGTCGTACTTTTTCTGCTGCAGGCGGAAGAACTCTAGCTGATAGCCCTTCCAGTCACGGCCGAAGTCGTCGAGCACCATCCAAAGGGTGAAGACCATCAGGGCGATGCTGGAAATAGCGAACGCCTTGATGAGGGAGTTGGGCCGATAAAAACGATCTTCGTTCGGGTTGTTGGCCATAGTTATCTCTAAATATTAAAGAACCATTCCGGAATCGCGACGATGTACTTCAAGTTGATCGTCCAACGCAGCACCATTTTGATGGGCAGCGACGCCATGCTGAGCATCAAGAACGCCAGGATCAAAAAGCGGGGCTTGCCCATTTTTTCAGCCATGTCTTTCATGATTTTCTTCTCGAGCGCCCACACGCCAACCACGAAGTAGGCGATGACGGCGATGATGCCGAAGATTTCACGCAACAAGATGTTGTCCGGCAGTTTTCCCCCATTAAGGCCAAACTCGCGGAAGACATACTCCGACATGTTTACGTTGTTCAGCACTTCAAGCTTGTGAAGATCCCATACCTCGTAAGGGCCGAAGAAGTTCCAGTTCGGACCACGCAGGAAGGTGCCGTAAACGATGAGCAGCGACCACAAGATGAGGAAGCCGAACAAAAACGTGGTGATGGCGAACTTACGCTGTTTAAAGGTGTAGTACCCATTCCCCTTGGGGTTGATATCGATGAACGGAAGCAAAATCAGTCCGACCAGAATCAAAGTGGGAAACACCACGCCGGCAAGCCAGGGGTCGAAGTACACGAGCATTTCCTGAAGCCCTAGAAAGTACCATGGCGCTTTCGAGGGGTTCGGCGTTTCCACCGGGTTGGCGGGCTCTTCGAGCGGCGCCTTTAGAACGATCGACCACAGCAGCAACCCCGCAAAGACCAGGATCGAGCAGATGAACTCCGAGAAGACGAGGTCTGGCCAAGTGAATACCAGCTCTTTCGCTTCCTTTTTATTCACTGGATCTTTACCTTCATCGTCCAACTTGTCGTTCTGCGTACCGATATGCATCGGCAACCAGGTGAAGAAGACGAGCAGAAAGAGCATGCCGATGATCGGCACGTTGTCCGGCTTGGCCACTACGGAGCGAAACGTTTCGTTGAGCATCGACAGCGCGATGAACGCCGCCAAGCCTCCGAGCATGAGGTACAGGGTACTTTTCTTCGCAAACCAGTCCAACCACTTGAAGAGGACGAGGAAGAAAAGAACGCACGAGATCGTGAATAGCAGTCCGGGCGAACTGATGTAGTTGATGGAGCCCGTTATGAGATTGCCGAGTGTTGCCATTGCTGTTCCCTATAGAGGACCGGAGATGCCCCCGTCCTTTCTGACTCGCCAAAAGTGGGCCGCCATCAGGAAACTGGCGACAATCGGAATAAAAATACAGTGCAGCACGTAGAACCGAAGCAACGTTGCCTCACCCACGATACGCCCCGCCAGCAAGGCGAAACGAACGTCGGAGCCCGCGTGCACCACATCGAAGCCCATCAAGCTATTCACGAGCGCGGCGCCCGGACCTTCGCTACCCAAGAAAGGGGTCGCGCGGCCCATGTTCGAGCCTACCGTGATCGCCCAAATCGCCAGCTGATCCCAAGGTAGTAGGTAACCGGTAAACGACAGCAACATGGTCAGCACCAGCAGGATGACGCCGATACCCCAGTTGAATTCACGCGGCGGTTTGTAGGAGCCGGTGAGGAACACGCGGAACATGTGCAGCCACACGGAGATCACCATGGCGTGGGCGCCCCAGCGGTGTACTTCGCGCATGATGCCGATGGGCACATGCTCGCGCAGCGCGATGATGTCGGCGTAAGCGAACTCGGCCGTCGGCCGGTAATAGAACATCAAGAGGATGCCGGTCACCGTTTCCACCATGAAGAGGAAAAAGGTGATGCCGCCCATGCACCACGTGAAGCTCATCCGGACACCGGACTTCTTCATGCGGATGGGGTGCAGATGCAAAAATACGTTCATCAGAACGATGAGCACCCGGTTTTTCGGATTCGTCGGGGGGCCGTGGCGGAAGATAGACTTCCAGGCCTGTGACTCGCGAATCGTGCTGATAATTCCCTTCGCCATTTATCGGTACCTCTTAAAGAGTAGTGGGGGCTTAAGCCAGCTCCAGGAAGGAGGCGGGGTCATTCCATTGCCCCTTCTCGAACTGATACCTGGCCGTCTTGTCCACGTAGACCTGTCCGTCCTCGGATAGCCTCACTTTATAACGTTCTAGCGGGCGCGGAGCCGGCCCTTCGAAATTGATGCCGGTCGAGTAAAAACCCGAGCCGTGGCAAGGACACTTGAACTTACCTTCGGCGGATTGCCAGTTCGGGGTGCAGCCTAAGTGGGTGCAGACGGTAGACAGAACATAAAGACCGCGCTCATTGCGCACGATCCACACGCCATATTTTTTCTTGAAACGCTCGTCGACTTTGTCGATTTCGTACTCGGCCGGGAACCCGGCTTTGAACTGCTGCGGCGGTTCGAAAGTGATGTTGGGGAAAAACAAACGCCCGATGGCGGTTACGCCGGCACCCGCGGCGGCGATGAAACCGGCCCAGCCAATGGCTAGCCAGCTGATGAATGTGCGGCGAGAAATCGCCTCGGGTACTTCAGGAAAAGGTGGTTTCGGCATCGTGCTTGCCTCTACGGTTCTTTAGCTCACAGGTTTTGAAATTCGCCAATGTTATCGTTGCTTAGGGTCTCAGTGTCAACTTTTCACACGGGCCGGTATGAGCTATCGTCCCCCGATGGCATTGAGCTCCCCCACCTTGGCCCCCTCCTATATAGAAGACTGTCTGAAGCGGCGGGTGATCTTCTTTACCGGCAAGGGCGGCGTGGGGAAGTCTTCCTTGGCCTGGGCCACCGCCCTGGCCTGCCAAAAGGCGGGCGCCAAGGTTCGTTTGGCCAGCTGGGCGCCGTTTTCTGAAGCCGCCCCGCCGGACTGGGTGACGGCCCGCATCCCTTGGGAAAAGTTGGAGACGCTGACCTGTTTCAAGGAATACATCCTGCGCCACTTCAAGGTCGAGCCCCTGTACGGGCTGGTTTTCGAAAATAAGATCTTCCGGTCGTTCGTGCTGGCCGCCCCGGGGCTCGCCGAAACGGTGGTGGCGGGAAAGATTTGGGACATGGTCGACAACCGCGAGCAGGACCTCTTGATCGTGGACCTACCCGCCTCGGGCCACGCCGTTTCCTTCTTCCAGTCGACCCTGGGCGTGCAAAAGATCTTCCCGATAGGGTTCGTGCACGAAAAGACGACCCAGATTCTGGAGATGTGGAAGTCCGACGACTGCCGTATCGACCTCGTGTCGTTACCCGAAGAGATGCCGGTGACCGAGAGTCTGGAGCTAAAGGCCCAGCTTGAAGAGGTGATCCGGCGCGAGCTGGGATTTTTCGTCATGAACCGCTGTCTGCCCGAGTTCGATTTGAGCCAGCCGAGCGACATCACGCCCGAGCTGGCTTCGGAACGTGAGCGCTACAACTACCGCAAGGAAGAGGAGGCGCGGCTCGTGGAGGCCGCCCGCCAGTCGGAGCTACCGGTGGTGGTGATTCCGCGTTTTGCGGAGCCCTCGTTGCAAATTTTGATCGAGCAGATCCAGGCCCACCTCACCAAGGGGGAGTCCAAGTGAGCGCGAAGCATTTTCCGAAAGAGCTGTGGGACAAGTCGCGCGTTTTCATGGTGTGCGGCGCCGGCGGCGTGGGCAAGACAACCGTGGCGGCATCGCTGGCGGTGGCGCTGGCGGAGAAAGGGCACCGCACTCTGGTGCTGACCGTGGATCCGGCCAAGCGGCTCGCGCAGTCGTTGGGCTTGAACAAGTTCGAAGCCGACATACAGAAAATCGCCCTCCCCTTTGCGCCGCAGGCCGAGCTGATGGGGTCGATGCTGGATTCGTCGCGCTACTTCGATCGCATGATCGAGCGGTTTGCAAAGTCGGAAGAGCAGAAGCAACGAATTTTGAATCACCCTTTGTATCGTCTCACCGTCAACCACCTGGGCGGCACGCAGGAGTACGCGGCGATGGAGCGGCTGCTCGAGTTTGCCGACGACAAACGCTTCGACAAGATCGTGATCGATACGCCCCCTACCGCCAATGCGATGGACTTGTTCACGGCGCCTCGCCGGATGGCGGAGTTCATGGATGGCCAGGTAGTGAAATGGTTTCGCAAAGACTCAGGACCGTTCTCGATCTTCAAGACGGGCGCCAAGATGGCGATGAAGATGCTGCAGCGAGTTTTTGGCGGTAGCTTTTTTGATCAGCTCGCCGAGCTGATGCAGGCCATCGAAGGGATGGAGGCCGGCTTCGTTGATCGCCACCAGCGAGTTCTCAATCTCTTGAGCCACGACACCACCAGCGTGGTGCTCGTCTCGTTGCCGAACGAAACCCGGTTCAACGAGTCGTTGGGTTTTTTGGGCGCGCTCGGGGATTTCCGCATCAAGGTGCGCGGTATTTTCCTGAACCAGGTGGAGCTCGAAAATCCTCCGCCCGTAACCGCGGTGGCCGGCTTTGCGGAACCCGCCAAGCAGCAGTGGACGGAGTGGCTGACTCATCGCGCGCAGCTCGTGGCGGCCCATCTTTTTTGGCGTCAGCGGTTCGAGGAGAGGTTCACGCCGCTGCCGACCGTGACCCTGCCGCGGCGACCGCACGCCCTAGCCGGTTTGGAAGATCTACGCGACCTTTCCACGTTGCTCATCGCGTCAGACTCCGTCTGACCGCTTTTCATTTTCCCTGGTAAAATTAATGGCATGCCCGCACGTCTCAACGCCAGCCAGTTGCCCGAACGCCGCTTCCGATCCTTGCCGGTGCAGCTCAAGTACACGATCTTGATGACCCTCGCGGGTGGTCTGACCGCGCTGGTGATGATCTTCGTGATGGCCTGGTTCATTCAGCGCAACTACAACCTGTTCATGGGCGACGAGCTGGGCGTGTCGGCGCAGGTGGTCGAGATCGTACGCCGCGAGCAGCGTTTTTTGGAAACGTCGCTGTTTCTGCTCTTTCTCTTCTCGGTCACGATATTGTTCGGCATTTCGCTTTACGTTTGCCGCCGCCTGACCGGTCCGCTGTTCGCGATTCAGCGGCACCTTTGGCTCTTTAGCCGGGGCGACTGGACGCGCGATTTCCGCCTGCGTAAAGGCGACGAGTTCAAAGAGCTCGAGGCGATCATCAACGCCGTTCGGCAGGAACATCTTCATAGCCTTCAGCAAAAGAAAAACCCTGATTTTAAAGAGGTCATCGGGTGATACAGCTTAGAACTTCGCATCTGGTTTTACTGGCGGGTTTACTCGTTCCGGCCGTATCGTTCGCCGAGGCGGTTTATAAGGTCGCGGTCAAAAGCTCGTCGGGTAACCGCCTGGTGCTTCGCTTCACCGCTGAACCCGGCCCCTTCAATCAGGGCGAAGGGATCTGCGTCTACCGTAATCGCAAAGCGGTGGCGTGCGGCTCGGTCATCTCTTCCGATGCCAACACCGTAGAGATCCGGGTGCTCCGGGGCGTGACCAAATACAACGCCGATGAACGGGTGCTCATCCGCGGCAACGA
>JBGSST010000382.1:0-13907 GCA_041736915.1 Bdellovibrionota bacterium
GGAGGCCCGGGACGGCAGCCGCAAGCAGGTGTCGCGCCTCGTGATGGGCACCGATCATTTAAATCAAGGTGGCTGGACTTCAAATGGGCAACCCTCTCCTACCGAAGCCGAGGCCTTCCGCGTGCTCGATGAGGCGGCCCGGCTGGGCATCAATTTCTTCGATACGTCCCCCATCTACGTCGGCGATGCGGAAAACCGCCTCGGGAAGTGGAAGCGTTCTCGCGTAGGGGAAGTGGTCAAAAATGAATTTTACGCCCGCCCGGATCTCAACCCCGACCGTAAACTTTACGTGCTTTCCAAGGGCGGCTTCCCCTTCGATTTATACTGGGCAAAGCGGCTCGAGGCGGGCTCGCACGCCCCGGAGCTAAAGGAAGAGCTGAAGCGTCAGGGAATTCTCGTTCACGACAAGCCCGCCGCGGACGGAACGGTCGCTCTGCAGAACGTGCCGCCCGGCAGCTACGCTAGCCGGTTGTACGGGAACGAGTCGCAGATTACCGCGCGCGTGGCGGAGGAGCTGGGCCACACGCTCAGGAACCTCGACGGAGACGTGGCCGTTTATCTCATGCACCGGGACGACGGCGATGCCGTGCGGTTCAAGGCGGTCTCGCGTCCGCTCACTTCCGTAAGGACGATCATGGCCGCGCTCGCGGCAAAAGAGGTGGCGAACCAAGCCGGTCTCATCGGCTGGTCGAACTGGGAGACCCCGCGCATCGACGAGTCGGTGCGGCTGGCGAAGCAAGACGAACGTTTACCGAAGCCAGTTATCAACAGCCCCTATTTTTCACTTTTCGAGATGAGCGACCGCAGCATCCATGCGCTGGGCGTTCAGGTGACCCATCGGGAGATGATGGATCCTGAGTTTCAAAAGGGGATCAAAATCATGCCGTACTCGCCACTCGGTGGGTTTAGCATCTTGGATCAGCCGAACCCAAGTTGGGAGAATGCCAAGCGGTTTGCGAAGGACAAGTACGACGCGGGCGACGCCTATTGGCAGAACGTGTACCCCTCAGTGTTCACGTCTGAGAATGAGGCTCGCTTCAATCGTGTGGTGGCCTTCACCCAAAGCTTCAACGAAACGCACGGCACGCACTACACGGTGGACCAGATGGTAAATGCCTACGCGCTGGCCCATCCGCGCACCGATATGCTGGCCATTGGCGCCATTACGGTGGAGCAGCTCCGCCGCACGGTGGGGGCGCTGGAGCTTTCCAAGAGACTGACGCCGGCGGATTTGGAATTCCTCTATAGCGGGAAGTAAGGGGCCTACTGCAAGCGTTGCGCTAGGTTGACCACCCGAACGTTCCCCTCATTGTCGGCGCCCACCAGAATGCGGCCGCTGGGGGAGATCGTCGGCGGGTTGGAAAAACGAAAAGGGAGAGAAAACTGCGCCTGACTTTTTCGGGTACCGAGATCCACGACATCAATGTTGGTATTGCGGCCGCCTCCGTCCGCGTCGGAAAAAACGAGCATCTCGTTTCTGAGGGGATGGGGCACCACCTGAAGTACGTAACCGGAAAACTCATCGCCGCCGGAACGGTTGAGGAGAGGCTGGGGGGCGCCCCCCTTCGTGGGAATCGCCGTTACCCGCGGGCCGGAATTTGCCCCGGTAGAAACGAAAAACTCGCCGTTCGTGGAAGAAACGAAGGGGCCTTGAAACTTAGGCAACGTCCGGCTGTAGTCGACCAGGGTGAGTTTCCCATCGCGATCGTATGAGGTGATGAAAAGCTGTTCCCGGGCGTAGAAGTACAGCAAATTGGTCGAAGCGATTGGCCCGTGGTCCCAGATGTTCTTTCCCTTTAGCTCGTGAGGAAGCGGCACCAAACGGTGCGCGTGCGTGCCGAGATCGTAGCGAACGAGGCTTTCTCCCACCACGGCACCAAAAAGAACATCCGGATCGGAGGAGGGAAACAGATTTACGTTCCCTTCCGAGCTGGTCGTCTTGACTGAAGAGCCCTGGCTCTTGGCCCAATCGATGACGCCTGCGTCAAAGGGAACCACCGTCAGCTGGCCATTCTTTTTATTTACGAACGCTATCCGGTTGCCGTCTTCGAGGAACAAAGCCTTTCCCCCAAACAGTTCCGATGGGAATGGCTGCGCGTCGGTGGAGCCCGTGTGGTTGTTGATGACGATTACGCTCGCCTTGTCGGGGTGCCCGGGAAGCCGGTCGGATTGGGGGGAGAGGGTCCATTTACCGGAGCCAGAAACCGTGACGGGCATGCGGGCTTGCAACGCTAGTGTGCGGTCGAGAAGAGCTCCCTCGTCCATCACGGCTTCGTCGACCTTCACTTTGGCCAGATTATTATGCCGAACCCGGTTACGAACTTCCGTGAGCAAAAGTTTCTTAACTCTCTCTCCGTTCCAGTTTTTCTTCTCCAGTAGCGACTTGAACTCCCGGAGGCTGGAGTTCAAAGATCCTAAGTCGCCCGTGCCGTCCTCGGGAGCCCGGAAGGGGTCGCTACTTTTGTCCATCGCGCGTAAAACTTCGAGGCTCAGCTTACTTCCGCCTACTTTATCGAGAAGATCATTGAACGTGCGAACGATGAGCTTGTCCGCTTCGGGATCGTTCTCGGCTAGCGTGGCGAACCCGGAGAAACAAACTATCTCATCCGCCTCCACCGGCGTGGCCAGCAAGGCCGCACAAACTACGGCCAGCAAATGCAGGAGTGTCTTAGGGCGAGTGAAACTTGGGCGAATCATTCGTTGGTACCTGCCTAGCCACAGATCATAACGGGTAAAGTGAAATCATAGTATTGCGTTCTGGATTGCGCCCGTTTATCCGCCGATGATCCCCTATCTGTAGGCGTCTCTTCACAATTGCCGCACACTGCTGCCACTCCCGTCGGACAGAATTCATAGATGTCTGTAAATCCTTAATGGATAAGGGTTTCGGGGGGTGTAAAAATGGAACGAGAACTAAGCTACCGATCGCTACCAAAATGGATTCTTTTGGCGTTGGTGTCCGCCACCACGGCGTGGGGCATCGATATTTTTCCCACACTCATTAATGGGCGAGTGGCCGATCCTTCGCTCTTTCCGGCCTCCGTTTGGACCCGCTCCTGCACCGCCACGGTAGTGGGGGAACGGGTGGTCTTCATCGCCGCCCACTGCGTGAGCGGCAGCATCAGCTTTACCGTAGGGGCCAACCGCTACACCGCTAGCTGCAACGTGGCCCGTGAATATTCCGGTAACTCCACCGCCGACTATGCCCTGTGCAAAACCGACAAGGTGGTAACGGGAATTCCGTATGAAAAGGTGAACATCGATCCCGCCCGCTTCAAAGTGGGGGAACCACTTCTGCTTACCGGTTACGGTTGTGTGCGGGCCGGCGGCGGCGGGGGCAACGACGGTACTTACCGTATCGGTGAGTCCACCATCCGAAGAATGCCGAGCGGCAGCAGCAACGACATCGTAACCTCCGGCGGAGCCGCGCTCTGCTTTGGCGATAGTGGCGGGCCCGCCTTTCACGTGGCTCCGGATGGGGATCGTTATGTCGTGAGCACGAACAGCCGGGGTGATATCCGGACGACCAGCTACCTGAGCGCCACGCACACGGCCACCGCACGGCGGTTCTTCGACGCCTGGTACCAGATGGCGGGAATGAAGATCTGCGGCATTCACTCGGATGCGGTTGGTTGTCGCGGCACCGCGCCTCAGCAGCCTACCAACTTCTCAATCGCGCATCCGTTGGTACAGCTGGAGGGTAAGGTGACGGCCGGAAACGAGTCCCGTTTGCCCGACATCAAGCGTTGGCTGGAAGACGCGCTCAACGCCATGCCGTGAATATTACCGGCCCCGGCGGAAACGCCGGGGCTTTCTTCTGCTCCGGGCGAGGCCATTTAAAACTGGGGAACGATCGCGATTCCCTCGAACTCGACGTACGGCAAGGGGTCGAGGCTAAGCGACAGCCCGTCTAGTTCGCCTTCTTCATCAATGGAGTAGCCCGATACCGTTGTCGGGCCCACCACGTAGAGTGCCTTCGACAACGCTTCGATCGCCACGTTGCGGGCGGAGGGGGAAATGCCCTGTGAACTTCCTAAGCCGTGCAAGCTGCCATCCTTCTTGAGTCGATACACCGCCAAGTCGCTAGGCGTTCGCACGACGATGAACTTTCCGGCTCGATCCAGGTGAAGGGCCGTTGGTGGCGCAATCAGCTGGAATGCACTTCCGTGGGGAGCCGTCCAGCTGCCATCCGCTTGGGGAAGATAGGCCGTGAGGTAGGTTTTTGCATCGCCCGGATTGAAATACGCGGCGTAAAGCACCCCGTTCTGGTGGGCGCGCAACATCGTCAGGTTCCCCGTTACGGAATTAAACGGCTGGATGGCCAGCACCGGTGCCGTAATGCAAACATCCCCGTTGCTGGGAAGCGGCAGATAGAACACCCGGTCGGTGCGCGGGATGAACACGTGGCTTTTCGTCACTACGGGCCCCGCAAGCGACGGCAGGTCGCACGGGGTGGGTGGTCCAATGTCGGTAAGCGTCGTGGCATTCACGCGCCGCTGGAAGAAGTTTACCGTGGATGCGGAGTAAGCATTCTTGCTGTCCGCCGAAAAATAATACTCGAGCCCGAAGGCCCCCAGCTGTTGTTGATAGTCCGTGCCCGACAGCAAACCGCCCTTGCCGTCGGAGATGAACCGCTGAACCCGCGTCAAAAGAACCCGCAACAAGCCTCCGCCGACGAGAAACAGCGACGCCCCATTGGGGGTGACGCTAAGCTCGCTGTTACTCATGGTCATCACTTCCGTGATGGTGGTCGGGCTCACGGGCTTGAGGTCCTCGCCGATGTTATAGGTTCTAATGGCGTGGTTGTCGCCGTTGGCGAGCGAAAGAACCAAGGTGCTGCCCGAAACTACGAGATTCGACGTCGAGTCACCCTGATCGATGCCCGTGTTGTCACAGCCGGGTACGATATCGACGTTGCCGGCGGTACTGAGGCTTCCGTTCACGGCCACTTTTTTGTCGACGAAGATATCTTCAATGGCCGAGGCCACTTCGAAGATGGCCGGGCGCCGCGTCCCGAAGATGGTGCCGAGCGGCTCCCCCGCGCATTTCGGGGCGTTGGTGTTGACGCCCAGAATTCTCACGCGTCTTTTTGGCCCCGCCACCACGCGCAGCTTAGTGCCATCGCCCGTCAACTCGTCGAGGCTGAGCAGCGGCGAGGTCATTCCCAGCCCCAAACACGCGGGGCTGCGCGATCCTAAGTTGAGCGGACCGAAGTCCGGCGAGATTCCGTCGCCATCGATGGAAACGAAGTAACAATCGAAAGTAGTTCGCTGCGAGTCGAGATATGCCGCGAAGGTCTTGGGCTCGATATTCAGCCGAACCTCGGGTTTGCGATCCCCTAGCGAGCAGCTCGCCGTGAAGAAAAAGCTGATGGTGAGAACCAAAAGCAAACCGGCGCGCGCGAGTAGCATGTGGGCTTAAAGTACCGCCGTGGCGGACGAAAGCCAATCTCGGTTACCGCACCCAAACTTCGTAGCGCGGAACCGCATTGTCCGGCAGGCGGCGGTACTCCGTAAAAAGCTGACGCACCGGTTGAAAGTAACTTAGGTAGGCGACTAGATCGATTCTGGTACGGGGAAAGAAGATGATCTTGGGTTTCTTCTCCAGCATCCGACGGACCACCACCCGAAGAAACTCGCGCTCGTATTGGGGATATCCCGAATAACGGCCGAAGGGCTCGAGTTGGACCGGAGCCCCGCGTCGGGGAATGCTAAAAAGTTCGCCGTCGTCGCCAGCCCAGTAAATGGCGAAAAGTGGCCAGGCATCGGGACCGGGTGTGACATTCTCGCGGCGGGCCATCGCAATGGCGAGATTGAGAGGGTAAGGCGATAGGTCAAAAAAAAGGACCGGGTCGAGCGGGCGCGAGTGCCGCCGGATAAATGAGTAGAGTTTAAAAACTTCAGGAGTCATGGTCAGAGAAACTACCGGGGTGGTAGTCCGCGCTTGCTGAATTCTTTCGGGAAGCCAAGTCAGTCTCGGTATGAGCACGGCCAACGCCAGCATTGCACTGCACGCCATACCGATTCTCCGGCCCACGGTCGCCGCAATACTGAGGAACGCGAAAACGTAAACGGGGTAATGGTGGTACTGGAACTGAAAGTATGGTTTTCGTTGGATTAAGGCCACGAAAGCAAAGGCTATCGCCGCGAGCAGCAGTATTCGCCCAAACCGTTTCTTCCCGTCGACCGGATTGCGAACGGCGTCCACGATCGCCACGACGATGGCCAAGGCCAGTATCTTGAGCGGTTTTGGATCGTACCAGGTGTTACCGATGTGGGAGCGAAGGTGTTCCGCCACGGTGCTGCGGTGAGTAGCGTACAGCAGGTAAATTCTTTTGATGGCGTTCAAGAAACTGCCATCCCAGATCAGCAGTAGTCCGTAAGTTACGGTCACCGCAGCAATGGCGGCATTCTCCACGCGTTTGAGATGGCGAAACCCTTTGGCTTGAAAGGCGAGATAAGCTTCGACGAAAAGCCAGGCGAGAAAAAAATAGGGTTTGATCGAAAAACCTACGCCGGCCATCAATCCGATGAGTATCGAGCGCCACGGCTCCAGCGGTGCCGGCAAATCCTTGTTCCAGACACGTCCCGCCGCTTCGATGAGGTAGGGAAGCGTCAGCACCACGCTGAGGTGCTCGCGCTGAGCAAAAATGTTGTCGTAGCTCGGTAAAAGCCACGTCAGGAAAGCCAAGAGTACGAGCCATGCCGACTTATCCGTTTCGTCGAGCGGAAAGCGTTTCATCGCCGCGCGCATTTGCCACAGTGATAGGGCCAAGGTCAGCGCGCAGAAAAAGAAAACCGTATAGGGATTTGGTACCCGGAGCCATCGGGCCAGAATCACCGCCGGAACGTTGAGGTACGAAAAAAGCGGAGGGTTAGTGTCCCAGAAATCACGCTGAGGAACTCCGCCATTCAAAATTTGCTCACCGAGATTGGCGATGGCGGCGATATCGCAATGGACTAACGCTAGTGCGAGGACAATGGCCGTAATCCCCACAATTCCCAGGTGAAGAGAATAGAACATCGAGTTAGAGTCTCATCCGCTTGAACCATCGTTCGGGAAGGGCACGAATGGCGGCCATGATCGGCCGCCAAAACCAAGGCAAATAGATGACCTCGCGTTGCGCACTGACCGCACGCTGAATTCCGCGGGCCACCGCCTCGGCGCTTGTGACGAGCGGAAGTTTCTTCAGGTGCGCAGTCATGGGGGTGCGTACCGGGCCGGGTTTTACCGTGAGCACGCGAATGCCGTGGGGCTCGAGCGAATTTCGCAAGGCCTGCAGGTAAGCACTGAGCGCCGCCTTGCTTATTCCGTAAGCAAAGTTGCGGGCCTTGCCGCGATCTCCCGCGACTGACGAAAGCACTACGAGCTGCGCCCGCGCCTTGGTGTCGATGAGGTGCTTGAGCAACGGGGAAAGTAGCGAGACGACGCTGAGGAAATTGACCCTCATGTAATTTTCCACGCAGGCAAAGTCCGTGTACTCCCCAGGAGCGTCACCGAACACGGCGTGACCTACCAGCACCAGCTCCGGCGAACCGAGCTCTTGCAAGGCCCGCGCGATGACGGCGCCGTGAGTGCTGAAGTCAGCAAAGTCGGCCGATTGAACTTGAACCCCCTTCGCCCCCAGCGCGCGCAGTGATTCCGCTACGGCGTCGAGTTTTTGCGGGTTACGTCCGACCAGATGAAATGTCGCCCCCTGACGGGCGTACAGTTTCGCGGTTTCCGCCACGATGGCGGACGTCGCTCCCAGAATCAAAATAGTCTTTGGACACGCTTGCATGGGTTGGCCTTACTCTTCGCCAGAAGTTGGAAGAAAATTTAGGGTCTACATACGGCAAAAACTTGGCTAGCTGCGGAAAACCGGCCTCGAACGTTTCGGGGGACATTCCCAGATCCTTGGCGGGATACAGCCGGCCGCCCGCGTTTAGCACGAGTTCGGTTAGCTCGCGAAACAAGGATTCCGGCCGGAGGGCGGCCGAAAAGTCGAGAGCGCCCGTAATTCCCGCCATGGGAAAAGAAAGCAGGCCCGGAGAGGTCCTCGGGCCGAAGGCTTTCAGAATAGCGAAGTAGGGCGGTAAGCCGTTGCGCCGGAGGGCCGCGAACAGCTCTGGGACCGACTGGTGGGCGTTGCGTTGGGGCACGACGAACTGAAACTGTTTGAGTCCTGCTTTTCCGTACAGCCGGTTCCAGTGCGGAACACTGTCGAGCTGAAAAAGAAACGGTCGATAGTCACGTTGAACCGGTGGCCGCGGCCGGGCGCCCCAGACGCCGTTGAAGGCGGCAATGGTAGCCGGGCGCAAAAACGAGGGTGGCACGAACGAGGCCAGCCGCGCTGGAACAGAAACCGAGTGGGATCGCTCGCGGAGCGATTCGTCGGCGTGGTGCCCGGCTAGAACAAAACCCGATCCGTAGCCGGCCTTACTGGCACAATCGATCCACGCGGTGACGTACTCCTCGGTTTCCACCGTCCGTTGCAGCGACTCCACGCATTCCTCTATCGTCCTAAAGGATTGTGACGACGCTACGATGTCGGTGCTGCGTATGGCTTTGAGCTGGAACTCGATCTGGTGAACGAAACCGGTAAGTCCGAGGCCGCCGATGGTCGCACGGAAAAGCTCCTCATTTTCGTGAGGACGGCAGGCCCGTACCCTTCCATCGGACCGAATCAGGGTAAAGGCCCGCACGTGAGCCCCGAAGGTCCCACGGCACCAATGATCGCGACCGTGCACATCGTTAGCGAGGGCCCCGCCCACGGTGATGAACTGCGTGCTCGGCACAACGGGCGGAAACCAGCCGTGGTGCGCTACCCGTCGAATAATCTGTTCGAACGTAACGCCCGCTTCGCACAACATCACCCCCGTGGCGGAATCGAAGCGGATAATCCGATTCAACCCGTTAGTAGGAATGAGAGAGTGGCTCGCATTCAAGCACACGTCGCCGTAGCTGCGTCCGTTGCCGAAAGCCAACACCGGCCCATCAGTGCTCTCGAGTACCTTGGCAATCGCGTCCGCGGCGAGTGCCCCCCGGTAGACGCCGTGCTTACACGCCGGCTGGTTTCCCCATGACCGGAAGTCTTTGCTGAAAGGAAAACGAGAGTCCACGGGCGAAGCATAACCGCCGCCCCGTCCCTTTCCTAGCCGCGCAGCTTATTCGTGGGGGCTTTTGGCAATGTCCCGACGTGCCTTGGGCGCCGAGCCTACGCGAGGCTGCGGTACCTCCGGGAATGCCGGACCGAAAACGTTTTTGGGATCGTTCGGATCCTTCGGGTTCATCGTTTCCCGCAGCCAGGCGGCCGCGATCGGCGTGCCCGTGAGTGCGGATATATAGGGCGTATCGGTCGTGAACTCTTTGCCGTCCGGCCACACCAGTTTCTTTGCGCCGACCTTGATCGACTGCTCACCCAGGTAAGACGTGACGTTCATGGCGTACCAAACTCCCTTGTCGTTCTGACAAAGCATGCCGCCACCGGTATCGCCGGGAAGAATCTTTTCTTGCGAAAGGACAAGCATCTTGGACTTGTCGCCGGGAACTTCGCCAATGTTGCTGAAGCTGCGCGCTAGCTCCTCGGGTACGACGTAAGCGCGAATGGCGCGCGGCTTGGCGTCTTCCGCCACGACGTCGTTGCCGTAACCGAACCACACGCATTTCTTAACTTTGAAAATGGCATCCCACTCTTTTTGGTCCGCGGGAATTTGGGCTGGCTCGATGCCGATCTCATCTTTGGTCTGCAGGATGGCGATGTCGTTCACCGCGATCTTGGCTTTGTCGTGTTTCGGAAACGCCTGCGGCAGATTCCGGAAGTTCATAATCTTTTTGCCCCCGTCGCAGATTAGCTGCGCGGTGTAAGCCCCACTCTTCTCGACGTCGGGAATGCACGATGCGGAAATGAGAACGTCGCGCTTGCCGATGATGGTGGCGCTGCAGCCGTTGCGCTGCTTGAAGATCGTTTCGTTCTGTCCTTTTTCGTTCTTCACGGTCTCCGATCCGCGCGCAAAGAGCCAGCGTACGTGGCAAGCCTGCGCCGGCGGCGCGATGTGATCGAGCACCGTTTCCGCCTCGGCGACATCGGCGAATAACAAAACGGTGAACACCAAAAAGAGCGACTTGGACATTATGGAACCCCCCCGGATTCGATAGGAAACGCTGCTTTTAATTGCAATCCGGAAGCCCAAAAACGGGCTCAATTGTGGAGGGGAGGGGGGGCCTGTTTTGCCAGCGTTTCCAAGCCCCGCCGCCAGAATACACCCCGGCAAAGCGGTCGAGCGGTCAGCCTAAGGAGTAGACACCCGTCGCTCAAGGATTCGCGCGACGCGGCCCCTGCGGCGCGAGCGCCTGGGCAAACAAATACGCCGTCATCGCGGTCAAAACCGCCACCAGCGCGACCGCGATTCCCCACGAGAACTGCGAGAATCTGAGCGCGAACCGGAACGGCCACCAGAACAGGGTTTGAAAATCGGGGTTCTCGAGCCTGGCCCGTTCAGACTGGGTTTCAAACTCGGTGTTCAGGCTTTTCTGCTCGAACATCGTGTTGGAGATGGCTCGCGCCAGATAACCGGGCCGTTCGCAAAATGGGGTGAGGTGACAGCTCCACGCATTGGCCGGATTGTCTTGAGCAACCCTCGCGTTCTCCCGCAACGTGTCTTCGAGCGACGAGGGCAGGGTGACCGAGGCCACCTGAACCGCCACCGAAAGCGCGAGGACCACGCGGCAAGCGATCGCCGGTACTCCGGACAAAGCGAACACCGGATAAAGTCGCGCAAACAGCGGAACCAAAAGGATGAGCGGCGCCACGAGAAAGCGCGGGCCCCACGAGAAGCCGGCCGACCAATAGAGGTAGCTGGCATTCAACGCCAAGCAAGCGGCCAGCGCGGTGACCCCGGCCCAGTCAAACCAAGTCTTGCGCGGGTGAGCCCGCGGAATCAGCAGCAGCAGCAATACTGGGGCGAACAGAAACAGGCCACGGTAGGGGCTAAACAGCAGCGCCAAAGTTTTGGCCAGTATGTCCGCCGGGGCGAACGAGAAAATTCCCAGGTCGCGGTAGAGCAGACCGTAACCGGTCTCGAGCGGCGATCCAAAGCGGTGGGCGTTGTAGGTGAGCAACGCGCCGACGGTGGCGGTGCAGACTAGCAATGCGCTGATTAAATCCAGGGCCGTTTTCTTGGTGCGAAGGCGGTCCCGGTGCTTCACGATCAAATAGCCGGTGAAAATCCCCAGCGGCAGTAATGGAAACACGGCGGCCCAGCGGGCGGAAAGCGCAAGGGATCCCCCCAACGCCGCCCAGGTCAGCGAGCCCGATTTTTGTTTCACGAAACCGGCCATGCCGAAAAGCCAAAGCGCGAACCCCAGCATCACCAGGTTTTCTTCCTGCGCGGAACGGGCGTAGTGCCACAGCGGCGTCGCTAGGCCGGCGATCAGCACCGCAAAGGTCGCCGCATTTTCCCCCATCCCCAGGCGCCCCAAAGCGAGAAAGGCCAATACGAGCGCCAGCGCGGAGAGGGCCGGTAGGACGAACAGCATGAAGGTGGCGCGATCCCACAATCGCTGCAGGTTCTCGGGCAACCCCATCGCCCGGCTCAACAAAATTCCGGGAACCATCAGCGCGGGCTGGAGCAGGCTGTAGCAAGTGTAGCGATGACCGTCGCGTCCGGTGACGGCGCTATTGAACTGCCCCTGAGCGGGCAGCGCCCCCCCGCGGCCATCGAGCCAGGATTTGGCCGTTTCGTAGCGGCCGACGGCATCTCCGGAGTCGTATCCGCCAGAAGAGGTCAGGGCGAAAAGGGAGAAAAACCCCAAGAATAACCACACCCAACGTCCCCTAACGCCAACTCCCCTCACCATCTTGTTTAGGTATCGCTTCGGCCCCCCGATTCCAACTTTTCTTTTGACTTGAACGACGCAAGACGTCATTTATGGAGCCTCGGTTTTTTGTTGGTTTTTCCAAGGAACACAAAGAGATGCGATTTCCACAAGCCGCCACATTCCTGGCGCTCGTAGCCTTGCTGGCCCCCTCCGCGTCCTTCGCGGGCGAGACCGTGGTTCATTGCCCGGGGAAAAAGTGGAACATCGAAGCGCAGCTGCCCGAGCGCGAGAAGGTCACGCTCAAGGTAAACAAGGCCGCGGCCACGGTTCACCGTGACGGCTGGGTGTTCGCCATGAACCGGCGGGGCGAGGCCATCGTGCCCGAAGAGGTCGTGCTCAGCGCCACCACGGGTAAAGACACCAAGCTCGAAGTGCGCTTCGAGAACCTGCGTTTGTGCGGGGACATCGAAGGCGTCCGCGTGCGCGTGTTCGAAGAGGTTGCCGGCGACCGAACGTTTCTGGAAGAGACCTCCTGCACCTGCAAGCCCGTCGTTCGCTAATCCCGCTTACTGATAGTAGTCGAGCTTCTTGTTCACCTTGTCGAAGTACTCATCTCCGGTGCGCACGTAGTTTTTAGCGCGGTTCCAGTACTGCTTTGCCTCTTCGAGCCGGTTCATGCTCTCGAGAATGTAGCCGTGCGTGTAGGCCTCTTTGGCCAAACGATTGAGCTGCTTCTTCGCCTTGAAGACGCACTCTTTCGCCTCTTCGAAGTTGGAGTCGCGCTTGATCATCTCTTCGCACAAGTCGCGGCTCGCGTTGTAATCACCTTCCGCATACTTCTCTTTCGCCTGGATGAGAAACGGCTCGAACTCTTCCTTCTGTAACGCGCGCGAGCGGTCGATGATCTGCTTCGCTTCGTTCAGATACTGGGTGTCGCCCTTGATTTCGATCTGGCGAATCTTGTCGGCGGTGTCGATCGCCTCTTGATAGCTCTTTGAAGTGAACGCGGCCATCGCCTGCTGAAAGAGGTCGGCCACCAGCTTGCGCTTGTCGTCTTCGGGATCTCGCTCGGGCGGAATCTCTTCCAGGCTGCGCACTTTCGCGTTCGCGGCCTTCATGCCCTTGTTCGCGATCTCGTTATAAGGATCGATCACGATGGCGGAGTTGAAGGCCTCGGTAGCGCGCTCGAAGTCGCCTTCTTTCAGATACTCCAAACCGTCGTCGAGGTACTGCTGCAGATCCAGCTTCGCGTCTTTTTTAGCTTTCTCGTCGGCTTCCGCGATCTGCTTTTCCTTGAGCTTGCGCTGGAACGAGTCCTGAAGCTCGCGCGACTGTTTGTAGTAAGGCAAGAACTCGTGAATCTTACGCAGGTGGCCGACGGCGTCGTCGTATAGGCCGTCTTCCGCCGATTTCTGCGCGGAGTTGTAATGGCCTTCGAGCAAACGCTGCACCTCGGGCGAAAGCTCGGCGTACTCTTTCGGCATCGACGGGGGGAGGCTCACGATCTCGGCGGCTTTGTTGGCGCCCGCGGTGGAGATCTCGGTTTTGGCCTTGGGCTTGTCCGTTCCGGTCGGCATCACCGCGTACAACAGCATCAAAGCGGCGACCGCTCCGATGAGAATATTGCGAAACTTTGATTTCTGGTTGGCCTCGGGGCCATCGGCCGGCATGCCGCCGCCGTAATCGTTAGGGTAGCTCGGCGGGGGCATCTCCGGCTGCCGGATCTCCATCAAGACTTCTTCGGGCAGGGCATCGAGCTGCATCGAGCGCGTGGCTTCGTAGTTCTGGGCCACGGCCGCATTGCCGTCGAAGGCGCCGGTGTTGGCGATGGTCGCGAGCCCGCCGCCGACTTCGCTCGCCATCATGTCGGAGATGAGGAACTTGATTTTGGTTTTACCGATCTGAATCTCGTCAAACGAGGTGAGCGGATGCTCCAGAATGCGCATGCCATTCACGTACGTGCCGTGACGGCTGTTCATGTCGATGAGGCGGTAGCCCATGCCCACGCGCGCAATCTTGGCGTGGATGCGGGAAAGCTTTTCGTCGTCTACGAAGATGTCGGCCTTCTTGCTGCGACCGAGCGAGATTTCGTAAGACTGAACGGGAAT
>JBGSST010000397.1:0-27957 GCA_041736915.1 Bdellovibrionota bacterium
TCACCTTCACCTGCGCCTCGAGCTTTTTCACCTGAACCGTCGTCTGGTTCATCTCTTGGCGGTTCGCCTGAATCTGTTTCACGAGGGCCTGGGACTGTTGACGTAGCTCCTGGATCTTCTTTTTCTTCTCCGGATCTTTAGGGTCTTTCTGCAGCTCGGCAATCTGGGCCTCGATCGTTTTATTCTGCTCCTGCAACTGGTCGATACTGCTTTTTAACTGAGCTACTTTGGCCTCGCCCGCGGTGATCTCAGCGTTGAATTGGGCCGTTTCCGCCGTAGCCGTTTTGATCTTCTGGGTGAGCTCGGCAATCTGCTGATTGACCTGAGCCAGCTGGGCGGCATCTTTCTTCAGCTCTTGGTTGAGCGGAGCCTTGCTTTGATTCAACGCCTGAATCTTCTGCGTGGTCGGAGCCACCGAAGCGGTCAGCTGTTGGATCTGTTGAGTAAGCCCGTTCACTTCACCCTGCTGCTGTTGCTTCTGGGCGTTGAGCGTGGCCAAGTTCTGCGTGAGCTGCGCGGCTTCGCCCTTCAGCGTGGCGACCGATTGGTCGAGCGTCTGGATCTTTGCCTGGGCGTCCGCGACGGTCTTATTGAGCTCGGCAGTGCGATTCTTCAGGGCGGTGACCTTCTGCTGCCCTTGAGCGATCGACGTGTTGAGCTGAGAAATCTGGTTGTTTACCGCGGTCAGCTTTTCTTCGATGGCGGTCTTCTCGGCCACGTTGCCGGCGATGCTCTTTTCGAGCTCCGACTTCTTGGCGTTGAGGTCCGCGATTCGCTCGGTGACCTTCGTGAGGTTGCCCTGTACGTCGGCGAGCTTCGCTTTCAGGTCCGCAATCTTCGCGTCGGCCTGCGCGAGTCCCGCCTGCTTCTGCGCAATCTGCTGTTCGAGCTGCGGAATTTGGGCTTCTAGAGCCGTCTTGCGGGTTTCGAGTTCGCCTTTAGTGCCTTCCGCGGCTTTCAGCTCCGCGCGCACGCTGTCTAGCTTTGGCTTCAGCACGGAAAGCTGGGTGTTGAGCCCTTGGGCTTCCTTATCCAGCTTCGCAATCTCGGCGTTGATGCCGTTCAGGCGATCCTGCTGTTCCTTCTGCTTAGCCGTGAGGTTAGCGATCTTCTGGGTCAACTCGGTCTTGTTCTCGACGGCTTTCGCCTCGTTCTCTTTCTGGTTCGCCAGTTGAGTGGAGATGTTGTTTTGCTTCTCGACCGCAGCGGCGATCTCTTGATCAATCGACGCTAGCTTGGCCTTTAAGTTGGCCACGTTCTCGGTTTGCTTTTGAATTCGGTCCGCCGCGTTAGCGATCTTCTTGTCGAGGTCCGAGGCTTCCTTTTGGGCGGCAGCGATTTTGCCGTCTACGAGCGAAATCTGACGATCCCATTCTTGGAGGTTACCGGCGAACTCCGCCGACTTCTGGGCGAGCTCGTCGATGCGCTGCTTGATGCGCGCCTTCTGCTCTTCTTCTTCGCCCTTCTTCTTGTTCAGCTCTTGGAGTTCACCCTGCATGAAACCAATCTGGGTTTCGAGCACGCCAATCTGGCGGGCCACTTCGATGCGGTCGCGCTTGAGGCGAACCACTTCGGCGCGAAGGTTCTGAATCTCGTTGTCCAAAGAGTTAATGTGCTGAATGATTTCCGCGCGCGTTACGCTGAGCTGCTGAAGCTCGGTGATGATCTTCGACAGCCGATCGCGTTCTTGCTGCAGCGACTGCGCAAGGTTGTCTTTCAACACCGAGGCATCGTTCCGCGTTTTGGTCAGCGTGATGATCTCGGCATCTTTTTCGGCCAGCTTCTGCGTGAGGTCGGCGACTTCGTTCTGTAGCCGCAAGATTTCCGCGTCGTTGTTCTGCGTCTTGGTTTCGAGCGTTTGGATCGTCGTGTTCAGCTCGGAGATGCGGCGTTCGAGCCGGGTGATCTCGTCGGTGGAAGAGCGAATCTTGTCGGCTTGGGTGGACTTTTGTCCTTCGAGATTTACTCGTAAGCGCTTTTTGGCGTCGTAGTCGGCCCGCTTGGTCGTGGCATCGCGACGGGCGGCATCGGAGACTTGCTTCTGCGCATCGTGCAGCCGGAGGTACTTCTCGTAATCGACTCGGTCGGGAACGTCCGCTACCGCGAAAAGGTTAAAAAGAACGAACGAAGATACGATGGCAGAAAAAAAGCCCCGCATTGAATCCCTCCCAAAAATTTACTTAGCGTGTCAAAGTGGTGGTAACGAGATCGCCTGATGGGTGTCAAAGCAAAACTGGTGCCGGTCGGAAAATACCTTCTGAGCAAGGGTTTCCGGTGATTAGTGGTTTCTTTTTGAGACCTGGCGCCTGGGTGGTGCCAGAAAGTTTTACCGGGTGGTGGTGATTCGGCGCTTCACGGGAAGCGACTTGGAGTTCTTTCGCGCGGTTTGGTACGTCCGGCGTAGGGACGTCGGACCGTTCGTGCGGCCACCGGTTAAGCGGCTGCGTACGCGTGGCGTGCCGGTGTTGGTGCGCGGCCCCGAGGCGAAGTTGGAAGAGCGAGAGCCGTACGTTTCCGGCGCTACTAGCGGCTGCGTGTTGAGATTCTTGGCCGCGCTTTTAGCGGCGAGGATCGCGGCCTGAGTTGCCGCCGCCATTGCCTGAATGATCGTTTGCGTGCGGTTGGTGATCATCGTTTCCATGTCGGAAACGTCACGACGTTCATCCTGCGGCTGACGCGGATTCAAACCTTCGGAAAGCTGCGGAGGCGGAGGCGCCTGGGGCAGCTCCTGATTGCCGAACTGAGGCCCTTTCGGGTTCTCCGGCTGCTGAGTGCCTTTGTTGGTGGACTGGTACCCCCCCGCGCCGCCACCCGGCGCACTCGGAGGTTGTTCACCGCTACCACCACCGCCACTCGAGCCGCCATCGCCTGGTCCGGGGGGGGAGGCCGCATTGTCGGCAGCCCCTTCACTGAAATCACGGCCCGTGCCCGTTCCGTCATTTGCGCCCGCGCCGAGGTCGTCGTTTGGAGTTTGGTCTTGAGCAAAGCTGTCTTGAGGGGTGCCCGCGGGGCCCTGGGGGTCGACCGGGCCGAGGCCGGGAGGACGATCGGTGGTGGCAGCGTCGGAACTTTCCGGTGCGCCTGATTTGTCAGAGCGATCCTCGGCGAGCGAACCTTCACTAGGTTCCGCGCCGGGGGCGCCCGAAAGGTCGGATTTGGACTTGGCGGGGTCGGTCTCGGCGACTTCGGCCGCCTTAATTTCGAGGGGCACAAACTCGCGAGCTACCGTGCTGCCCGTCTCGGTCGGCTTCTCTTTTTGTTCTCGCAAAATCGGTTCTAACTTGGCGCTTGCGCGTTTAGCGGCTTTGTCTTCTTTTCCTTCACTATTTTTCGCATTCAGACCAAGGTCCAATAGAAGGCGATTTTCGTTCAGGCTTTTATCGGGATTGGCGAAGGCGCGCAGACCGTCGAGACCAATCATCTTTTTTAGAAGCTCGTCTGCTTTCTTCTCTTGCTCAGCATCTTTCTTTTCAGTCTTAAACTCGGTTAGCGCTTGGTTTAGGGTCTGCGGAAAATTTTTTAGGGCGTCGCCGACAAGTTTCCGTTTTTCATCTTTGGATTCATTGCGGGCCTGGGCAATCCGTAAGGCGGAAATGTAAATGGAGAAGGGCACCGGTGGGGTTGCCGTTTTCCAAGTTTTTTCCCACTCTTCAATTTCCGCCGCGGTTGCTACTATGGCGTTCTTCTCTTTTTGGTCGGCCGTAGCGAAGGGATGGCGAATCCCCTGCAAGTTAGGCGCGGCCGTAAAGCCTTGGATGATCTCCAAGTCATGCGGCCCCGCCCCCACCGCGATGGTGGAGTAGAGCCCCAGTAGGCCGAGCAAAATATGGCGCGCGTAGCGGTGCATTCTAACCATTGAGATTGCACGGCCGTTGCCAATTTTTGGCGCCTGGGGTGTCGACGTTTTTGTCGAAAACGTGGCCGTTGCCACCCCTAAACCGGCTAAGTCTTTGAATCCCCGTGGGAAAAGGGACGAAACGCCCTAGGCGGCCGGGCGTATTCAGGCCTTCCGGCGCGTGAGGCCAAATTCCTCAATAGTTTCAGTCTTTTCCTTTGGTTTCTTACGCGGTCAGTCTAGAATGCACTTAAATGAAGCCACTTTTCATATCCTGCGCGTTCCTGGCGATGAGCCTGGCTTCCTACCTCGATAACTTGCGGGGCCCCCTGCTTCCGCTTTTGAGCCAGCGGCTGCAGCTGCCCTATAGCCAGTCGAGCTGGTTTTTCGGAACGGGCAGCCTCGGGGCGGTGGTTTGTCTGTTCACGTTGCTGCGTTTTTCGAAACGGATCTCCGACCGCTCACTGACGTTGTTTTTGTTTCTCGCCGCCTCCGTGGCCGTGGCGGCGCTGTACGCGGTGGATAGCTTTCCGCGGTTCTTGATGACCGCCGGGTTGTGGGGCGGGACGATCTCGTTGCTCGGCGCCCTGGGCAATACGCTGATGATCCACGGCACGGATACCAAAAACCGCGGCCGGTTTTTTTGTGGTCTGCACATGATGTATGGGTTCGCGTCGCTCGTGGCGCCCTTCGTAGTGGCGCAGACCGTGAAACGGCAGTGGGCGTTCGAAACCGCCTCGCTCGTCGTATTCCCCTTTCTGGTGGTGCTGGGGCTTTTAGGCTTACGGCTGGGCGACCGAGGCGGCCCGGCCACGGCGCCGCAAAAGCACAAGCTCAACACCGTGCAGATCTGGATTTTGATTCTGTTCGGCAGCTACGTGGCCGGAGAGGTGCTTTTATCGACGTGGATGATTACCTACCTCGTCGATTTCAAGAAGGTCAGCATGACTAGCGCGGCCTCCGTGCTGAGCGCCTTCTTTCTGCTCATGGGCTTGAGCCGGGCGCTTTGCTTCGTTTCCCTGCCGCCGGCCTGGGAGGGCAGGTTGCTGGGCCTGTCACTGGTACTCGCGCTAGTAGGATCGCTGGTGGGCCGGTTTTGGTGGACGCCGGGGCTGGCGCTGGCGGGCCTGGTGGGGCCGTTATTTCCGCTCTTCATGGCTCGCGTCTCGCGGGTTTTCCCCGAAGTGGCGCGCTCGCTCACCCTATGGATTCTGGGGGCGATTCAGCTCACGCTGGTCTTTTCGCAATGGCTGACCGGCCGGGTAGCCGACCGCTTCGGCATCGAGACGGCGTTCTTGTTACCGAACGTCTTCCTACTCATCTCGGGCATTGCTCTGGCGGTCTACCTACGCCTGGAGAAGAAGCCCCTAAACGCCTGAGGTATCAAAATGTGCTCGCGGCCGGAATTGAACCGGCACGGGACAAAGTCCCAAGGGATTTTAAGTCCCTTGCGTCTACCAATTCCGCCACGCGAGCAAAGGATTGGGATCCTTTTTTCTTACACCAAGTGGCCCGCAGCGGCCAACTGACGATCCGTTAAACGATGCATTCTGTTCCGAATACGCCGTTCTCGGCTCAGCGTCCCTAGGTACACCGGTTGCACTGAACAAGGCGGTCACCGGAAGTTGAAGTTCGTATTCTGGGAGCTGAAGTTGGATCTTGCGAAGAATACAATCCAGGCGCGTCTCTTATTTTTGATGGGCGCCGTCGCGTTCTTTGCCTTCTCGCCCCTGGCGATTGCCGAGCCAGCGTTCAATCAGACCCTCGATGCACTCGACGCCACATATTACGAAAACACTTTGCGCGTGCTGGCGGGGGATAAGCCGGTTACCGGGGAAACTAAGCTCAAGGACCGTAACACTCCGGGTAACCTCAAACTAGTCCGCACCTACCTCGTCGATGAGATCACGAAGATGGGTTACGAACCCAAAAAGGAAGAGTTCGTGTTGCACGAAACCTTCGCCGGGGGATCGTACCGGCTCGATCTGCGCGACACGGGCAAAGGTAAGTCCCGAGGCGCCCCCAAGGGGGTGAACTATTGGTTTGAGATTCCCGGTTCGGAACGCCCGAACGAGGTCGTTACCGTGGGCGCCCACTACGACAGTATTTTTGAAGGTGTACCCGGCGCCAATGACAACGGAACCGGCGTAACCGCCGTCATGACGTTGGCCAAGGCTTTCAAAGAAAAGGGGCTGCGGCCCAAGCGAACTATGCGCTTCGTGCTTTTCGACAAAGAGGAGCCGCCGTTCTCGCGCGACGGCTCGGAGGCGTTCTTCGAAAAGCGCCTGGTCGACGCTCCGGGCGAGAAGCATGAGCTATTCATCAACGTCGACATGATCGGCTTCAACCCGCACGACACCATGCACGCGGGCTATAGCGGTGAGATGTTTCCGAAGGCGCAGGCGTTGTTGAAGAAATCCATCGTCAAAGCGGGCTTCCCGAACATGGAGCTCACTTCGTTCGACCCTTTTATCTCGGATAATCTGCCGGCCACCTTTCGCGGCATTCCGTCCGTGGCAATTTGTGAAGACGGTCGCACGCCCAAGGGCGATTTTATCGATGACCCGAACAACCACGATCCCGAGGACGTGGTTAAGAACATCAATTTCAAGTCGGCCATGCGCCTGGTTCGCTGGACGGCGGCCACCGCGTTGATGGCGTCGCACACTGAAGACAAGTACGGCACTCCCGAATCGGCCAAGATTCACGAACTGGCGAAAAATGCGGCGAGCTTGAAAGCCACCGGCGTCGGCCAACTAGCTTCGCGGATCTCGAGCGCGCTTGAAGATCATTGCATGCGCGAGCTGAGCCGCCTTGGCAGCACTGACGATGATGACGATCGGTTTACTTTTCTTCGCCGGGATTAGCTCAGAACTTCGGGTTCTCTTTACGCACCCGTTGAATGAGGTAGTAGCCGAAGTGGCCCCATAGAGTCCACGTGCAGAGGTGGGCGGTAAGGTTGAAGAGGCGGCTTAGGTAGGCCTCGCTCCAGCCAAATTCTCGGACGAGCCGATCCATGTCGCCGGCCGTATCACCAACGCCGCCAACGAGCGTACCGAAGGGCATCGGAATTTTTCCCTTAACGATGTCGCCCCAGTACTCCTGATTGTTTTTCAGGCAGTAAAGCGCGACGAACAAGCCCACGTAGCGAAGGGCATTCCAGTTCCAAAACTTCGGCAGCTGATAGAAGAACATCAACCCCAACGCTAACGGGATCAGAAACTCACCCATCGTCCCGAACATGATAACCAGCATGCGCGCGGTCTCGGTGTTCACCATGAACGTAAGGTAAACCTGCACGGCAAGTAGGCCGTAGAAGAGACTCGTGAAGGCGCGCAGCCCTTCCTGGCGCCCCTTGTTCGCCCAGTAAAAGAGGCTCAATGCAAAGATGCAGTAGGCCGCAGGTTTGGGTAACGGAAAAGGAAGGGTCACCACCGCCAAAGGAATGGCGGGAACCCCCGTGAGCCACGACGTAATAGCGTGCCCGAACTCGTGAAACTGTATGTTGATGCCCTTGAGGAGCATCGCCGGCAGCACCAGTAGATCGCAGATCCACGCCACGATGATGCTGGCGGGAAAAGCCATCAGCGTGATGATGCCTTCCTTGGGATCGAGCCACTCGTTGAAACCGTCTTTCTTGATCTCGAGCTTGAGACGGTGACGGCGGATGCGACCGAGGCTTTCGTGGGAGAGAAGCACTCCCTGACAGGCCTTGCAGTGATAGAGGGGCTCCGGAAAATCCTTGCTGTAAACGACCTCCAGCAACTTGTCCGTGGGACAGGTGGAGCAGTTCATGGTCGATTGATTGGCCGCATCCCAAGGGACGTCGGGAAGATCTTTTTCGGAAAGAGTGAGGTTGGCCAGGTCGCCACGACGCAGCGAGATAGCTTTGCAGGGTGTGCATTCGAATCGATGGCCCAGGTCCGCAATCACCGAGTCCACCATCGCCTTTTGGCACGACGGACAGATCGGGTTCTTAAAAACCGGAACGGGTGTTTGGGGTTGAGGCTCCACGAATACTTTTCGGTCATTCGGGGGGGCGGCTTGAGCAATGTGTCGGACCCACCGCTGAAACAAGCCCTAAGGATTTCCCGTTCTTGGGCCGATAAAACTAAAGTGAAAAAGACCAAGCGGACAGCCGCGCGAAATCAACAGGGCTATGAGGCTTTACAGGAAGTTGCCGTTCAGCTCATTGCTTCGACCGATCAGCACGACCTTCTTACATTGATTACCAACAAAGCCGTCGAGCTTTTGGATTGCGATGCCGGAACGTTGTACTTGAAACGGGACTCCCGTACCGCGCAGTTCGCGGTCGCGGTGAACCACTCGGTAAAGTACGACTTCAACCGCGACATCGTGCCTATCGCCGGTGGCGGTATTGCCGCTTACGTTTTTCAGACCGGAACCGAAGTCCGCATCTCCGACGCTTATCACCTTCCGGCAAAATGCCCATATCGCTTCGATACCGAGTTCGATCGCAAGACCGGCTACCGCACGCGCTCCATCCTGGCTTTGCCCCTCGTTAGCTCGCAAGGCGAGATGCTCGGCGTGTTACAGCTGATCAACCGCAAAGATCGGTTCAAGCAGAAGTGGCCGATGAAGAATTTGACGGCGCTCGATAAGATGCCGGACTTCAGCAATGAAGACGCCACCCTCATGCGCAGCTTTGCGGCCCTGGCCGCGGCCAGTATTGAGAAAGCGGCGCTGCTTCAGAACATCGATGGACTGTTCAAAGGTTTTATTCGCGCGTCGGTGCAGGTCATCGAAGAGCGCGATCCGGCTACCAAAGGTCACTCCGAACGCGTGGCGGTTTTGTCCGTCGAACTCGCGCGCCGCGTGAGCGAGTCGCAAGACTCCGAAGTTCGCCACATCACCTTCTCCGACAAGCAGATCGAAGAGTTGCAATACGCTTCGCTGCTCCACGATTTCGGTAAAGTCAGTATTCGAGAATCGGTGCTGCTCAAAGAAGCGAAACTTTACGAAACCGAGCGCATCAAAATGCGGTCGCGCTTTGATCGCTTCAGCCACGCCGCGGAAATTCTTTTGTACCGCGATTACCTGAACGAGCTGATGCGGGGGGGCCGTACGCCCGACCAGTTCACGATGGCGCAGCTCGATAAACGCGTGAAGGACAAACGCGGCGAGATTGAAGATTTTTGGAAAACCGTGATGGAGCTGAACCAGCCCACCGTGGTGAACGCCGACAAGACGGAAGCCCTGCTACAGCTGCAAAAGGTAGAGCTGCCGTTACTCGAAGGTAAGAAGGGTTTGCTGCTGGAGCCCGAAGAAGTTCTCTCGCTCAGCATTCGCCGTGGCTCGCTATCGACGGCGGAGCGCCTCGAAGTGGAAAACCACGTCACGAGCACGTTCCAGTTCTTGCAGCAGATTCCCTGGACCGCCGAGTTCGCGAACCTTCCCGAGATTGCCTACTGCCACCACGAAAAGTTGGATGGCTCGGGCTATCCCCGGAAGCTGAAGGCCGCCGATATTCCGGTGCAGTCGCGAATCATGGCCATCTGCGACATTTTCGACGCGTTGATCGCCGCGGACCGTCCCTATAAGAAGGCGCTGCCGGCGGAGAAAGCCCTCGTCATCCTCGAAGAGGAAGCTTCGCAAGGTAAGCTGGACCTACGCTTACTGAAGGTCTTCATCGACTCGAAGGTGTTCCGCAAGATCGACTTCACCTATCCGACCCTTTCCAAGAAGTTTGCCTAGGGTTAGTCTTCCTTCTTTCAACTGGAGGATGACATGATGAATTTGAAACGGACGATTGTCGCTTTGGCTTTGGCTTTGGCGATTGGCGTTCAAGCCCACGCGGGCGTTGGCGTACACGGTGGTCTCAACTTGGCGGACGTCAGCACGTCTAGCGGCCTGCCGACGGTTTCGACCACGGAGTGGATGTCGGGTGCATTTTACGAAACGGACGGCACGCTGTTTCACTTTCAGCCCGAGTTGAACTACGTGAAGAAGGGCGTGGCGAACTACCTCGAAGTTCCCCTGCTGCTAAAAGCAAAGATCGAGACTCCGGTCGTTTCCCCCTACCTGATGGTAGGTCCGGCGGTTGGCCTCAAGTTGGAAGGCGCGGGCGCAAAGACGATCGATCTATCGATTGCGGCCGGCGGTGGCGTGGAGATCGCGATTGCTCCGACGCTTTCTCTCTTGGTCGAAGGCCGCTACTCGCTTGGCCTGGTTAACGTGAACGACCTGAGCGCGGTAGATGTAAAAACCCGGGGGATCCATATCCTCGCCGGGTTGCATTTCGCTCTGTAATCAATTCGTGTTCAAAGCTTGGCTCTCGCGTGTTTAGCGCGAGACCAAGCGAACCGGCTTCCAAAACTTCTTCGACGACGACGCCAGCTTTTTTCCCGCGCGACGACGGTTCACCTTCGCTAGACGTTTCGATTTCTTCTTGCCGTGCTTAAGCGACGATTTTGCCGCGACGGCGGGCTTCAGCTCGATCTCCGGATTTGAAGCGATAACGTCGGACTCGTGGGCGGGGCCATCTAGGGCCAGCTTTTGGGCGGCGGTGGCCACCTCTTCCCAAGTCTTTTGCCGGACGGCCTGCGCGGGGGTGTAGCCACTCGGAATCTCTAGCGAGATCCGCGGCTCTTCCTTCTGCAAAACTTTGAGCGCGTCGAGATTTTCCAAGCCCTGAAAATTACAGCCAACGAGCAGCAGCGAGAAAAGAAGCGGGGCCAAGGAGGTCGCGGTGATGGTGAATGCGGGTGCGATTTTACGAGATAACGTCATGATGGGGTTCCTCCCCACTACTCTTGAGTCTCCACTCGCCAACTCGCTACTGCAGGGTGAATGCCAATCCCGCTAGGCGTGAAAACTGAGACCGCGGTGCGCGTGTGCGGGCGAGAAACGTCCGTCGAGCGCGATTTTTGTCCGGTCCGGAGGGTAAAGTTCGACCCCTCGTCGGTCCTCGTCCGCCGGGCGTCCCTGCATTTATAGACGCCGGCGGTGGCGGCCTGCGGAGGCCTTCGGGGTCAAATTTTACCCTCCGGACCTAACCGAGATGAAGTGCCGTATCACAAAAAAATAAAAAACTGAGTCCGAGAAAATTTACGGGCAGGGACTGAACTACTTACGAGGTGGGAAGGGGGGAGGGAAGTGTCCCCGAAGGCCTCCACAGGCCGCCACCACACACCTCTACGGAGGCACCACCGCCCGGCGGCCGAGGACCGACGAGGGGAGACTTCCCTCCCCCCTTCCCACCGTCGCAATTACTCCAGACGCTTCCAGTCGCTGTACGGTTCCAGCACGTGTTTGGAATCGCGGTATAGCTTGTTCTTGAAATCCACCTGGTAAGCGCGCTGCGTTTTTTTATCGCGCAGCACTTTCACCACGACCGGTTTCTTGTCGTCGGGATTCACCTTATCGCCGAGCATGAGCTGCTCCATGATCACTTCGAATCGGACGAGATCGGAGAATTCCGAGGTTTTCACCGTAGTGGCTCCTTACGCTTACTGGGGGAAAACGGTTGGCGCGGTGTCTTGATAGCCTTCACCGTCCAACGCCTTCATGAATGCCACCAGCTGACCGACTTCCTTCTTAGAAAGCTTCAGCTTGCGGATCTTAGGCGACAGGTTCGGGTTCTTGTTTCCGCCCTTGTTGTAATGCTCGACTACCGCTTCCAGCGTTTTCATCGAACCGTCGTGCATGTAAGGCGCGTGCTTGGTGATGTCGCGAAGGCCGGGCGTTTTGAATGCCCCGCGGTCTTCTTCCTTCTTCGTGAAATCCCAGCGCCCCTGATCGGCAAACTTCTTCGTTTTGGAATTCCAGCCGACTCCCAGGTTGTGGAACAAGCTGTCGGAGAAGTTCTGGTTCAGGTGGCACTGATTGCACTCGGCCTTACCGAAAAACAGCTCATCGCCTTTTTTCACATCGGCGGAGACGGCGGCTTCGTCGCCGGCTTTCCACTTATCCCACGCCGAGTTGCCGCTCATGCGGGTGCGCTCGTAATCGGCCAGCGCCTTGGCGATCTTTTCCTTGGTGATCTCTTCGGTGCCGAAGGCCTGTTTGAAGTACTTCTGGTAGCCGTTCTTGGAGTTACCAACCGTGGCGACCATGGCCTCGTGGTTGCTGCCCATCTCGATGGGGTTGGCCACCGGGCCCAAGGCCTGGGCTTCGAGCGAGTCGGCACGGCCGTCCCAGAAGAAGTTGGGAAACAGCGTCCAAGCCTGATTCACGAAAGAGGGGGACTTACGCGTGCCCTTTTGTCCGTGTACGCCGGTGGAGAAGGCCGTGGGTTCGCTGAATGCGTTCTCGGGGCGGTGGCAGGTCGCGCAGGACACCGTGCCGTCAACCGAGAGGCGTTTATCGTAAAATAGCCAGCGTCCCAACCGCACGCGCTCGGGCGTCGGCGGCTCTTTCAGCTCCGCGAAGGTGGTTAGAATTCCTAGCGGCGGGGTCGGTAACGGGCGGATGGGATTTTCTTTCTCCCACGCGGTCTCCTCCACGACTTTGGCTCCGGAGCAGGAAACGATGGCAACCGCGACTATGGCGAGCGCCAGCGCGGCAATAAGCGTTTTCATTAAAGGTCCCCCAAGGTTAGCGACGGTAATAAAGTATCGAATGTTACGCAAAAAAGGGAGCCCCTTGTGAGGGCTCCCTTTGCGATTTCAACGTGAAGTCGAATTCAGCGGATTAGCGGCAACCGAAGTTACCACCCACGCCGGAAACAACCAGGTTGTTTCCGCAAACGCGGTTATTCACGCCGGACACCACATTGTTGTGTCCGATGACCACGTTCCCCATGCCGCTCACCACGTTGCCGCAGCCGCGGACGTGGTTGCTACCCGACACGGTGTTCGTGCAACGAACCGCCGTTCCGAACTCGGTTCCCGAGTTACGTTCGCGATCGTCGGCGAAGCCGACGCTAGCCGCCATCACGAGTCCCGCCAGTACTACTTTCATTGCTTTCATGAGTCCCCCTCTTAACGATTTTCTTGTTCGAACGCGTAGGCCCGAGCCATCGCTTGAATGCCCAGCTTGTCGAAGCAGTTCAACAGGTCGAACGTTACGTGCATCGCATAGTCGCGGGGAAGCCCATTCTGCGGCTTCAGGTAACCGGTCTTGGCCGTACCCGTTTCTTCGATGCAGGCGCGAAGCTTGGTAACCAGCTCTTCGGGACGCGAAGAGTGCGACGCTTCGCCCTCGCTCGTCAGAGCGTTGGGGTAAATGTCGGCTTCACGCGGACGCTTGGTCACTTCACCCGGACGAATCGGAGCTTCGAAGTCCGGCGTTACGCCCACCAGCTGATTCGTGCGGCCCGAGGGCAGGTAGAAACGAGCGGTGGTTAGGAACATGATGACCGGGAAGTGCTGCAGAATCTGGTGCTCGCCCATCGGACGCAGGCCTGACTGAACCGTGCCCTTACCGAAGGTGCGTTCGCCAACGACCCAAGCCCGTTTGTGGTCTTGGAGGGCGCCCGACAGCAACTCCGAAGCCGAAGCCGATCCGGCGTCCACGAGTACGACCAGCGGCAGATTGGTAACCTGCTTCTTGTCCGTCGTGTGCGTTTCGTCTTTGATGGCCTGCGGGTAGAGCGACTTCTGGATCACTACATCCTTGCCGGGACCTAGGAAGATGCTCGCGATATCCACGGCCACCTGCAAGGAGCCGCCCGGATTTCCGCGAAGGTCGAGCACGAGCGACTTGGCACCCTGCGATTCCAGCTTTTCAATCGCCTCGGCCAACTGCGCCGGAGCGTTCTGCACCATGAAGCTGGCGAGCTTTACGTAGCCGGCTTTGTTTTTGCCATCGTCCACGATCTTGGAGGAGACGTTTTTCATCTCGACCGGCTTGCGGATCAAAGTGATGTCTTGAGTCTGCGTGCCACGTTTGACCGTGACCACCACGCGGGTATCCTCGGGGCCACGCAACCCTTTCATCGCGGCTTTCAAATCGCCCACGATCGACTTTCCATCGACGCCGACGATGACGTCACCGGCCTTGAGGCCGCCGGCTTCCGCCGGGCCGCCTTCGATCACGCCTTCGATCAGGATGGCGCCTTCGGACTCGCTCACCTGAATGCCGATGCCGACCAGCTTATCGGTTACGTCGGACGACGATTCGTTCTTCAACTCCGCCAGCGGCATGATGCGCGCGTGGGCATCGACCACCTGTAGGTACTCGTTGATCGCGTTGGCGACCTTCATCGAAGCATCCGGGTCGCGCTTGAGCGACATGACCATGCTGTAGGCCAGACGGTTCAAGTCGATCTGCTTGCCGGAGTTCAAGAACTTCAGCCAGCCTTCCCGTACGGCTTTTTCGAACGCATGGCGCTCTTTCAGAATTTCCCGGGGCTCTTTCGCCGCAGGCGTCCACGTGACGATCTGGGCGCCGCCCATGTCGCGCAGGCTGGTGAAGGAGAACTTGCCCGTCATGTATTCGTCGCTAGGAATTAGCTCCGCACGGGTCTCTTCGGTGGCCAGCAACGTGTTGATGGCGGCCATGCACTGGGCGAAGGTCGCGAAGTCTTCGTAGCAGTTCTCGTTGCTGACGTAGTGGGCAAACAGCTCGGCCGGGAGCCCCGCTTCCGACCAAAACTTCTGGTGAAGCTCTTGGGAACTGGCGTGGAGCGGAATCGGTCCGTAGACCTGATTAGACGCGGCGGCCGTTAACGGACCCGCCTTCACGGAGCCTACCGGAGAGCCGGCAAGCAGCTGAGGGCAGGACGGACCTGCCAAAGCGGCCAGGGACAAGGAACCAACTACAACCCCTACGAATAGACGACTCAACAACGTTTCCCCCTGTTGCACGGTAAATGGTCTATTTCGTTTCATTTAAATTGTTGCTCTGCACAATTTATATTTATGCGCAGAGTTATCTGGCGTTAACGCTTGGCAACACGATGGAATCACAAAAGGGTGGGCGCACAAGCTGTGCTGGCAGGGCTTTTTGGGGGGATTTGCCGTTAGCAAAAATAAAAGGGCCGACCCTCGTGGGCCGACCCTTTTTGACGCCTTGGATTAGACTGGAGAGAGCGAAGTCGAAACTTAGTAGAGCAGGCCCTGGAAGTAGCCGCTGTTCGTGTACGGCATGAAGGAGCTAATCGCCTGGGTGTTTCCGGCGAAGTTGCTGTAGGTCGCACCGGGCACCGTGTAGGCCTGCAAGTAAGCAAGACCTTGCTGGCTGTACTGGTCCAGGTACTGGTTGGCGACCACGCCGGGATTACCGTAGTTAAAAATCGTGTTCACCGCGCGCACGCCAGCCGCGTAAGCCTGCTCGTTCGTCATCGCGCCGTTCACTTCCTGCATCATCTGGAAGAACTGCGCCGAAACTTGGTCGACGTTGTTCGGCAGAAACTGGCCGCCGTAAGGGTTCATTCCGTAGAGATCAAAGTTTCCAATCAAGCGCACGCCGGTGGCGCCGCGAGTTTTGGTGGCGGTCTTCACGAGGAAGTCGGTTTTCTTAACCATGCTGGCGATCTGTTTGTTCGCCGCCGTTTGGTACGCGGTCTTTTTGATCGCCGTGCCTTTTTGGCAAGAGATCAGAAGTCCGAGCAAGGGAAAGAACCAAAAATTTTTGATGAAAGAGGTCGTCATGAGTTGCTCCATTCCAAGGTGTCGTCGTCTTAGTTGCTTAGTCTTAGTTGTTGCGTCGTAAAATTTAGTTCCAGCTTTGCTGAGACAGCATCTGAATGAACTGGCTCAGGTAATACTGTACGTATCCGTAGCTGGTGATGTTGTTTTGCGACCACTGCACCGAGTTGGTCTGCGACCGGGTGAGGTCGAGCATGCAGCGGGTGTAGGCCATAATCGAAATCCGGCGCGCCATCATGTTAGGCGCCGACGAATTTCCCGTGAGGGCCCGCAGCACCTGGTAACCCGTGTTCAAACAGGTGTTCTGCTGAGTCACCGTGGCTACACCGAAGTTGGCCGTCGTGGACTGGCTCCAGTTGTTGGCCATGCAAGAAGAGTTAGAAGAGTTGGAAGTAGTGCCGGAGCTAGTGCCGCCAGTGGAACCAAACCACGAGTTGTTGTTAAAGTTCGGCGAGTACTGCGAGCCCGTATTGTTCAGGCCGTACTGGTAGCCGAGGCCGGAGTAGCAAGACGTTTGCGCTTGCGCGGAAACCGAGCTGTTCGGCTGACCGACTAAATCGTTCTGAGTGACATTGGGGTTGGTGAGCGAGCTGCTCAAACCGGTGCCCGTTCCGGTCCCCGTACCCGTACCCGTACCGGTGGACGTTCCCGAGCCAGTGCCGCTGCCGAGGTCGCTGAAGTCGAAGTCGCAACCTTCTTCCGAATCGAGACAAGAGGTGTCGTCTCCGGAAAGATTGGATTCGTCCAAGCTGCTTTTTGATTTCGAGCAAGCCGCGAAGAGCGGGCTCATGATCAGCAGCGCGAGAAAAACCTTCGCAATTCTGCGGGTAGAAAACATAAAATTGTGTCCTTCCAAGGTGTCGGTCGGCCGAGATAGACCCGGCTCGTCGTCTGATGTGCGTCCAAAGCTGTCGGAAGGTATTAGTGCAACGGCGGGGCCATTCTTTTTGAGCCTGACGGCCAGAGTGGGGGGTGTGTACTCGCGGAATACTGGCGGTGCTTTGAGCCAGTAACCCCAAAGCGTTAACTAAAAAATACATGTAATATCAATTATTTATGAGGTGTATTCAGCTGGTGGCTATCTTTTTCAAAAGCGCCTGAAGAGTAGACAGCACTTTTTTAAAAAATTCGGTTAACCTGAAATAGTCCTCTCTCCATCCTGTAGTACCTCCCCCAACCGCACCAAAATCAGGAGCAAATCAGCAATGAGAATCTCTGCGTTTTTTTTAGTGGGCTTCACGCTGTCCACCAGCGTAGCCTTTAGTGATGTCCGTGGGCTTGCCGAAGCCGCGGGCGGAAGTAACAAAGCCCTTATCGTTTCCGTAGGTCACGGCCTCTCCGGCCTCGATATCGACGTCAAGAATGTAAAAGAGATGGTGGCGCATCCTAGCTACGACTTTCGCACGACCGAGCTAGTCGAGGCTCAGGCCCGCGTGGCCGACGTGAAGAAAGCGCTCACGCAAACGGCGCAGGATTCGCGCGACGGCACGATGATGTTTTATTACACCGGGCACGGCGGAGTCGGCACGCTTTGGCTACAAGACTCGAGCATCAAGGTGGAAGAGATTCGCGCCTCGATCGAGGAAGGCCGCAAGAACATGGGCCCGCTGAAGCGCCTGGTGCTCATCTATGACTCGTGCCACGCCGGCAGCATGATGGACCCAATGCGCGATCTCGGCTTTGGTCTGATCCGCAGCGAAGCGGTTCGCAATGCCATGGTGGCCGATACCCTGGTGAACGAGTTCACGAGTCACAATCGTGACGGCGCCAAATATTGGGACAAGCTGATGGTGATCGCTTCGTCGCGCGCCGACGAGAACTCGCTGGCTTCTTCGCAGGGCTCGATCTTCACGCTCGCGATGAAGAAGGCCTACGAAGAATCGGTTACGGCGAACCATACCGTCGGTAAGTTCATCGAGCTGTCGCAGAAGTACACCGAAGGCCACCATCCCGTCGCGCGTCTCGTGCCGGCCGAGCTCGCCGAAGAGAAGATGATCAAGTAATCTCGATTAGTCAGAGTGCGGGGGGAAGATTTCACTGAACCCCGCGCTCTGAAAATGCTCGCGCAGTCCGTACATGTGGTCGCGCCCCACGAGCACCATAAGCACGGGCGGGCTACCCGGTTCCTCCAGGCGCTTGATGACCGAGTTAGCCATGTGGGCGTCGCGCCCCGGCGCCATCACCGAGCTAGCTTTCTCCATAATCCCTTCTTTGGTGAGTGTTCCGGCGATCAGCGCGGCCAGGCTCGTGACCGGACCGATGGCCGAGTACGCGGGATTGTTGATGTCGAAGTTTAAGAACACGCCAAGTGACGGCGTCCACCAAAGCCGATCTCCGATGAAAACCGAGGGCACGAGCCATGAGTAGGCGCGCTCGAGCCACGAGGGTGAATAGTCTCGTTCGAGGCGACGGTGATCGACTCCCGGTTCGCCGGCCCGTCGGGCGGCGTAAGAGATCGAGGATCCACTTAGTTTTCCTTGAGCTAACCCTTCCAGAAAGTAGGCGAGGCGAATCGTCCCTTTCCAAAGTGGCCCGCCTGGCCAGCCTTCTACGCTACGATCGGGAAAAGCATCGACGAGTTCGCGTCCGCTCGCAGCTTCCGGCTTTGATTGGATGTGAGTTTCTCCGATTACCACTACGGTTTTTGGCTCTCCGTTCACCGTGCCCCGATAAAACTGAGTGGATTGATAGCCGCGCGACTTGGCAATGGCTGCGATCTGGCGGGGATTTAAACCGATCTCCTGCAAAGGTCTGCGGCAGCCGTCTGCATAGACGACACCGTATACCAGGAGAATTCCTCCGATTAAGCCCCACCGTTTGCCCATACCCTGATGTAAAGCAAGCCCGGGGCCAGGTTTAGTTGTCGGACGCGGAAAGGTCGATCCAGCGGTAAGTTCCTTCGGTCTGGATCTTTCCCGTCTTCAGCAGAATAGGCTGCAAGAAGTTCGGGCCGTGCCACGTGAAGGTATGAAATTCACCGTTCTCTCCGCAAGGATCGATTCCCTTGGGAAGACTGGAAATAAAACTGTCGTCGAAGGGCTTACCCAGCCACGACTCGGCCAGCACGCGATTGTCTACGCTGCAGATGATCGATTTGAAGCCCGCGTTGATGATCTCCGCGGCGAGGTCCAACGTGGTACGCCCCCACAGCGGAAAGATTCCTTCTACACCAACGCGTTCCAAAAACTTTTCGCGGTAAGCTCTTACATCGCTGAGAAAGAGATCACCGAATGCGATCGCGCCGGCGTCTGCGACCCGGAAGGCATCGGTCAGTCGCTGTTCGTAAACTTCGTTGGGGCAGGGCTGCGGAATTCCCACCATGGTCAGCGGAAGATTGACCGCGTGGGCCTGCCTATCGAGCAGCTCGGCGGTAACTCCGTGGATGGGAACGCGGTTGGTTTTCTCATCCACCGTGCTGATCAATCCGGCCAGTTCGTATTTACGATTGGCCTGAAAAAGCTTGAGCGCCATTGCGGCGTCCTTGCCCCCCGACCACGAAAGTAATGCCTTTTTTTGTCCCATCCACGCCATGAATTGCTAGCTTACGGGAATTCCGCCGCTGCGTAAAACGGCAGATGTGACGCCTACTGACTAGATTTGAGGCGGGACATCGCTGGCACCTTTCCTGCTCTGGTGTCTAAGCGAGGGGAGCCTGAAAGGGCAGGGGGCAATGAAAAACAACTCGGGTCTTGCTACATTGGTATTCGGCTTCCTTACGTTTATCGTAATTGGTTGCGGCGAGAAATCGGCGGCGCCGCCCGCGAATCCTCCACCGCCTCCGCAGCAGCAGCCGGGCAACCCGCCGCCTACGGCTCCGCAAGGTGGACAGCCTTCGGGAATGCAGCCCACGGGTCAACTGCCCGGCGGCCCGCAACTTTTGCCCGGCACGGAATTGCCCACGGGCGAGTACGTCGGCAATGACGGCGAAGGTAACTACTTTTGTGATGAAGATTGGTGCTACCAGTACTACGGCGACAACGGTGGCGATGCCGGCAACGTGGGCAATGGTAACGACAACTACGGTGGCTACGACGATTTCGGCGGCGGCTACGATGATTATGGTGGCTACTACGGTGATTACTACGACACCGGCGATTACTACGGGGATTATTCCGGCGGCGACTACTACGGCGATGATTACTACGGAGACGATTACTACGGAGACGATTACGGCACGTACAGCAAAGCCTCCGTGGGTTCCGTCGATAGCCGCGGCAACTATCGCGGCAAGTGGGCCACCGGCTGGTCCGGCGGCTGGTACTACTACGGAAACGATTTCTACCTCAACGCGCGCCTGAATGCTCTTCAAAGAACGCGCACCCCAGGCACGGCAAAACTCAAGATCCGCGCGCGCGCTCGTGGGTAGGAAACAACAAAGACGCCCTGGTTGGGAGTCTGGTCTCTAAAGAGCCCCTGGGTCCTTCGCGGATCTGGGGGCTTTTTTTATTCATTTCGTCGGGCTTCCAAGTTGAAAATCTTTTGCCGGTGTTTATCGTCGTTGGCTAAGAGCCTTCCGTCGGGAGCAAACCGAAGCCGTCCGAGGTGCTGCTCGCGCGGGACCTTTATGTGAGCGATTTCGATTTGGGTGGCAAGGTCCACCCAGACGATACGGTCTGGCTTCTCCGCATCGGAATGAACGACCAATAGGGCCGCGCTCTTTCCGTCGGGGTGAAGTGCCGCCTCGCGAATTCTGGCTCGGGCTTGCGGCAATACGTAAAGGAGCGGCAAAGGCTTTCTTTTTCCGGGAAGAAAAAGTTCAGCTCGATCTTCATGGTAGACAACGACTGGGCCTTTTTCATTTTCCCATTCGACCCGGGGGTCTTTCGAGTGAGCCCACTTCTTTGCGCCGGGCAGAAGCGTGATGCCCTTCTCTCCGACCCGCGCTAACTGAACAGAAAGGCCGGGGGGACGTCCGGACCTGACCAGACTGATGAGGTCAGTACCTGGCAACGGTCGCCAGCGAAGGCACGGAATCGTTTTTAGGGGAGTTATCGTGCCCGTTTGGGGATCTAACCGGTGACTGGGGGATGTCTCTTCGTCTACCCCCAGCAACAGAGTGTCTTTTCCTCCGGTAGAGACGATTTGAATTCTCGTGTCGAGTCCGAACGTGGAAGGGGGAAGGGCAAACTCTTTAGACTTTGACCAACTCGGGCCGTGGGGGGTGAGGGGAACTTGCGCGATGTGGTAGCCGTCTTTGTCTTCGCCATGAAAAGAGTAGAGGAACTTTCCGTCCGAAGAGAAAAGCAAACTTAGGGGCAACTTTGGGGCCGGCTCCCATTCGGTAATGGTGCCCGTTTGGCCGTTGATCAGGCGGGTGCGGTAGCGAGTGGGGGTTCCCGTGCCTTCAGCATGTAGCAGCAGAAAATCTCCGGTTCCGGGAATCGGGTGCAAATCGGTCATTTCGGAGTCGGGAAGGGTGATATCGAGCGCAATCCGATGGGCTTGCCCGGCGCGTTTGGTCTCCGCTTGTCGTTGGGCGTCGAGCCTTTCGGTAAGCTCCGTCATGAAACGACCGCGCAGTGCCGGGGTATCAATCTTGGTCACCTCGATCATTCGCTGAAACTGTTCCAGTTGCCCGCGCAGAGCGAAGCTATCTTCGCCTTCGACCTCGGGTACGCGGAAAGGATCCCCCGTTTCGATCGTGCGGCGAAGCAGCTCGGAAGAAAGTCGCGCGGCGTGGGGTGTTTCCCATAGTTGCCGGTAGGTCTTTACCGCGAAATCCGTCAGCTCCTCCGGTCGCATGGCGGTCAGGTTACCGAAGGTCACCAAACAATTGGGGGTGAAGGCCAAAGCCGCTTGCGAAAAAAGCAGCAGCGACCCCGCCAACATCCCACCGAGGCGCTTCATCGACGCCCTTCCAGATTCAAGATCGCCGGCGTGCCGTGGTCGTCGGTGAAGAGCCTTCCGTCCGGAGCAAACTCAATCGATTCGATTTGACCGCCTTCCCGGGTAGAGATCCGCGCGATCACTTTTTGCGTGTTGATGTCCACCCAAGCGATGTGCTGGCCCAGTTGCCCGGCAGCCTGCTTCACCCCCTGGGGCGAAATGAGTACGGCCGCGGTGTTTCCGTCGGGAGCCACCGCCACTTTGGTAATGAAGGTTTCGAACGTTTGGTTTCTTTGTTCGGGGGGAATCACCGAAAGAATGAGCGACTGCTTGCCCCCGGGAAGATAAAGACGGGCGTGTTCGTAGTCGTAAAGGATCACCGGCCCCTTTTCCTGCCTCCAGGCCACATTGGGATTCCGCGTGTGGGGCCAGCTTTTTACCTCGGACGTAAACTCGATGCCACGCTCACCTACGTGGCCTAGCTTCACGATCGCCCCTTTTCCAATCGACTTGGTGACGGCGACGGCATCGCTTCCCGGAATGCTCTGCCAGCGGTCACTGTGAACGGCGTCCAGCTTGGTGACTTCGCCGGTTTCGGCGGCGAGCTTGTACCAGGGCGATTTGGTCCAGTCGCGTGCCACCAGGATGAAGTCTTTTCCCGCGATGGTAGCCAGCTCGGCTTTGCCGAGGTCCTCGAAAGTAGTCTCGGGAAGTGGGAACACCGGCGCCCCCTCCCATTTGGGGCCGTCGGGGGTGAGAGGAGCTTTTACTAACTCATGTCCACCGGTCTTGAGTTTACGAATCAGGTAAAGCTGTTTGCCGTCGGACGAGGGGAAGAAACGAATCGGAAAGTGAGGGGCGGCTTCCCATTCGGTCACTTTTCCGGTGCGGCCATCGACGTGTTCGGTGCGGTAGCGGTTAGGGATGCCGTGCGGGCCAAACTGCTGCATGACGAAATCAGTGGTGCCCGGAATGGGGAAGAGCTTCTTCCGATCCGATTTAGGAAACGTGATGTCCGGGGCGATCAGTGGCGCCACGTCGCCGATCTTTTGCTCGGCCTGATTCTGGCCGGTTATCCGCTGAGTCAGCTGCGCGATCAGTTTTCCCCTCAGCGTTTCCGTGTTGGCGCGCTTGGCCTCGAGCATCTGCCGAAACTGCCCCAGCTGTTTTCCGAGTGAAAACACGTCGGCCCCTTCCAGCTCGGGCACGTGAAAGGGGTCCCCCCCTTCGATCACGCGTTGGATGAGGGCTTGGGGTAACTTTGCGGCGTAGGGTGTTTCCCAGAGTTGCCGGTAAGTGGATTCCGCCAGCAGCTCTAACTCTTCGGGTGTGTCCGCGGAAAGGGTTCCGAAGTTCACGAGACACAAGGGGATGGTGGCCTGGGCAATCACCGGCGCCAGAAGAAGCGCCCAACCCAATTTCCACCTGAGTAGCGACATAGCCCTATTCTAGCTCATGGCAGATGGCCATTTGCTGCTAAACGGGGCGGGACCTTGGTTTAACTCATTAATAATCAACCCGTTTGCAAAACGACGCGGGGCGGGTAATTCTGGCTCCAAATGAAGCCAGTTAAGACCGACGTCCGGTTTCCGGAGCTAGAGAAGTCCATCCTCAGTTTTTGGGAAAGCCAGGGAATCAAAAAAAAGGGGCTCGAAGCCAACAAAGAGAACGCCGACCAGCCCGGCGGCCGTTACGTTTTTTACGACGGCCCTCCGTTCGCTACCGGCATGCCCCACTACGGCCACATTCTCGCCGGAACGTTGAAGGACATCGTGCCCCGTTACTGGGTGATGAAGGGTAAATACGTCGAGCGCCGTTGGGGTTGGGACTGCCACGGCTTGCCGGTCGAGTTCGAGATGGAAAACGAGCTGGGCTTGAACGGCGTGCGGGAGATTGAGAAGTTCGGCGTCGCCAAATTCAACGAGGCCTGCCGTGGAATCGTGAACCGCTACAGCGCCGAGTGGAAGACCACCGTCGAGCGCACGGGCCGCTGGGCCGACTTCGACAATCAGTACCGTACGATGGACGTGAAGTTCATGGAGTCGGTGTGGTGGGTGATTCGCCAGCTGTTCGACAAAGGGCTCGTGTACGAAGGGTACCGCGTAATGCCGTACTCGTGGCGCGTGGCTACGCCACTTTCCAATTTTGAAGCGTCGCTGAACTACAAAGAAGTTCAGGACCCCTCGCTGACCCTGAAGTTCAAAGAGGTCGGCGGGAAGCGATCGTTCCTCGCGTGGACGACCACCCCGTGGACGCTGCCCGGTAACCTGGCGTTGTCCGTTGGTCCGGACATTGAATACGTGGAGATCACCGAAGCGAAGACCGGTGAGCGGCTGCTGTTGGCGAAAGAACGTTTGGCCGCGTACTTCAAAACCACGGAAGAGTACAAGATTGAAAAGACCTTCAAAGGGCAAGAACTAGCCGGGCTCAAATACGAGCCGCTATTTCCGTACTTCGCGAGCCAGCCCAAGGCGTTTCAGATCTTAGTGGGCGATCACGTTACGACCACTGACGGAACCGGCATCGTGCACACGGCGCCGGCGTTCGGCGAAGAAGATTTTGCGATCGGTAAAAAGCACGGCATTGGTCTAGTCGATCCCGTGGACCACGAAGGCAAATTCACCAACGTCGTGCCGGAGTACTTCGGGCAGAATGTTAAAGACGCCGACAAGAACATCATCAAGGATCTGAAGGCGAAGGGGGTCGTGTACAAGCACGAAACCTTCTTGCACAACTATCCGTTCTGCTGGCGCAGCGATACGCCGCTCATCTACAAGGCGATCTCCACCTGGTTCGTGAAGCTCGATCCGTTGAAAGAGCGGCTGGTAGCGAACAACAAGACCACGCACTGGGTGCCCGAGCACCTGCGCGACGGCCGTTTCGGCAACTGGCTAGAGAACGCGCGCGACTGGAATATCAGTCGCAACCGTTTCTGGGGCACGCCGATTCCCATTTGGCGTAGTGAAGACGGCGAGATGATGTGCGTGGGGTCCATCGCGGAGCTGGAGCAGCTTTCGGGCCGCAAGTTCACCGACATCCACAAGCATTACGTAGACGACGTAACGTTCAAGTCGCCGAAAACCGGCAAGCTGATGAAGCGCATCCCGGAAGTTTTCGACTGCTGGTTCGAGAGCGGAAGCATGCCCTACGCGCAGGCGCATTATCCGTTCGAGAACAAAGAGACCTTCGAAAAGAATTTTCCGGCGAACTTCATCGCTGAAGGAATCGACCAAACCCGTGGCTGGTTCTACACGCTATCGGTGTTGTCGACGGCGCTCTTCGACAAGCCGGCGTTTCAGAACGTGATCGTAAATGGTCTCGTGCTGGCGGCCGACGGCAAGAAGATGAGCAAGCGGCTCAAGAACTATCCCGATCCGAACTATCTGCTCGATACGTACGGCGCGGATGCCTTGCGCGCCTACCTGATGACCTCGCCCGCCTCGCACGCGGAAGACCTGAAGTTCTCCGAAGCCGGCGTGAAGGAGATTATCCGTTCGGTGCTTCTACCGTACTGGAATGCGTATAGCTTTTTGGTGACCTACGCGCTGGCCGACGGGTGGAAGCCCGCCGCCGGACAAACGTGGAAGGGCTCCGACAACCGGCTCGATAAGTGGATCGTGTCGCGGCTCGAGAACCTCATCGGACTCGTTAATACCCAGATGGGCGAGTACCACCTTTACGAGGTGGTGCCCGAAGTCGTGAACTTCATCGACGAGCTAACCAACTGGTACATCCGGCTCAATCGCCGGCGGTTCTGGTCGGACGAGATGACCGCCGACAAGACGACGGCGTACGAAACGTTGTACTTCGTGATGACCCGCTTTAGCCGCGTGCTGGCGCCGATTCTGCCGTTCATCACCGAAGAGGTGTTCCAGAACCTCGAAGGCAGCTTGGGTAAGGAAGAGAGCATTCACTTGAGCCGCTTCCCCGAAGCGAAGAAAGAAATGCTGCAGCCGGAGCTAGAGAACCAGTTCGGCCTGTTTCAGCGCGTGGTCGGCATGGGGCGCAACTGCCGCGGCACGAACAACCTGAAAACCCGTCAGCCGCTGAAAGAGATCAAGGTCATCACGCGCAATGCGGGCGACGCGGCTACGATCCAAAGTTTTGCCGATCTCATCGGGCAAGAGCTGAACATCAAAACCGTGTCGTTCACCAACGACGAGAGTGCGTGGGTGAGCTACTCCGCAATGCCGAAGACTCCGGTGCTGGGGCCCCGCCTGGGGGCGAAGCTCAAGACCGTGATGCAGAAGATCAAGGCTTTGAGCTCCGACGAGCTCGTGGCTTTGGAAAAGAACGGCAGCATGGAGATCGAGGGGGAGAAGATCCTTTCGACCGAAGTGGTGATCAACCGTCAGCCGAAACAGTCGGGCGCCATCTTCTCGGAAGCCGGCGTTACCATCTGGCTCAACACGGAGATCGACGAGAACTTGCTGTTCGAAGGTGTGGCGCGTGAGTTCGTGAATCGCGTGCAGAAGATCCGCAAGGATAGCCGGTTCGACATCACCGATAAGATCAAGATCACCTACGACACCACGGACGACATCAAGAAAGCCGTGGAGAAAAACCGCGACTACATCTGCGGCGAAACGCTGGCGGTGGAGCTTAAGGCCGGTACGGCGGACAACATGGTGGAGCAAGAGATCGACGGCGATGCTTTGAAGCTTTCGGTCGAGCGGGCGTAACGGATGGTACGGCAGATTCAGGGAGGCGAGGGGATCGATACCAAAAAGCCTTTTTGGATCGACGTGCAGGAGCCCACTCCGGAAGAGCTGAACGAGCTGGCCGTTAATCACGGGATCCCCGAAACGTTGATCAAAGACTGCCTCGATCCGTCGCACCTACCCAAGTACGAGGTCTTCGACCAGATCCGTTTTTTCATTTTGCGTTTTTCGGACGAGACGGCTTGCGATAAGCCCGACGCGGATACGATTCGCGAGCTGACCCGCAAAGCCGCCATCTTCTATCTGCCCCACGGCATCATCACGGTTCACCGTAGACCGCACGATTTTCTCGATGGCGCGTGGAAGTGGTGGTCGAAGAAGCTTGGCGAGAAATCCGGACAGCTTCCGCACCTATTCAACTCGATCGTGCGGGAGCTAGTACGCACCTTCGATCGTTCGTTGGCCAAAGTGGAAGACACGTTCGACCGCTACGAGGTATCGCTACTTCAGCCCATGCGATCGGAAGAGCGTATCGAAGAGCTCTACTTTTTGAAGCGCAAAGCCACCGTCTACAAAAAGATGCTGTGGTCGATGAAGGACACGCTCCGCAAAGCCGACGATCTTCCTTTTAAGAACAGTACGCACTTCAAGAACTTAATCGAAGAAACGGACAAACAGCTGTTTCACGCGGAAGAGTTGGTGGAAGACGTGAACCATCTCATGTCGACGCAGCTATCCATCGCCTCTCACCGCACGAACGAGGTCGTACGCGTGCTAACGATCTTTTCCGTGTTCTTCTTGCCCCTCACGTTCGTGGTCGGCATTTACGGCATGAACTTTCAGAACATGCCGGAGCTAGGCTGGCGGTACGGCTACCCCGCGGTCATGGGCGCCATGTTGGTGCTCGTGATTGTCATTGCCTTCTGGTTCAAGCGAAAACGCTGGATTTAGCGACGAGAAACGTCACTGGCGCGGTGTATTCCGGCGTATTCCGGGTTGAGGTTTGCGGGCCCGCGGTTTGCTACTTAACCGCGGATGGGAAGACTTCAGTGCGTCGTCTGTGCCTTACTGGCCGCTTGTTTTTCGCTCACTCTGTTTGGCGTCACGCCGGAGCCCGACTGCGGGTTTGGCCTCATGGCCAACGGAAAGAAACCGCGTTCGATGGCGCAGAAGCTGGCCGTGCGCGCGGATCTGGAAGCAAAGCTCGAAGCGGCCCAGGCCGATTTAGAGCGCTTGGATACCGAGCAGAACGATCTGCGCGTGAAGAAGCTCGTGGAGCGTGACCGGTCTCGGTTGAGCGATTTGAATGATAGGTACATGGCCGCCGTGGCGAAGCTCGGTCCGGCACGTGCCAAAGTTCAGGCGATAAAGGTCGCTATGGCGGGGCTACCCAAGCCCGAGGTGGCCGCGCCGCAGTCACTGGCCGAATGGAAGCGCATTCCCGCCGCAAAACGAACGGAGCTGTTGAGCGAGTTGCTCGAAGAGTTGAGCGAGGCTCCCGATGGCCGGTCCGAGCACAAAGGATTCAAGTTCACGACGGTACCGTTAGAAAGCTGGGATAACGCGGTCTACGATCCCTTCGGTAAGAAGATTTTAGCTACGTTTAAGCGCGATATGGGTGAGCTACCGGACACTCAGGAAGATCAGATCCGCGTGGGTGAACCAGGCGGATCGGTTCACGTGGTGCGCTTGCCCGACGGCACTCCGATCGGCGGCGTGGTGAAAATGGTGCAGTCGGGAGCTACCCGAAAAGTGCGAAGCGATCAGTATTACGAAGACCTTCCGACCTGGGAGGCCGCGAAGCGTGCCGGTTTCGAAGATAACGACGTTAGCTGGAGTGTAACCCTGCAATTTAATGAAAAGGGCGAACTACTTCCCTCCCAAGATACTTACTGGGATTGGTCCGGCCATTGATTCGGCGCGAAAAGCCGGCACCTGTATCAAATATTTACAATTTTTAATTTCTGAAAAGCCGTCCGATCCGTTATTCTATTTGAATAGGGTGATCGAACGCTTTCACCTCCACCCTATTCTTCACCTCACACACCAATCCAAACAATTTAACGCAACCTAGCAGGCGGCT
>JBGSST010000019.1:0-14193 GCA_041736915.1 Bdellovibrionota bacterium
CACGCACGTGAGCACCACGGCGTCGGCGCACGGAAGCGTGAGGTGCGCGACGAGCAAGACGGTGGCTACGGCGCCGTGCGTGAATGGGCGGAGACTCATTCTCCTAGTTTACCTGACGGGAGAGATCCTCGAACCGATTGAGTTTAGGCAGGGCCGGAAAAAGCTTAGGCCACGTCAACGCCACCACGCAGGTGCCGATGCCGCCGATGAGCACGGCGGGCACGGTGCCAAAAAGCGAGGCGGTAAGCCCCGACTCGAACTCGCCCAGCTGATTCGACGTCACGACGAAGGCTTGGTTCACCGCGCTTACGCGGCCGCGTAACCCGGGCGGCGTTGCGATCTGCACCAGCGACTGCCGCAGCACCACGCTGACATTGTCGGTGGCGCCGATGAAAAAGAGGGCCACGAGCGAAAGCCAAAAAGTGGTCGAGATGCCGAACAAAATAGTTGCGACGCCGAAGGCCGCGACGGAGAGGATCAGCTTGCGGCCTATTTTTTCTTGAATGGGCCGACGGGCGAGGTACGTCGCCATGAAGAATGCGCCAAAGCCCGGCGCGCTGCGCAGAATGCCCAAACCGAACGGCCCCACGTGCAAAATATCTTTGGCGTACACTGGAAGCAGCGCTACCGCTCCGCCCAACAACACGGCCACCATGTCGAGCGAGACCGCGCCGAGAATGAGCCGGTTACGGAAAACGTAGTGAAGCCCCTCCGTGAAACTTTGCCACGAGATAGCCAGTCGTTTTTCCAGGTGCGCGGTGTGGGGGCGAATGAAAAAGACGGCAAGGGCCGAGAGTAGCGAGCCCACCGCGCAGATGAGAAATACACTGTCGGCCCGGCCAAACAGGCCGTAGAGCAAACCGCCGAGTCCGGGGCCCGCCAGCTTGGCTATCTGTTTCACCGATGAGTTCCACGCCACCGCGCGCGTGAGAAACGAGGCATCGACTAAGTCCGGTAGAAACGAAGCCGTGGCGGGAGCCTCTAACGATCGGGCAATGGCCACCAGGCCGATGGTGATGAGAAAGGCCGCCTTCGAAAAAGGCTGGCCGGCCAGCCACCACAAAAACAGCGCCGCGATCGCCATGAGTACGTTGGCGGCCATGATCATGCGCCGGCGATCGTGCCGGTCGGCGAGCTGACCGGAAAGGAAAGTCATGAAGAACGCCGGCACGAACTGGCAAAGCCCTACCCAGCCCAGATCCATGGGATCGTGGGTCTGGTCGTAGATGTACCAGCCGTTCGCCACCGACAGCATGTTGTAGACCAGAATCGACGTGAACACGCCACCCTGGAAAAGCCGGAAATCCCGCATGTGTGCCTTGAGCTTACTTCGCGTTTAGGCAAACGTCGTCGGGTAAGCTTCGGCCGCCCGTTTCAGCAGAAACCCGCGGGCCCGCGGACTCATCTCTTGCGTGAGCACTTCCAGCACCCGCATGGGGTGCGGAAAGGTCGCGCTTTCCTGTCCCCGCTGATCGATGATCCCCTCTTGAATTCTGGCCAAAATTTCGTCGGCGCTCAGGCCGGCGAGGGATTTTTGTAGCTCCGGAGAAATGAACTCCAAGGTGCCGATAGAGGCCAGCATCGCGAGCTGCGGGGCCACCAGTTTGTCGCTCAGGATCTTGAGAAAGCTTCTCATCATCTCGAACGGATCTTTGGGCTCTTCCGCCGTTTGTACCAGCTCGCGAAACTGAGTTTGGATAGTTTCCGGCAACGCCGAGTAGCCGCACTTGGCGTAGCTACGCAGGATTCGGATCGATTTCATCGGCGGCTCCACGCTAAGCGAAAGCCAGTTCAGAATCTCGGGCTTCTTCTCCAGCCAGGCGAGATAGCCTTCGTGCTGATCCACGATCACGCCATCACCGGCGAGCTTCCAGTAAGGAGTCGTGCCGAGAACGTTTTTGACGAAACCCGCGAGCGATTGTCCATCTTCCAGGCGAATCATGATCTTATCCACGTTCATGATGCCGTTCAGCTCGAGGTCTTTGGCCTCGTGGAAGATCGAGAGGCTCAAGATGGGGAACGTGTCGTGAACGAGGTGGATGCCGTAACCCGCTTTGTAGCCCAGCTGCTGATTGGACGCTTTACCGGGCGGAAGGTGCGGATTCACCCGCGACTTGGGGCGGATTTTTTTACGCTCGAACCGGGCGATGCCCGCTTTTTCGATCCCTTCCGCGAGGCGCCACGCGGTAGCCTCTTCTTCGCGCTTCCCCGCAACGAAGAATAGATCGAGGTCCCGCATCTTGAGCGGCTTACCGAAGTAAACGTGGTCGAGCACCGTGCGCGAGCTACCGCCCGCAATCCAGACCGTGCCGTAACCAAACTCTTTTTTGGCTAACTTCTGGATGCGGCCAATCCATTCGGATAGGGCAATCAGCTCCGCCGACGGGCGATACGACGGCTTGGTTTGGCAGGTTTTGAAAACCCACGGACTATTCGGAAACACCGCATCTTGCGGCCGGCTAGCCGGCATCCCGGCTAGGACTCGGGGGGCACCAGCCCTGGCCGAGGTTTGTACATCCAACATTTGGACTCCTCTTTAATTATTGGGGAGCGTACAGAGCAACGCGCGTGCCACAATTTGTGCGGGAAACCGGGGCGCATTCAGTGCCAAAACGGGGAGAAAACCCAGTTTGACGGACGCGCAGCCCCAAATAGAGTCCGGTCGTCAGATGCGGTGCGTTGCGTGGAGCGGCTTTAGGTCACTTGCGCCGGTTTTACATTTTCGGGATGCGGGTAATCCGACCAAACGTAGAGTGGCAGAATCATCCAGCGCCCCCGCGCCGATTCCCAATTCAACGGTTGTTCGGGATTAATCGGCGCCACACCGTGGGGAATGGCGGGCGAAAGCACCAGTAGGTCGCCGGGCTCGGTAACGGGGTCCACGAAGTGGGCCTCGTCCTCGGGAGTCGCCTTCGCGTAAATTCCGCCGGTCTTGAACTCTTGCCCGTACTGGGACGCAACCACCAGTGTTTGGATGCGGGCGTGAATTCCTGCCGGGTCAATGTGCTGCGCCTGGTAACCACCGCCCTCCGGGTAGTGCTGAAAGTTGACGCGCGCAATGATGCCGTCGGAAGGCTTGTGGTGAATCGCCCCCTGAGTGACGCCGCCGGAGAGGAGGTCCTTCATTTCGAAAATCTCGCGGAAATAGGTGAACAGCTTCGCATTCCGCTCGTAGTTTCCGTGATGGTAGTAAACGTGCATTTTGCCCTTCACGTAGGCTTTCTCGTAATCATCGTGAATGCGGTGGTAGTCCGGGCAACCGTCTAAAAGTGGATGCCAAGCCGCGGGCTGATTCTTTGCCTGCTCAAGAACCGCAGCCCGCATCGCTAGAATTTCGGCTCCCGGATAAAACTGCTTTACGACAAAAACTTCGGGCAAGTTGATCCGTTCCAGAAACTCCGTCGGCCGCTCAAAAAAAAGTTTCTGAAAATCTGACTTAGCTATTGTCGTGAGTTTGACCATATTTTTTTAAGATTTTATCGGTCAACGTTATTCGGAGCAACCGCGTGGCGATAGCGCCGAAAGTGGTCCCGCGTTTGCAAATGCCCTCATCAACGGAGGTTTTATGAAGGGCACCCAAGCCGAAAAGTATTTGGATCCCGCGCTGTCGGTTCTCGTCGAGGAGGGCGTATCCGCGGTTCGCACGTTCACCATCAATAAGCCGCACGAGCTGCTGTTTCAGTCCGCGCGCGACGCGCACCTTTTTGCTACGGCAATGCGGCATCTTGATGCAGTCCAGCTGGTTGAAAGTGACTTTGAGCTAGTCGAAGAGGTGTCGCCAACGAAGCTCGTTTGGGCCTCGAAGAAAGAAACCGAAATTTTTGCGTACGGTACGCTCGAGTTCAAACCGGCGCCCCGCAAGGACGCGACCATCGTGCGCATGTCGATGAAGTACGCCCTCGACCGCGGAAAACTTGCTCAAAAAATTGACGAGCTCAAGGGCGACGAGTTCGAAGACAAGCTCATGACCGATCTCAGAAATTTCAAAGCCCTCATGGAAACGGGTGAAATTCCCACGACCGAGGGACAACCAATGGGACATTGCGGGAGGACTCACTAATGAAAGCTCTATGCTGGTGCGGAAAGAATAGCGTTCAGGTGGAGACGGTACCCGATCCCCACATCATCAATCCACGCGACATCATCGTGAAGGTAACATCGACCGCCATCTGCGGATCGGACCTGCACTTGTACCACGGCATGATTCCGGCGATGGAAAAGGGGGATATTCTGGGCCACGAGTTCATGGGCGTCGTCGTGGATAAAGGGGCGCGAGTCTCGAACTTGAACATCGGTGATCGGGTCGTTATTCCTTTCACCATTGCCTGCGGCGCCTGCGAATACTGCGCCGACGGAAAGTTTTCGGCGTGCGACAACTCCAACCCCGATGCTGACAAGGCGGAGGCACTCTATGGTCACTCGGGGGCGGGAATCTTCGGATACTCACACCTGTTTGGTGGTTACGCGGGTGGACAGGCGGAGTTCGTGCGCGTTCCTTTTGGCGACGTAGGCGCGTTCCGGGTTCCCGATTCGCTCTCTGACGACAAGGTACTTTTCCTTACCGACATCTTTCCCACGGGATACATGGCGGCGGAAAACTGCGGCATCAAACCCGGAGACACGGTGGCGGTATGGGGCGCCGGCCCGGTTGGCCAGTTTGCCATCCAGAGCGCTTACCTGCTCGGCGCGGAGAACGTTATCGTAATCGATGACAACGAAGACCGTTTACGCATCGCGAGCGAGGTCAGCCGGGGACAGATCCTAAACTTTGCCAAATCAGATGGCGTGATTGACGAGCTGCGGGAACGCACCGGAGGCCAGGGGCCTGACTCGTGTATCGACGCGGTCGGAATGGAGGCGCACGGCACCACGCTCGATGCCTTGTACGATAAAGTGAAGCTGGCGGTGGGGGCGGCTACGGATCGGCCGAGCGCCTTTCGACAGGCCATTCAAGCCTGCAAAAAAGGCGGCACCGTTTCGATCCCCGGCGTTTACGGCGGCGTGCTCGACAAAGTTCCGTTTGGCGCCGCATTCGGGAAAGGCCTGACCATGAAGATGGGCCAGACTCACGTGCAAAAATATCTGCCAAAGCTGCTCGAACATATCTCGAACGGGGACATTGATCCGTCGGCCATCATCACTCACCGGTTTCCGCTCGAGAAAGCGGCGGAAGCTTACGAGCTGTTCGACAACAAAGAACAGAGCTGTCTCAAGGTCGTACTACAGCCTTAGCCTAGCCTTTGATGTTGAATGCAACCTCGCGCAGCTTCCCGATTAGCCTCGTTTTGGAGATGGGCTTAGTGAGAATGCCGTCGCAGCCGGATTGAAAACACTTCTCGTGTTCCTCCCGGTGAATGTGCGCGGTTAGCGCCAGAATCGTTTTCTTGAAGCCGAGCTTCCGGATGGCCTGCGTCGCCTCGTGGCCATCCATCTCGGGCATTTGCACGTCCATCAGGATGAGATCGAAATCCTGCTGCTTCACCGCGTCGATTGCGGCTCTGCCATTCTCGGCGTACGTGACGATCGTTCCGGTATCGCGCAGGTAGAACTCGATGAGGGTAAGGTTGTCCTGCGAGTCGTCGATCGCCAGTACGTTGAGGCCCTGCAACGGCTTGTCCGTGCCCGGCTTGCCTAACTCTCTTAATTTCGGCGCGAGGAGCTCTTCCGCCACGGGCTCTACGTCGAGCATGAACTCGATCTGAAACGTAGTGCCCTTTTCCGGTTCCGATTCGATAAGCTTCAGCTCGCCCCCCGAAGCGCGCGCGATCTCGCGCGAGATGATCAGCCCCAAGCCCGAGCCGCCGTACTTCCGACGCGTGGAGGGGTCGGCCTGCGAAAAGGGCAAAAACAGCCGACCTCGTTGTTCGGCCGACATCCCAATGCCGCTGTCTTTCACGACGGCCACCAGCTTGCGCCGGCTTTGGGAAACGAAGTCTTTACGGTCGATGCGTACGTCGACGTTTACCGCACCGCCGGGGCTGAACTTGATGGCGTTGCCGATTATGTTCAGCAGCACCTGCTTCAGGCGAACGGCGTCGGAAACGAATTGCTCGCTCTTGAACGGCGACACGCGAATATGCAGCTCGACGCCATTTTCCCGCGCCCGGAAAGACATCGTGGCGTCGATGTCGGCAAGCAGCTCCGCTAGATTGAACGGCTCTCTCTCCAGATCGAGGCGATTGGCCTCGATCTTAGACAGATCCAAAATGTCATCGATTAACCGCATTAGCAGCGAGCCGTTGCGACGGACCGCCGTCGTGCACTCGAGCATCTTCTCTTCGGTAAGGCCGCCGCGGGCAATCAGGTCGGCAAAACCCATGACCGCCGAAAGCGGAGTGCGGATCTCATGCGACATGTTTGCGAGGAACTGACTCTTGGCTAAGTTGGCGGACTGCGCCTCGAGCCGCAGCTTTTCTAGCTCCACCACCTGGTGCTGCAGCTGAATTCGCTGCTGGGCCATTTCCACGAACAGGTCAACCTTCGCCCGAACCATATTGGGATCGAGCGGCTTGAATAAAAAGTCCACCGCGCCAGTTCTATACCCGTCGAAGAGAAACTGACTTTCTTGCTGGTGCGCGGTCACGAAGATGATCGGCAAACTTCTAAAGCGCTTTACCCCCCGAATGATCTTGGCGAGCTCAAAGCCCCCAATCTCGGGCATCTGAACATCCAACAGCGCCAATCCAAACTCGTTTTGGTTCACTAGCTCCAAGGCCGCGCTCGCCGAGCTAGCCGAGAGAATTTCGACACGATCGGAGTCGATCAGGCCGGACAGGGCCTGGATGTTCTCCGCATAGTCGTCCACCACGAGAATCTTGATTTTCACTAAACGGCTCCGCCGTTAGCGACGTTCAACAGCTGCCGGGACAATTCCTTCACGGTGCCGGTGAAGTTCGGAGTGAAAAGCGAAAGTGCCGCCTGCGGCATGGTACCAACCTCGGCATCTCGGGGGTCCTGCACCATCGTGTAGCCGCCAAGATCACTAATCGCCTTTAGACCGGCCGCCCCATCCTGGTTCGCCCCGGTCAGTAAAACGCCACACAGCTCCGAGCCGTAGGCCCGCGCCGCCGACTCGAACAATACGTCGATGGACGGGCGGGAAAAATGAACGGGCTCATCCTGAGTCAGGGACAAAGTAAAATCTCTCTCGATGAGTAAGTGATAGGACGGCGGAGCGAAGTAAACGTGATTGAGCTCAACGGCCACTTTGTCGTAAGCCTCGAGAACCGTGGCGTGGGTAAATGAGCCGAAAATCAAAGCCGGGTTCACCCGGGCGTCGGCGGGAAGATGCTGAACGATGAGCAGCGGTAACGACAGCTTGCCGTGCAGCTCGCGCAACAGAGCCTGCACCGTGGTGACCCCACCGGCCGAGGTGCCAATCACGATCGCCCTGGGTGGTTTCACTGTACGGCCCCCAGAAAACTTCCCGGACCGATTTCTGCGCGGGCGTTGAACTGATAAAAGCGATCTTCGTGATGTAGAGTCGAGAAAAACGGTGCCGCTCTGGAAAAGCGGATCGATTCTTTCGAACCGATGCCCAGCACTCCCTTGTGAACCAGCGAACGCGAGAAGAGCGTGAACACGCGGTCTTGCAGCTCGCGGGTGAAATAGATGAGCACATTCCGGCAAAGGATCAGGTGGGCTTCGATAAACACCGAATCCGTCACGAGATTGTGCTCGGAAAAAACGACGTTCGAAAAAAGTGACGGGCTGAACCGAACGAGGCCGTACTCCGCTGAGTAGTACTCCGACGGACTGCGTGTTCCACCCGCCAGGGCGTAGTTCCGGTTGAAGTGCGCAATACAGGAGTTTTCGTAGATACCTTCTTTAGCAGTCTTCAGTGCTTGGGGGCTCACATCAGTGGCGTAAATCGTAGCGCGCTTATCGAGCCCCTCTTCCTTCAGGAGGATGGCGAGGCTCACCACTTCCTCTCCGGTGCTGCAGCCGGCGCTCCAAATGTTTATCTTGGGATAGGTCTGCAGCAGTGGCAGCACGCTTTCCCGCAACGTACGGAAAAACGAAGGGTCGCGAAAAAACTCGGTGGTGTTGATAGTCAACAGTCCCAGCACCGCCCGGAACTGCTCGGGGTCGTCCATGATCAACTTGAGCACGTCGAGCAGAGTCTGCGTGCGGTACTTGATCATGAGATTGACCAAGCGCCGGTCGAGCGATGCTTCCGCATACTGGCGGAAGTCGTACCCGTACTTCATGAGGATTCCCTCAAAGAACAGATGCCGCTCGACTGGGTTGATGATCGTCACGCGCCGAACTCCTTGCCGGCCAGCCATACTTTTAGAACCGTGACGAGGTTGTTCATGTTCACCGGCTTGGGCAGGTAGTCGCTGGCCCCGGCCTGCATGCATTTCTCGTGATCGTCCTTCATCGCCTTGGCGGTCAACGCGACAATGGGCAAGCCGGCTATTCGGGCGTTGTCGTGGGCGCGGATCCGCTTCATGGCTTCGAATCCGTCCATTCGCGGCATCATGATGTCCATCAACACCAGATCGACTTTGTGTTCGCCGCTGATGACCTCCAACGCTTCGACGCCGTCGCGTGCCGTCACTACGTTGAGCCCTTTGGACTCGAGCGCGCTCGTGAGGGCGAAGATGTTACGGATGTCGTCGTCAACGAGCAAAATCGTTTTGTCTTCTAAGGATTCCTCTTGCGAGCGAAGCGTGGTGAGAAGCTCACGGGTTCTCTCGGGCAGCAGCGACTCCACCCGGTGCAGAAACAAATTCACCTCGTCCAGTAGGCGCTCCGGGGAGCGGGCGCCCTTGATGATGATGCTCTGAGAGACCTTGCGCAGGTACTGACTCTCTTCATCCGAGAGATCCTTGCCCGTGTAGATTACGATCGGGGGCAAAGAGATCTGCAGCTCCGTCAGCTGCCGGATCAAGTCGAAGACGGAGACATCGGGCAGAGAGAGATCGAGGACGATGCAATCGAAGCCTTCCGTCTTCAGCAGCTGTACGGCGGCGCGACCGGTCGACTGCGATACGACCTCGATGTCGTTTCCGGAGATGAGCTGGGAAATGGCTTCGCGCTGCCGTTCGTCGTCTTCGATGAGTAACACGCGGCGAACCTTCGACGAAATAAGCGACTCGATCCGCCCCAGCGCGGAATTTACCTTGTCGATGGTGACGGGCTTGGTCAGGTAACCTAGCGCGCCCATGCGAAGGGCATTGTGCTGGTAGTCGAGCCCCGAGATCATGTGCACGGGAATGTGCCGCATGTTCGGCATGTGTTTGATGATCTCGAGAATTCCCAGGCCACTGATGCCGGGCAGCTTGATGTCGAGCAAAATGGCGGACGGCGCGTGCTCTTTCAGAATCGCCAAGGCGAGCTCTCCGTCGGAAGCCTGGATGGGCTGGTAGCCATACTCGCGCACGGCTTCTACTACCGCACTACGGAAAGGAGCGTCGTCTTCCACGATTAGAATGGAGCGTTTCTGGCGATCGACGTCCTTCAGTGCGTCTTTTACCTGGGCGGAGAGGCGGATGTCGGCCCCTACCACGCCGTCGTGCCCCGGGTCCGCCGCGAGCGATCGCGTGGGCAACGTGCGCGGAGTTTGGGGAGGGCTAGGCGGCGACTCGTTTTCTGTTGGTAGACGGAGCGGAATCAGTAGCGTGAACTGGCTACCTTTCCCCTCATCGCTGGTCAGCTCGATGCGACCGCCTAGCAACGCCGCTAGCTCACGCGAGATGGTGAGGCCCAGCCCCGTGCCGCCGTATTTACGGCTGATGGAGCCGTCGGCTTGTTCGAAGGCATCGAAAATCGCCTGCTGCTTCATGGCCGGAATGCCGATTCCGGTGTCGCGGACGGCGATGCGAATAAGCTTCTTCTCATTTTCGATATCCGCCTTGACGGTAATCGAGCCTTTTTCGGTGAACTTGATCGCATTCGAAAGAAAATTGCGCACGATCTGCTCGAGGCGCTGACGGTCGGTATAGAGCAATGTGGAGCGAGTCTCATCGCTGGCTTCGAACTCCAATGACAGCTTCTTGGAGCTGACCTGCGGCTCGAACGAGGTTTTGGTCGTATCGAAGAGGTCGCGCACGGGGAACTCATCCGCCTTTACGTTCAACTTACGCGCTTCGATCTTAGAGAGGTCCAGGATGTCATTGATGAGCGTAAGTAGATCATTTCCCGCGCTTTGAATCGACTGGGCAAATTTCTTCTGCTGCTCAGTGAGGTTGCCCTCCTTATTTTCGATCAACAGCGTGGATAAGATTAGTAGCCCGTTCAGCGGCGTGCGCAGCTCGTGCGACATCTTGGCCAAAAACTCAGACTTGTACTTGGTAGAGCGGTCGAGCTCTTCGGCACGGGCCTCGAGCTGGGTACGCGCGGTCTCTAGCTCGCTATTCTTCTGGCTAAGTGCCTGCTGCTGACTTTCCAGCGCGCGGGCTTGCTGTTCGAGCTCTTCGTTCGAGGTGCGTAGCTCTTCCTGCTGGGCCTGTAGCTCTTCGGACTGCTGCTGGGTTTTTTCCAATAGCGCCTGCAAGTGCGCGCGAGACTGGGCCGCATTGAGGCCGACTCCCAGGGCGTCGGAAAAACCAGACAGCGTGGTCAGTGCGTCGCGGTCGAGCGAACCCATCACTCCCAGCTCGATCACGCCCAGACCCCGCCCCTGAAAATGAAAAGGAATCAGCGCCAAGCCTTTGGGGTTAGTCGCCCCTAACCCCGATGAGATGCGCCAGTAGTGGTCCGGCAGGTCGGGCAGATACAGCACGTCTTCCTGCTGAAGCGCCACCTTTACCAAACTGGGATCGAGACCCTGTTTTTTATCGCCAAGATCTTCCGTCCCGAACGCCGCCACTTCGGTAAGCCCGTGCCGTTCCAGGATATGAACCTTCCCGGCCAACACCTTGAAGTTAACGCGCAAAAATTCCAAAACGTTCGAAGCCGCGGCATGCAGACCAAGGTCGCCAGTAAGCGCGTTGGCAAGCTGGGCGGTAAGCCCTTTCTTGCGCGCTTCGGCCGTGCGCTCCTCCGTTTCCTTGCGCGTGCGTTCCTGGTGGCGGGAGATCTGATTGAACGAAACGAGAATCGCACCGGCGGTAAGCAAGGTAGTGACCACGAGCGCCCACAAAAAGATGCTCTTGCTGCGCTCCGACGCCTTCGTGCGCTCGTCTAAAAGCGTTAGCTCCTCGTCTCTCATCTCGTCGAGCTGGGTCCGCAGCTTTTCCATTATGGTGAGGCCGTCGGCAAACTGCGGGGCATCGGCCGGAAGTTGGCCGCCGGTCTGCCGGTAAGCGGCGCGAACCTCATCGAGCAGCGCAAAGCGCCGCTTAAGTAATTGCTCCAGCAGTGGAGCGGCCACCGCCTGCTTAGGGTTATCCGCGGTCATCACCTTGAGCCGCGCGGCGTGGTCCAGGGAATCGAGCGTGGCCTTAACGTAAGGGGCGAGGTGTTCCTTCTCTCCGGTCAGCAGATAACCCCGCATGCTGGTTTCGGCATCTTTGGTCGAGGAGTAGGTCTTCTCCAGCTCGCTCATCACGCCGTAGGTATGGCGAACCCAACGCTCCTGCTCGCCAACATTATTAAAGCTCCAGTTGAGCACCCAGGCATCGAAGGTGAGAACCGCCAAGACGGCACCCAGCATGATCGCTAAACGCGCCTGACTATCCAGCTTCCATTTCATGAAATTCGCCTCGAACTAAGCGACCGTAAAGAGGGGGCGGGGTAAAGCAGATGGTGGAGGTGAGGGGGATCGAACCCCTGACTTCTAGCTTGCAAAGCTAGCGCTCTCCCAGCTGAGCTACACCCCCGAGAAGGACAGGTATTACACGACGTGGGCGCGCGGAGCAACCGCCCTAACCTGTTCCAAAAAAGTAACAGGTGGGCTCCCCTCACGTACCAGAGTTGATTCAATTCTCTACGCATCTTCACATTCAAGGTCGTTGTATGTGGCATGCCTCATGCAATAATTCGGCCCATCGGAGGAAAAAATGGTGAAGTCGTCCCTAACCCAGTACGGCACTTATGGGTTCTTGAGCGCGCTGTTGGCCGCCCAGATAAGTTCGATGCCCCGCCCGGTCTCGGAAAATGCTAAGAAACAGCTCCTTAACCCGATCAAACGTCTAAAAACCAAAGCCCGCTAAGCGCCAACGCCGCGGTTGAAAAAGGCTGTCCGTGGAAGACTTACTGATATCGCGAAAAAACCGCATTGCCCTGTGGTCCTTTGTCCTTCTGCTGCTCTTGCTGCTGTACGTGTCCTTCAAGATGGTGGCGCCGTACCTGATGGCGGTGCTGATGGGGTCGATCCTCGCGATTTTGTCCCGCGGGCCTTACCAATGGATCATGAAGCATGGGGTGAGGCCCAAGCTGTCGGCGGCCGTGACCGTATTGGGAGTGTTTTTGCTCATCGTCATGCCAATCGCCACGTTTGCGCTAATGGCGGTGAATCAAGGTGTGGAGGCGGCCCAGCAGCTGACGGATCAGCCAACCCCGTCTTTAGGGTACTTTTCGGGCAAGATCGCCCGCTTCGAGCCGCTCAAAGGCATGATCGGCGACGCCAAAGCGGTGGAAAATCAGATGCGGGAGGGGCTTCGGAAGGCCGCCGCCGCCGCGCCGGGCCTACTCTTTACGGTGTTCGGGGGTGTTCCCGAGACCATCCTTCAGTTCTTTTTGGCCATGCTGAGCTGTTACTTTCTGCTGCTGGACGGTGGGGCGTTTCTTCTGTGGCTGCGGGACAAGCTTCCGCTCGACCCGGAAGTGCGCGGCGCGGTCTATACCTCGTTTCGCGACACGGCCGTGTCGACTACCGTAGCTACGCTTACGGCCGCGTCGATCCAGTCGGTCATCATCGTTTCCGGCTTTTTGCTACTCGGGGCTCCGTTGGCCTTTCTGGCCGGCGGTATCACCTTCGTTTTGGCCTGGGTGCCGTTGCTGGGTAGCACCCCCGTGTGGGGCGGCGCCGCCCTGTACTTCTTCGTGAGTGGCCTGACTCTCAAAGGATTTCTCATGTTGGGCGTGGGCGCCCTGACGGGCCTGTCGGACAATCTGGTTTATCCGCTGGTGCTCAAGGGCCGGGGCGAAATGCATCCTCTGGTCAGCTTGGTGGCGATTTTCGGCGGCATTTCGATGTTCGGCATCTTCGGTGTTTTCGTTGGCCCCATCATGGCGGCGCTGCTTATCGCCACGTTGAACTTGTGGCCGGTAATCGCGGAACGGTTCGGCATCCTGCGCGCGTGTCAGATTTCCGTAACCCCCAATCAGATAACCGTAACGTCGACGACGGCGGAGGGGCTGTCCCCGCAGCAGCATCCCCCTACGTCGCCTGGCGGAATTATTTTGCCGCCCGACCTAAACGGACCGACTTGAGGGCCGTGCGTAAGCCCTCTTCGACCGTGGGGTGGTAGAACGGTAACCTCAGGGCATCGTCCACGGAGACGGCTTGCTGAATGAGCCAGGCAATGTGGTGCGCCAGATGCTCACCGCGTGGAGCCACCATCTCCGCGCCGATGAGTCGCCCGTTGCGTGGTTCCGCGTACAAGCGCAGCAGCCCCCGATTTTCCCCGAGGATCTTCGATCGACCCTGGTTCGCGAAGGAAACTTCGCCCTGCAGCGACCCGGGTGGCAATTCTTCGTAGCCCGTGCCGACCAATGCAATGTTCGGTTCGCAGAACGCAATCGCCAGGCTCGTCTTGCGCCGGAAAGTTTTCGCCCGTTGGGCCACGGAGTTGAAACCCGCAATTCGCCCATCGTCCGCGGCTTCGTGCAAGATTGGCCGCTGTCCATCGGCGTCGCCGGCGATGAAGATCGGATGCCCGATCACCTGAAGCGTCCCCAAGTCGTAAATCGGTATGCCCCGCTCATCCAATTTCACGCCAGCATTCTCGAGCTGCAGTGACTTTAGGCTAGGCCGCCGGCCTAGCGATACCAAGACTTTGTCGACGGGCTTTACGCGATCTCCCGACCTCAATTCCACACCCGCGTTGTGCGCCGCTATGCTCGCGGTCTTACCCTTCCAAATCGTGAACTCCTTCGCGAAAATTTCATTCGCGCAGTCCGCTACGGCCGGGTCCCGAAGCCCCGCCACGCTTTGACCTCGTTCCGCGGCCACCACGTCGACTCCGAGCCGGGATAGCGCCTGCGCCATCTCCGCCCCGATCGCGCCGAGCCCGAGCACGCCTAACGTCTTGGGAAGCTCTTCCATTTCGAAAAGCTCGTTGGTGGTAAGGATGAATCTAC
>JBGSST010000033.1:0-20813 GCA_041736915.1 Bdellovibrionota bacterium
CGCCACCAGGTGCCGTCGTTGGGGTGAGAATTCCATCCCCAAAACCGCCGTCGTCAGGGTGAGAAAAACACCCCGCAGGGTGCCGTCGCTTAGGTGAGAATTTCAGGCTCTAAAGTGCCGTCGGGTGGGTGAGACGGAACATTCAGAACACGCGTCCTCTCAACATCCGAACTCTGTTCAACCGAAATACCTAAGCTCTTAAGGCGAAAGGCGCTGCTCGCTTTCTTATTCAGCTCCTTGAACTCAGGTGCCCGCCCCGCAAGTTGATATTCACCATCATCTTTGTATGATCGACGCATCTGTTCGCTGAATTTCTCGACGACTGCTATGCAACTTGCCGACTTACCAATCCCATTTGGAAGACAGCCGATTATCGAAATAAGTCGTTTATTGAAATCGAGACCATTTGTCAGGCACCGAAATAACGACCAACCCAGATTTGAGTTGAGGCCGACCACCATCCTGGCAGCAGCTTCATAGTCAGAAAAGTAATATACCTTCCACTTTTTCCCGCCGCCTACGGGCGGAGGCCCGAGCATCGCGTTTAGATTGTATCTCCCGTAAGACAATACGGAGACTGGAAACTCGCCCTTCGAAACAGGAGAGTTCGGCCCAGCTTTAGGAGGCTGCCTAAGCACTTTCAATGCAACTCGCACCAGTTTCGCCTCGTTCTCATCGGCCGGAAGTGGAAAAATCTCCTCAGTGTCCTTAATGTCTACTTCTTGCCAGGCGATATCCGCCAAGGACCGCTCAATATTTTTCTCGGACGTATGCCTTCGATAACCTACGTTGAGCGAGAAGGTCGTAAGGAACACGAGTTACACTCAGTTACCGAGCTAAAGTTCGCTTGGAGCCACACCTACCAGTCGGTTGCAGCCCAAAAGTTAAACGAACTGTTTACTAGAGAGCAGCTGCAACTTTTTCTCGGTGAAGACTATAACTGGGTTCGCGCATTGGTCAGAAGCAAAACTAGCCGAGACTCCAGCGGCAGAAAATTCGAACTCGCGTGTGCGTTGGTGGCAATTGACGGCGTAGACCTTCTTCGAAAGCGAATTACACTGAGGGAGGCGCTCAAAAAACAATTTCGTATTCCCACCTCACAGTACCCAACCAAATGGGTCAAAGAAGGCATAAAGGTTCAGTCATTTCTGAAGGATACCGGTTTTCCCGAGGAGTTCGCTGGCCGAACCTCCGAACAAAACGCCCCATTTGAATCATTTCCGGCACCCAGTATTTGTCCAGAACTATCAGACTATCAGCGGAAAGCACTAAACAGCGTGCTCGAAGAGATACATACCCCTGGAAACTCCTGCATACTGCGGCTAGCCTCGCGTGTCTCATAGCTGGAGGGCAACCTCCAACGTACCAATGCGTGAGACCGACTCAAACCGAACTGAATAGAGGCTGGTTTTCGAAATGCGGACGCCGATGTAATAAAGGCAAGGCATGCGGGAACACCTGCATTCCCCGTGACTATAAATGCAAGATCGGTAACGGGAATGCCTGCGACGGAAATGAAACCGGGCTTGAAGTCCTTCCGCTGAATCTGCTCCTAAAGTAGCTTTTGGCTTCTACCGTACCCGCCAGCCAGCACCTTTGGCTTCTCTAACACTCGAAAAGCAGCGGTCACCGGCCGCTTCCTCGTAGACTAGTTCGATGACGCGAAGGGGGCCACCGAGCCACGGCGCGATTCATCCACTATTACTTGTGAAAGTAAGTCTAATGACCCCTGCTTTTCTTTCCGAAAAGATAAGAACGATCTTTTGCACGTCCAATGGAACTCCTCATTTACGCACTGCTGTTGATTAGCTCACTAGCTGCTATCGTGCATTTCCTGTCCCCTTTCCAGAGGCGCCCCCGGCATCACCGGCAGTCGTACGCGCCGAACGGCTCGAGGCCGTTTGTGCAATTCCAAGGACTGTCCTCTACTGAGAAGTATCAGCGTTCCTTAGAGCGCTATCTAAGGCGCCCGCTTACTCAACCGGAGATTGGCCGAGCGTATGAACGCCAGGTGGGATTTGTTTTGGAAAACCTTGGTTATGACGTGACGTTCAATGGTGCCACTCAGGGCCTCAACGATCTCGGAAGGGATCTCATCGCGAAGAAAGGGAGCGAGACCCTGATCGTCCAAACGAAATATTGGGCGCGGCATAAGACGATTCACGCCAACGTTGTACTTCAGCTCCACGGCACGACGCTCTACTATCAAAAAGAAAATCCTGGCTCGGAGCCCATCGCGGTCTTGTTCACAACGGCTAACTTTAGCCACGAAGCTGAGAAAGCGGCTGAAACTTTGGGTGTTCGGCTGGAGATATTGGAGTTCACGAAGAACTACCCGATGATCAAGTGCAACATCAACGAAAGCGGAGCGAAAATTTATCATCTCCCCTTCGATGAGTATTACGACCGGGTCAAGATTAAGGCCCACTTGGGCGAGTTCTACGCCAAGACCGTCAAGGAAGCCGAAGATGCCGGGTTCCGGCACGCCAGACGTTACTATCGCAAGACGGGCTAGCGTTTGAGCGCAGTATCAAAAGGAAGCGGGTACCTTCCCCAAGATCTACTGAGTCCTGTCTTCGATTCGGATTTAAGATTTGAAATTATACCCGTTCGGGTATGAATTAGCGAAATGTCGGATAAATTATACCCCCCTGGGTATAGCGGGCCATTAATTCTAAGGCTTTCGTATTGTTACGTTGGGCGGCGCAGGGGATTTCGTTAACTTCCGCTAAAAGCAAAATTATACCCTATTGGGTATAATTTGACTTTGAACCGATAAAATTATACCCAATAGGGTATAATTATGAAGCTAAGTAATATTGCAGAATTCATCAGATCAAAGCGTCTCAGGCTCGGCCTAACTCAAGAGGATGTAGCCCAAAGGGCGGGAGTAGGGCTTAGATTTGTACGTGACCTGGAGCAAGAGACAAAGAGCTCATTCAGAACTGACAAATTAAACCAAGTCCTCGCGCTGTTTGGACATGAGCTGGGACCAGTTCCGAAAGAAAAAAAGGGATAGGTAGATGGCTACGCGAAAAGGCCAAGTTTACGTTCGTGGAACCTATGCCGGTACGATTGAGCAACAGGCTGAGCAATACGTCTTTCAATACGACAAGGACTATCTAAATTCAAAAGATCCTGTGCCGGTAAGTCTCACACTTCCTTTAAGAGAGGCGGAATATTCTAGCAAATCCATGTTTCCATTTTTTGACGGGCTAATCCCCGAAGGATGGTTGCTGGACCTGACGACACGGAACTGGAAATTGGAATCACGTGATCGAATGGGACTTCTTCTGACCGCATGCGAAGACTGCATTGGAGCAGTCCACGTAAAGAATTCTGAAAGCTCAGAACAATGAGTGAAGCAACCAAATGTTTTTATTGCTACGAGCAACTCCAAGACGGAAGTGATGGTTACCACAAACGTTGTAGCCTGAAATTATTCGGTACAGAGGTTCCCCCGAAAATAGATTTTGGAAGGGCGGACATTGAAAAGGTTGCGACCGGAGTTATCAGCCGAAGGCTTGCGTTAACTGGAGTCCAACCAAAACTATCTTTGGATTTCGAAAATCCACCCAAGAAAACAAGTTCCGCAAAGGCCGGCGACTATCAACGACTTACCATAGTAGGGCTGTGGGGACGATATATCCTTAAGCCTCCTCATCCAGATTTCCCTGGAATGCCTGAACTTGAAGATGTGTCCATGCATCTAGCTGCCGCATTTGGAATAGACACGGCTCTTCACGGATTGATTCGCCTGAATTCAGGGGAGTTTGCTTACATATCAAGACGTTTTGATCGCGTTGACGGGAAAAAACTTCCCCTTGAGGACATGTGTCAACTCACCGAACGATTAACCGGAGACAAATACAATAGCTCAATGGAAACGATCGGAAAGGCGATCAAGAAATTTAGCTCAAACACAGGAAATGATCTGGTCAGTTTCCTACAAGTCGTTCTTCTTTCCTACCTGATTGGCAACACGGACATGCACCTCAAAAACTTCTCGCTTCTTACGAGAGAGGATCGAGAAATAATATTGTCTCCCGCATACGATCTTGTAGCGACGAAATTAATCCTTCCCGAAGATGAAGAGGAGTCTGCTCTCACCATTAATGGCAAGAAAAGTAATCTCAAGATCGGCGATTTCGTGTCGCTTTCGAAGAATTTGGGCATTAACGACAAAGTGTTCGAGAGCCTGCTGAAGAAATTGAAAGCGCTGGTTCCCGCCTTTTTCTCCATCATAGATAAGAGCTTCCTCGGCGACGAACGAAAGTCTGAGTTCAAGAAACTAATCGATGGCAAATCGGCCGTACTATTTCGGTGAAACCGGAAGGGAACCGAAGATGAAAAACACAACAGTCCCGTTAATCGCTTCCATACTTCTTTTTTCGGGTTCGTTCTACTTCGGGATTCCCTACTTACTTCCTCAGAAAACGATGAAAACCGAAGTACGGCCAGCCTCGGTTGAGCGAGATCGAGTTCTGGCGAGGGGCCAATTTAGCGCTCAGCTTCTTGAAAAGTATTCGGGTAAGGAAATTATTACGACGGGTAAGCTGAGCATACCGAATGACGTTCAACTTCCAGCTATTTTTCCCCCGGACCTCATTTTTCGTACTCCTCCAAAAGTCTCAGATGCGGAATCTGAAAGGATCGCCCAAGCCCAGCGTATCGTACTGCTCGAACATAGAATTCGGGGTCTGGAGGAAAAACTGGCCACCATAAATCAAAAAGAGGAATGGACCTGGAAATGGGGCTGGGAGAAATTGATAGCTCTCGTGATTTGGTTTTTCGGGACAATCGCAACTACCGGCCTAAAGACGAAGACGGAAGAGCTAATGGAAAAGTGGTGGCCACCTGAGAAAAAGGCCCAGAGTACCAGTCCGTAATGCGACGCATGTGCAAAACCTTCAACGTGTGATGAAGTCCTTCCTCAAAAAAGAGAAAAGGACGGCAAGGCACACCCGAAAACGGCCCCGCGATGTAGCACTTTTGTAGCACCAGGAATGGAAATTGACCGAAATTGGTAGAAAAACTCCGAAGGAAGCAGGACTAACGCAAGGACCTCCCCCCCCCAGTTATTGTTATTTGTTTCGACGTTATTCTAACTACTTACGGTTCTGCTGAAACTCGCCGCATACGCGCTCCCAACTCGAAAGTCAGAGCTTCAATCCTCCCCTCCCCGCAACCGCCGACGCTAAGAAAATGATGTCGGTGGAGTGGTAGATAGTCTCAACGTCGCGGAGGCCCACCGAAGCGAATGCTCTGTGCACCCCTCAGTATCCCCATCTCTACGTACCGAAGGTAATCCTCACCCGTAGTGAACATATCTGCAGCCGAGATCCTTTCGAAGGACGGTGGCGGGATGCCTTCGCTGAGGAACAGGTAGCTTAAGAGCGCCCGGGTGCCTCGGCCGTTAAACTCATCGACTAGCTCAGCGGTAAGCGGAGCCTTTCGCCTGGCCGTCGCCATGACCTTGTCTTGCAGCTTCAACCACACTTTGTACTCTTCGGCGCTCATCACCTTAGTAAGGTCTTGGTACGTGTCGATGCCGAAGTTCTGGCTGGAGATGAGGAATTTTCGGACCTGGTCCCGCTCGGAGAGAGTCTTTAATGAAATACTTTCTGCGGGATTCAGACTTAACCCTTGGGCCCGATCTAAGTTCAGCGCACGATTACGGGGAGTCTCGAGCGCGCGAGTGAAACGTTCGGAATCCGCGGCGTAGTTCGCTTTGAGATCGTGATCCATGGCAAAGTCTTGCCCCCACCTGAACTTACTTTGGACCCCGAAGTGATCAAAATAGTGGTTCCGGCCGGCGTCGAAAGCCTTGGGGCTAGGAAAATAGATTCGCGATACCATGCCAAAATCAAAGCCACGCGTGAACTTGCTTTCGAGGATCTGCTTTATCTGCGCTTCAGAAACCTCCGGACGAAACTCCAGATGAACGTTCTGGGAAAAATCCAGAAGCTCCATTTGCTCCGCCGGATTGAGATAAACGGGCGTTTTACTATCCGGGCTACTAAACCAGCCACCGGTGAATAGTTTGGCCGTTACCGGCGTGTTGCCGTCGATCTGCGCGTGACGTTCAATCAAAGTCTTGAGCGACGTCATTCCCTCTTGGCCACCGTCGAGTGCTACGAGGTACTTAAGGGGCCGTTTGCGGGCGCGAATGGCGTTAATCTCCGCCTCCGAAAGAAAGTAGGTCACTTTTCCGGCCACTACCGGCTTAACGAGCGGAAGCTCGGGCGATCCTAAGCCCAGCCGCTGAATGACGGCGTCGGTGTCGGCCGCGTGAATGCGGGATTGCTCTTCCGCTAGGTGAAACGTGATCCCACTTTGCTCGAGCGCCGCTTTACCTAAACTGGCTTCAAAAGCGGCACGGGCTTTACCGAGGATTTCAGGGTTTGACGCGTAGACGCGCCTGACGTCTCCGGGGATGAGATTGCCGGACATCGAGACATGATCGTAGGTGAAAGGCTCGCGGGCCAATCCCGGCATTTCGGCTTTACGCTGCAACGACGTTGAGTACTGCCATTGGATGCGCGCTTGCGCTTCGGGAGTGAACTCGAAGGTGAGTCCGTCTTTGGAAAAGTATCCCTGGATGCTGTCAAAGCTTTCCCGAGCGAAATCTTTTTCTCCGGCCGCGTACCATACAAAAGATCGGTCCCGACGATTGTAGAGCCCCCCGTAATTGGAATGAAAACGGCCCGCGGCCTCCCGTTGAAGTTGAAGGCTCAGAATCTCGCGCGCTTTAGTCGAGAGTGAGGCGTAACGCGGATCTTGTTCCATGGCCTTTACCCGCGCGGAAAGGGCAGAGCTTTCCTCGCGAGGAAGGGGATCGAAGGAGTCGTTCCACCGCTCGCGGTAGTTGCGAATGTAGTTCTCGCGGTAGTCCCGAAATAGGGGCGTCCGTTTGAAGGCGCTGACTTCGCGGGAGGCCTGACGGAACCAAGGCAGGTCCCGGTTTTCAGCATGGTAGTCATCAACGCGGTTGAAGATCTCAAAGACCTCCGCGAGGTTCTTTGTGAAGATGCGAGCGTCTTCTTGAATCGCCTTAACCTCGTCGAGGATAAGGCGCGCTGCCTGCGGGCTTTTTAGCGCGGAGTTGAGCCCTTGCCAGCGCGCGGGAGAATCGAGCGTAGAGGGATTTAAGTACTCGACGATGACTTTCGCTAGTTCACGATCCGAGAGGGGGGTTAAAGCCTCGGCCCGAATCTTCTCAAAGAGATTCCAGCCACGCGGAGAAAGCTTGGCTCCAAGCTCGAGGTAGCCCGTCAGTTGTTCGATAGGGTCACGGTGGTAGGACGAGCCAAAGGCCGAGTAGTACGAATGGGTTCGTTTGCCTTCCGCAATGGCGGCGAAAGTCTCGCGCAGACAGTCGAGCTTATTGGCGCGCGCTGGCAAAGCAAACGTCGCGAGCACCAGTAAAAGGGGAAGAAGCCGCATACGTAAGTATCGGACTATTTAGTGAAATTCTGGAGCGGGTGCCTGCGGGCGGACGATAGAGGGGCACTTAGGCCCCCTAGATAGGCGGCTAAGTCTCGCGGGATCTGTTTCGGGGATTGAGGGCTGTTAAGGCTTACTGGAAGTTATTTTTCTTGCACACGCTCTTCCGGCGGATCGCAGCAATAGAGTGGCGACGGGCTGCCGCGCAGATACGCGCAGGCTTGTTTACCTTTGGGACAACAGATGTAATGTGGCCCACTCGTGTGCTTTATTTCTTCGCCTGGGCATACCGCTACGGCCGGATCGCCGCCGCACTGTAGATACCCGGAAGATATAACGCACCCTTTTCCGTTAGGGCAGCACATTGCTTTTGAACCGTTCGAGTATCCGCAGAGAGTCGACTCTTCCGGACATTCCCGAACGGCTGCACATGTAGGACCGGCTGGTATCTGATTGTCGGAAAGACAAACCTCTTTGCCCACTTTGCAACAGGTGTCCGCCGTACGATCCGGAGTAACGTGAACTGAACATTGGTACTCACCGTCCGTGCACGGGGCGTCGGTGCTAATGAGACAAATGGGATTCCCCTTCTCGTTCACGGTGCAAGTGTCTTCGTTTTTGCAGCAAATCTGTACTTGGTATCCGTTGCAGGTTTTTTCATCCGCAGCGCACCTCACTGGCTTCGCGCAGTGAGGCTGCACTCCGTCGTCTGAGCAGGACTCAGTTGCAGCGCAGCAAATATAGGACTTACCAAAAGCGCATGTTTTTTTGCCGGGGAACTTGTCAGGCGTGGGTGATGGCGTCGGCGACGGTGATGGCGTCGGCGACGGGGATGGCTTCGGCGACGGGGATGGCTTCGTGGATTCGGTCGGATTGGCGGACTGAGTGGTCTTCAGGCCCGGCGGCTTCGGCTCGGCGAAAGCCGGGGCGATTAGTACCAAAGTCAGTAAAAGGGTTCCACCAAGGCATTTATTCACCATCCTTCCCTATCGGGTTGGCGGTGTGTCTCCTTGAACTAGACGCCTTCACAATTGGCCAATCTGACTCGGTGTGAGAGCAGCGAACCTCTCTCTACAAAAGAAAGTGGGTACGTTTCGTACGAACGGACGATAGAGGGGCACTTAGGCCCCTACCGGTCGAGCCTATCCGTTGGGGTGTTAATCCAAGTGTCTTGGTCTCGCCCGAATGCCTGGGGCGGGAGGTTCTGGCTCCCCGTAGTAAGGCCCGCCACTTTACGTACCGCGGTGCCTATGGCGGTGAACTCCAAAACTCCGTCGTGATTTTGGATATGCGTTCGGATCCCCACGATGTTGTCGGCTTGGACGGAGGCTGCTTCCTTACGAATCAGATCGAGCGCGTGGGATCGGGCCTCGTACACCAGGCTGGTTAGCTCAGGAATTTCACCGCGAGACAGCGCCTTGAACATCGAAGTGATTCCACCCGCCACTCCCAACGAATAAACCGCCGTTCCCAAGACGAGTCTTACCGGCATGTACCCCAGGTTAACGAGGCTCCACAGCTCTTGATTAGTGAGGTTGCTCGTCACCACCTGATCCGCGGCCCGAGGCTTCTCCAACAGCGGATGGTGGGAAGCCGTTCCGAACATGATCATTTCGTGCGATCCGCCCCAGGGCATGGTGCGGGTCTCGATGCCGACTACGGAACTCCCTCCCGCCGCAAAGGCCTCCTGACAGATCCGCTCCACCGCGAGGTGTCGAGTGCGATTGAACACATCGCTGAACTCTTTAATCTCCCCGCGCGCTAAAGACTTAAGAGCCCCCACGAGAGCCCCACCCACGCCCATGGAGTACGCCACGTTTCCGAAAACAAAACGCAGGGGAGTAAATCCCGCATCGAGCTGGCAATACAACTGCTGGCCGTCGGAACTAGTGGAGAACGCCGCTTTTGCACGCTCGTGTTCCCCCACGGCATTTACCGAATGAAGGGCATTGGCCACGCTAAGGAACTCGCTTTGCCCATTGAAAGTGGTTAGCTCGCTAGCGACGCCGGTAACGCCAACGGCCCCGCATTGCTGCGCCTCGTGCATCATCCGGCTTAACGCTTGATTGCGTCCCTCACGGATAACCTCCGTCACCTCAGTGACCTCGCCGCCGATGAAATCACTTCCCATCGCCGACAACGAACCGATAAACCCCATGGAAAATACGGAATTTCCCACCACGAGATCACCCGGCGTGAACCCTTTAGACGAGAGGCAGTAAATCTCGTTACCGTTCAAACCCGTTAAATAAGATTTCGGCATGGCGAAATTATACCAAAGCTTCCTTGCCCGCGACCTGACACCGCGCCGCCGCTAAATCGCTGGGAAAGCAAACGTCGCGAGCACCAGTAAAACATCACCCCCCCAATCCCCCGCATCCCACTACCTCAACAAGACTCGCTCGACGTGCTCGTCGTGTCGGGAACCCACGTACAGGTACTTCCCATCGGCCGAGTAGTGAAGGTCGAGCGAACCTGTGGGTAAAGGTACATCGAGCTCTTCGAAAATCTCGCCGGTGTCTAGACGAAGCCGCACGATCGTGCTCCTGCCCCGGCCCCGGGGTAGCACGAGTAGCCCTTCGTCTCCGGCGTGGGAAACGGCCATGCCATCGACGACGAGGTCGGCGTTGGCGTTGGCGTCGGCGTCGGGCAGTTCGAGTTTAAGCGTGATCGGCTTCGAGTCCGGCGTGGGGTAGATTATGACCTGCTTCTTCTTCCGGGATAAATACATGAGCTTGTCGTCGTGCGTAACTACGGGTGCCAGCTCGGGCTCGTCGGTGAACCACCGCTTGACCACCGTAACAAGCCCATCGTCGGAGATCGCAATGCGTCTTAGCATGGTCTCGTGAACATCGCCGTATTCGGTCCACAGCAGATCGTCCGTACCCGGTACCTTCGTCAAGAACGGACCCATTTCGATCGGACGCCCGTTGAACATTATCCGGCTGCGCTGACCAGTTGGGAGAAAAACGAACGAAGAGTCTTCGGAGCCAAACGAGGCATAAATACGTCCGGTCTCATCTCCAACCGCTAAATAGGAATTGTAGCGCTCGTCTTTGCGCAACTTCGTTCCCAGAGTCGTGCCCTTTTTTTCCGGCGCGCCATTTTTGAAAGCAACTTTGGTGAGAGTCTGATTCGAATTTGCGTAATAGATATGCTTGCCGTCGAGCGAGAGAATAGAGTCTTCGGAACCCCTAGGCGGGGTGAAAAGCTTGCTCTCTCCGGTCTTCGTATCGACAACGACCAACTTGCGACTAATCCCTTCGAACTCATCGACACCTTGCTCTTTTACGAGCCACCGCCCATCGGGGGACGCAAACACACTCCCCGGACCCTCTTCTAACTTAAACTTCCGCACGAGGTCGGGGTCCAAATGGCGCGCAAGCTTGGCGGCGGCGACAGTTTTACCGCCCGCTAGTTCGGCCGCGACAGCCCTGAAGGCCGCGATCGCTTCCGGGGTACGCACCTTTGCTTGCACCAGCATCACCTCGAACTCCCTCAAGCGTTTGCCGAGTGCCGACGATTTTTCCCCACTGCCCTCGGGCACGGCGAGCGGATTCTCCGCTTCGGCCAGTAACTGGAACACCTCAGGAGAAGACCTCGCGCCGAGCGTCTCCAAGAGGTTCCGGTAGGTCTGCGCGATCGTTTCGACCGATAAGGGCGTATCGGCCCCTGCCAGACCAGCAAAGTCCTGGAGGCAGGAAGAGACGGCGAAGGCCCGCAAGCAGAAGATCGAGGAAAGGGCCGCCACCGCAATCAGGCTAAAGAATTCACGTTTCACGCGATCGGCCGGCGTAAGCGTTATGTTCGGCGTGCGTGGACTCATCGTGCTCCCCCGACCTTAAAGGTACCGACAAGCCGTTACCGCCGGGAGTGAGATATTTGGCGCAAGATATTTGCTTAGTCACCTGGAGGGCCTAACTCTTGCAAAGTTATAGGGAACCGAAGGAGTGAGACGAAAGTTGGGGCTAAACTTCGCAATCGCTGGCGCTTTTCTGTCGAGGAGCCGGAATGGCTACCAAGTATTTACACATCATTCTTTTGATCGCCTTTGCGGGGGGAGTCGCCCGCGCTGATGACCGAGAGACTACGTCCACAGGTTGTGATCGCTACCTGCAGATGATTACGGAGCACGTAGAGGCCCGTCAGCTGAGCCACGTGACCGAGGCCGCGAATTCGGAAGCGATCTGGACCCGCGTTTTCGAAAAGATGCGCCAGCAAGGCATCATTACCAATGAGCTAGAGCAAGTTCAGAAGCTGGCTTCGCAAAAGATCAAGCCGCTCATCGACTCGGGCATCGTGAATCAAGTTATCTTGGATGAGCTTTCGACGCATGGCGGACCAAGCCAGAAAAACATTCAGCTCCTCTTGAAAGGCTTCGAGTTCTTCCCCCCCTCGGAACAGCTCGCCATTGTCGACAACGTAATCTTTAGACTGGCCGAGCGTATCAAAGGAGACCCTGGCCTGGATAACATCCATGACCTTTCCGCACAGGCGAAACAGCTGGGGATCTCCATCGAGAAATATCTCGAGCTCGTTCATTTTTGGAAGACTTTCGAGCGATCTGACTTCGGAGAGCTTCGCTTAGCGCTTTGGATGACGCTGATGAACTCTCAAGGCGGCGTTCACTCCGCACTTGTCCGGAAAGCGGGCTGGCTCCCTAGTTTAGTGCGCGCGGTGAGAAACTTCAAAGGAACCGCCCAAGCCAATCAGGCAATGCCGCCACTAGGAAAAGCGTCTATCTACGAGCTCGTAAGCGACAGAGCCGAGGCCATTGCCGACTCGGATCTATTGCCCCTGCTGCGCAAAGAAACTGGGTATCAACTGGAGTTGGTAGTGCGACGGCACTTTACGTCCTTTAGCTATAGCCAACTCAAGCAGCTGGTCGATCATCCTAATTTGAGCGCCGAAGTGCGCGCTAAAATCCCCCCGCGGCTTGCGGCAATGGAAAAAATGCGACCTAAAGCGGATCGTATTTGGTACCTGGAACAATCGCTTAAAGAGAAAGAGCAAGACTTAAGCCGCGCCACTGCCCTGTACGCGAAGTATCACCATGAGATGAAAACGCCCTCCATTAAGGAGCTCGAAGTAGAGCTGAAGGCGATCCGTACCACTACGGAGAGAGACCTCTTTTGGGGCAAAGTCCTGAAGGCAAATCTATGGGCGGCTGATTTTCGCGAATTAGCCAATAAAGCGTTAGACGAAACTATTTCTAAGAATTCTAGCCTCGAAGAAATTGAAGAACAGGTACGTATCCTAGCCAACGCAGCGTCTCGTTTTCCCATGACCAGCCAAGAAGCCTTTGACCTGAATTTCAGTCTAGTATGGAAGCTAAGACAACTCGCTGAGCCCGGTAGTATTGGTCGTGCCTATCAAGAGAAACTTCGTCGGGCTCCCTCTTGGATCGGCGATGTCAGCAAATTAGTCTCTGAGAAGGGCGTTTTATTTCTCAAAGACCCTTTAAACCAACGTGAATTGGCGGCTTTTGTGGAGAAAGAAAAATCAGTCGTGGAATCATATCGTCAGAGCCTCGCTGCCGCGAAATACGAGTGGGAACATTATACGGAGTATCTATCCGTTGATTTGTCCGAAGCCCCTCCTCCGACCAAATCAGTCGAATCCAAACCGATGCCGACCGCAATAGGCACGGGAGCAAGCGAGTCGGTCGAGACCAGACTGATGCAGACCGCAAAAGGCGTCGGAGCCTCAGATGAGGCGTCATCGGTCGAGGACAAACAACGAGAGTGAGAATGGCCCACCCTGCCCGCGAGGTAGTAAGGCGAGCGGGTTTCAAAAGGAAGCGGGTACCTTTCTTCATCGGTACTCGGTGAGAGCCTCTTGCACTTCGGCGCTAGCGTTTACTAGCTTTAAGCGTTGTAAAAAATCGGCGCTATTGCCGAACTTTTCAAACCAAGCTTTGACGTCGGCCGTACCGGTCTGACCGTAGTGGTGAAAATTTTCGCCGGTGTAATACGTAATCCATAGGTCTTCGGGCAGATGCTCGTATGGCCCCAGCGACTCAATGAGCGCCAGCACGCCACGGGGTACGTCGGCCCGCGCTATGGCGAGTGCCGCTAGATACTGGGTTTCGGAGTGGGCCAGTAAGGGTGTCGCCAAGTTAGGCGATTGTGGCCTCGGCTTCACGATGAGCCCGCGAAGGATTCCCTTAAGCAGGACGGCATAGGGGTAAAAGCGATCGCATTCACCGCGCTTGAGGGGTGTGGTGCTGCAGTCGTCGTGCCGCTTACTCTTCTGTTCTAGCGAATGCTGAATGAGCTTCGCCAAAATTTCAGAGTCCTGCGGCAGCGTAGAGGCCACCCCCACGGCGAGACGGTTGGCGTCGCGCAAATAGGAAAATTGGGGTTGGTCTATTTGCGGACCGGCCAGAAATGCGGTGGCCGTATTTATAAACTCTTCACGCGCCGATTTACTAGGCTCGGGACGTGTCGGTTCTTTCGGCGCGGGTGCTCCGTTTACCCTGGCCTTGCAGGAGCGCAGAAAATCGAGCGTCAGATCTTTTCCCTTTGCCAGCGGATCGAGTATCGCCAGGGCTTTTTTGTGCCCCGGCCAGCAGAGCGATCGGGCAAAGGCTTCGAGCTTTTCTTTGGGCATCGTCTTTCGGCCGCCGTTTATCTCGGCTACGACCCGGTCGACGAGGTCATGGGGTTTGCCCAGCGAGAACAGGGCGTGGCTTACTGCCTCGTCTAGGTGAGCTCCGGGTTGCCAAAGCTGGTGAGCCAGTAACGTAGGCGCCGCGTGGGGAAATAGCTTCACGAGTTTTTTCATGGCCCGCAGTGGGACGAGGCTGCCAATTTTTTGATCGCGTACCTGCTGCCAGAGGGGCTCAAGCTCCGCGCCAAGGTAAGGTTCGATTATCGTCGTGGACGGGGCAGAAAAATCTTTCGCCCGGCCATCGATTACAGAAATTAAGCAGGCTGCTACGATTAGCTTTATGGTCAAATGGCGCAAGTACACAACCAAGATGGTAGCGGTTCTGGCGGCAATGGGAATGGTGGGCTGTGCCAAAACCAAAACGTTTCAAATCACCTCGTGGTTCAAAATCGAGGCGCGCCCCGAATATTCTTTAAACTGGGCCTTTCAGTTCGGCAGTCCAAAAGTGTCGGCCTACCTGAGAGGACCTTCTGGCTGGCGCCAAGTGAGCACAAGTGAATCGGCCTGCTTCATTGAGCTGGATGAAGGGCGAGCGGCGCTTTTTTCAACAAACCTTCCCCCCCAATGGGATTTTCTCAGCGAGCAGTCTGCCTCGCGGGAGAAGCTAAGCAACTATTTTGCGTGCTCAGGTTCGCTGACCGTTTCGGCAAACCGTAAGCACCTCGACTGCACCGAACGTTTGGGCCCCAAAGCCAACGACCAGTCTGCCGCCCTAAAGATCAAACGTTTCGACGTGGCGGCCCGCACCACCACCGAGCTTACCGCTCCGGTGGCCGAGGCGGGTTTTGGGTTTCACCCGTCGAATCCCGTGGGGTACGACGCCCAGGGCACACCGTATTTTACAGCGAGAATTCTCGACGGAAACTATAGCCCAGCGGTTGGCGCGGAGAACCTGCGCGACAAAGAGTTATGCCATATGTCGGCGACAGGCCAGATGTTGCCATGGAAGGCAAAGCTCATTGGCCGAGGCAAAGGTTACTGTCCAGAAGCGCGAGAAATTGCGGCGGCCAACCACGTATCGATCACCCCTCCACCTTTGCCTTCCTGTTTCCAAAAGGGGGTGGCCCCGGAAGGGGTCATTGAGGCCGATGAACCACGAAACTGAACATTGTTTGCCCGGGGCGAACACTAAATGGCCGAGAAGCGGCGCCTCGAGAGAGGACCGGTTGATTGCCACGGTGGCTCTAGTACTACTCGTCGACAGAAGCATCACGGGTGGGGAAAGAAAGGTTCTTGGCTCGACGCCGTGGTGACGAAACCTTTTGGGGCAATGATGAAACTTCTTGCGACTCGCCTTACCACGGCGCTTTTGTTCTGCTTTGTAACGTCTTCTTCCTTTGCGGCGTCCGAACTGAATTCAACTCTTAACGTTGAACCGCATTTCTCAACTAATTTGGTCGGGGAAGTAGAGATGACGAACGTCGTTGCGGCGGGGCCTTGCGAAGATCGGTGTGGCGCGCAATATCAGAGCTGCCTGCAAGCGTGTCCCGGCGGCATTGGCATGCCCCCGGTTCGGGTGGCCTGTTATCGAGCCTGTGGCGCGCGAAAGACCGAATGCACTAAATGCTGCCGATAGGGTGGCGAGTGATTTTGAAAGAGTAGTGGGCCTAGCCCTGCTTGGAAAACTCCCCGGCAGAAGATCCGCCGGGGAGCTCACGATTCAAATTCACTTAACCTGGCATTTGGAAAGGCTCGAGCCCTCGTTGAGCTCAAACGCCTGCTGGGTCTCTCCCGCCAATGGCGTGGCATTGGGGGCGGCCTTGGTGACGCCAGAGAGTTTGGCGACTAACTCACGACGCACGCCCGAAACCGACGTGCTTTCGACGAGCTTGGTTTCAAAAGTGACTTCGCCCATTTCGATGGCCGGCCCATACACCGCCATCAGCGACGTGTCTTTCGCACTACACTTCACTACCATCTTGTTGGCCGCGCTGACCTGACAACCCGAAAGCGGGAACACCACATAGACCTGAATCGGCGAAGGATCGGTGGCGTGTCCCAGATGGGTCAAAAGCTGAGCCACACTAAAGCCCATTCCACCCTTCACCAAGACCTGAACTTCATTGCCACCTACGGTCGGGGCAATTCTAAATTCGCCGTAATATCCTGCTGCCGTTTCGCAGCTTACTTCGGGAGCCGACCCCGCAAACGCGGCGACGGAAACAGTCATTAGAACCACAAGAAAAAATTGCATGTGAACACCTCTTGAGACCGGTGATAACGAGCGGCGTTAAAGAGGGACACGCGATAAAGGTTCTCGCGGGTGGATTGAGGCACAGGGCGATCTGAAACGACCCGGGCAAAGGGTAAACACGTGCGGAGTGGAAGGTGAGGACGCTGTGGACAACTGGCCTTACAGATTTTCGCGAAGCTGCGCTGAACAAAGCCGCTTAAGCCGCCACCTTCGTCCCATCAATCTCAACGGGATTGGAGGCTTTAGATGCCTCCCGTTCCAGCTCGGCATAAAGAGCCGCTACTGCCGAAGCGTTGGCACCTAATTTCGAAAGCACATGGAGCCGCAAATCCTTCTCCGTGGCCCAATTCATGGAGGTCGCCTTCCCGGCCATTTTCTCCCACTTGATAACGGCAGGATGAGAAACCGAAAATCTCCCGGCAAAAGCCTGTAGCGTCAGTTCAAAGTGCTGGCGGATGAAGCGTATCTCGCTTCCAGTGAGCCGCGAGGGTTTATGAACAAGCGCATAGAGGACCGCGATAGTAAGTTCATTGTAATTAATGTTCGGCGTCCATGCGCCTCGTACCTTGATCATAGGAACGTTTCGCAGGCGAATTTTGAAACCAAACCCTTCGTCAATAAACTCTTTTACGACCTTTCTCTCCATGCCTAACCTCGTTTTCGTAAATCGATTGCGGTGATGATCAGCATCCCCGTTGATTCGTCGAAGGAAACGATGATGCGAATCTCTTTGCGATCGACAGTTCTACCTCTGACCGAATAATTCCAAGCCGCGTACTGTTCATCGAAGCGGTCCTTACTTTTCTCGTGATGACCGCCCCGAAGTACATAGATGACCTCTGGCCGCGTGATACTCCGTTCGAGCTGCCGATCGGTAGCGTGCCTAGTATCGAGATACCTATGGCGGTCGAGACACTCCCGAATGACATCCATCAAGTTGCTGATCTTAGGAGGCCTCTCACTCACGCCCATAATGTAACTGAGTTACATGTAGAGATCAAGACCCAGGACAGGAAGAGAAAGGCCGTCTTGCAAAAAGCGATGCCGCTAGCGCCGATTACGCACGTGATTTTGTGGAGTTAGCTTGTTGTCCTGGGGTGTCACCGCTACCCGCTATCCTAAATGTCGAGGTTAAGAATGCTGGTCGCTCGCAAAACTGGTTCCCTCTTCGACGTCATCTCTTTAAATCAACTCGTAGCGCACGTTCCCCCGCGCCTTTTGCGTAAAGGGCTTACCTACTTTCGCGACGGTAAGGTGACCCACCTTTCGGTAAACGGCGATCGCGCGGTGGCTTACCTTCGCGCTGAAGAGCGGTTCGAGTGCGCACTAGAAAACGTGCAAGGTCGCCTTCACGGCGAGTGCTCGTGCCAGTCTTCCGATAACGACGCAAAGTGCCCGCACGTGGCGGCGGTCGGTTTTGCGCTGCTGGCGCTGAAGGCTAAGGGATCCGGCGAGTCGGTTGGTGAAGTGCCGCCCGATGCGCGCGTATCTCCGGTGAAGATCGGAAACTACCTGGCGTCACTCTCGGCCGAACGGCTGCGCGACTTACTGATCGAAGAGGCTCTGGAAAATCCTTTGCTGATGGCGAAGCTAAACCACGCCGGCGCCAAGTTTTCGTTGAAGCGGCGGGGGCGGCGATGAGTTTGATCACGTCTCTGCTCGTGGCTTTGGGGATTCAAAGCTGCGGCTTTAAGGCCACGCCGAAAATCGCGGTCGTTACTGCGGAAGCCCCGGCCCCGGTGACGGCTGAGCCCCTCCCCCCAAAGAGAGTCACGCCGTTGCTTCCCCCTCCCCCGGTGGTTTGGTCTTCGGAGCGAGGGCATGGCGTTTGCCAACTCAAGGTAACTTCCGATCCGTTCGGCGCTGAGCTGTTCATCAATGGAGCGCCACGCGGGAAGACCGACTTTTTCTCGATCGTTCCCTGCGGGGAAACATTAACTGTAACGGTAAAGGGGCACGCACGCGAACCCTACACGGCGAGGGTGAAGATAAACCAGCCGACGAAGCTGCACGTGCTCTTAACCCCTCCCCCACCGCCGGTATCGCATGCCCCCTCGGTGGTGATCGAACCCGGCCGGCCGCCAAGGGCGATTGCGGTGACGACGCGGAAGACTCGGTGAGGGGGGGACGCTTTACCCGATTGGGTTAGAAAGGAAACATCGATGCGATTGGTAACCGTAGCACTCATCACGATTTCTATCGCGGCCTGCGGTTTGAAAGACAGCCAGGCCTGCACGACCTCTACCGGAGTGCCGCAGCCCGTGAGCGACACGATGAATAGCTTTAGCTGCCCCATCGGCCAGGTGCTAGTGGGGTATCGGCCCGATGGTGTTGCGGGGCCTTTGCTTTGCGCTTCGCTGACGACGAGTTGTCCGCTGCCTCCCAAAGGCGAGCGCGCGCGATAGAGGCTAAGCCGCTTTCTCTTCGATGGGAGCGACTATCAGCCGCAATTTGAACGGGCGAAGTAGTTTATTGATCGTGTCTAAAGTGGGGTTGTGCTTGGGATTGAGTGCGCGTGAAATGTTGGAGCTGGGAATCCTTACCCGCTTGGAAAACTCCTTTAGCCCGTAGGAGAGGATAACCTTTCGCAAGGCCTGCTGAGCAGAAAGCCCCTCGGCAAGCGCGCCCATAATGAACTCGCGTGCGAAATCCGGGTCTTTTAAATCTTTCGCTAATCCTTCATTCCAATCTTGGCTACGCCGGGGCACTTTTTCTCTCCAAGTAATTCTTACAAAAAACTTTAGCCCGTCGAATATCGCGGCTCTGCGTGGACTTGTCGCCACCACACAGCAGAAGCACCATCGTTCTTCCGTCCCGCGCAAAATACAAACGGTAGCCAGGGCCGGAGCTATCCAGCCGTTTCAACCAAACCCGGAAAGGACTGATACCCTCCGCCGTTAGGTATTCCCGGAGGTCTATCTTAGGCTGCCCAAGCTCTTTTATAGTTATCATATATGATAATTTAATTCAATGCCGTGCCACCTGCGCCCGTCCCCACTGGCCGTAACCTTGAGTTAGGCTAGCGTCCCAAATTTGTCCCTCGACCCGTCGGATCGTAGTCGGTTAATACCGGCGGTGGGCGCACACTGACGGTTTACTCAGGCTCAGCGGGGGCTTTGCGCCAATAGAATTTGGGGTGTGCCTTTTGCATAATACCCTTGCGGGCAGTGCAGATTGGGAGAACTCCCTTGAGTGCCGTAGCCCGAATTTTACTGGCCTGCTTCTTACTCGCCGCCGAAGGCGCGATGGCCGATGACGTGTGCACCCGCTTTCTGGCGAGCATGGCGACCGAGGCCCAAGAGTTCTGGGAACGCGAAAGCGGCTACCATGCCCGCCTCAATGGCCCCAGCGGAGTTTTCAAGTTTGGCTTCGATGCGGAGCTGTGGCGGATAGGCGACTCGCTGAGCCTGATCAATAAAGATCCGGAACTGTTTGAGAGCTTGAAAGCGGAACTGCGTCGCGATGGACCGCACTACTCCCTTTCCCAGCTCAAAAGATTGCTGGGGCTCGATTCGATGCAAGCGGCGCGCAACGCGCTTCGGGGGTACGAGCGTTCGGACAATCTCTACACGCTAGCCGACCTAAAGATCTCCGTATTGAAGCAATGGGAGAACAACGACACCCTAAAAAACGAGTATGCCGATATTTTGTTCCCCTATGTAGAGCAGTCCCTGATTAGACGAGGCCTTCCCGTAGGCGTGACGATTGAAGGGAGCTCGGGAGCCAACGGCGGCGCGGCCATAGAACTTGTCATGAACGGATCGCTAGCTAGCCCCCGCAAGTTCAAGAAGCTAATCGACCAGCTTTATGAAGAGACCGAGGCGCCCGAGACCCATTTTCACTTAAGCATCCCGGTGTCGGCCGCCACGCCGATGCAGGTGTTGGCCGCATCGCGCGCGCTAGAAACAAAAATACTTTTAGAAACGATGCTAAGCGATCGGACGTTCACCGAAGACACCAACTACGCCCCCTACGACGAATCCAACCTGGATTATGCCACCTTGAGGCATGCGCAGCGGGGCCGGGTTGACTCAGGGCGCGGGCTCGTGCGAATGACTAACGAACGCTGGCCCGGCCCCCGGCACGACATCGAGATTCGTGACTGGCTCGATAAGGACCACGGGCTTGAAAACATGTTCTTCATGATGGAGCTCATTCGTCAGGCCCCCCGGCTTCGCGACACCTCTGGTTTTCATTCCGACCTCATGCGCGACAATAGTCCCCCGAACTTGAACGCCGGCCTGCGCTACGCCGCCTACATGCTAGAGGACCGTCTCGACCGTGAAGACCGCCACATCGCTAACGACTTGATTGCCCTAGCGGCGGAGCTGGAACGCGCTGGCGAAATCACCCCGCGCCTGAGGCAGAAAGTGGCTCGCTATCTTCGAAACAACGACGTACTAGCGCACATCGGACTAGACACGTTCTTAAACGAAAGCCCCAGCAATCAGCGGCGGACGCCGGTACAAATTGTGAGCCCCGCACGGCCGCGGGCACCGGT
>JBGSST010000038.1:0-7401 GCA_041736915.1 Bdellovibrionota bacterium
GACAGCGCCGCGGTTTTCGGCTGGCCCGCAAAGTAGTAGCTCGTCTTTTGCGTGCCCACCGCCCCCCGATCTATTGACGCGTACCCCCGGTAGTCCACCTGGAAGATCGTGTACGACCACCCCTGCGGTACGCGGAGATCAACGGCGATCTGACAGTTCTTGCGACCCGCGCTGAGCGAGATGCCCGGCCCGCCTTCGGCGACGTAGGAATCGAAGAGCAACGTGAACGCTTTCACGTCGTCAGATAGCATCTCGGCCACCGTGCCCGCGGGACAGCCCGTGCCCGCGTAGCTAATGCCCTTGATGACGACCTCTTTGGGATTGGGGCCCGCGAGCGAATTGCTCTCCGGCCTCATCTCCGAAAGATCCGCCAGTACTCCCGGCATCAGGTCCGGAATGAGATCGAGCGAGTTGGCCAGGACGGGCGGCGACACCATTATCGCGAGCCCACCTAACCACGTTAGTGGCTTAGTGTTCATGTTTCCCCCTTGGGACTTTGGTTGTTTATTGGAGTGGGTGCGGGGAGCGACGACTCTCGAGAACCGGAGCGGCTACGATCCGAGGTGGAGCAAGCAACGTGCCACGAACTTTGAGCGTGAGCGGGGTCACCGCGCGGTGATTTCGCGGTGTCGTTTTGTCTTCAAGGGCCATTTGGCGCCTGAAGGAAAAAGTTAAACCCAACTTCGTTTATAATCACGGGATGGGATTAGTCGCCGTACTTGCGCTGTGGTTATCGTTGACTCCGCTACTGGCTTCTCCTGTTGGTCCTTTCTGTGCGCTGTCGCTGGCTTTTCTCTCTTCTTCGTCGACGCCACCCTTGGAAGTGATTCGGGATACTTACCGAAAGCTTTGGTACGAAGTGGGTGGTGGGCGGGCCGGGGTGGTGGACTTAACGGCGGTGTTTTCGGGGCAGGACCCCTTTACGGTCCCCACCGCCGAGAAAAGCGAATTGCAGGTGTTGCGAAAGCGCCTCGGCGAGCTCCACCAAATGCTGAAGGATAAGGAGTGGGACACCCGCGAGGTTCGCGAAGCGCTGCTCGATGATGTCAAAAAGATGGCGGCGGCTTACGACGAACAGGCGGCGAGGCTCAACCCCATTTTGCAGCGCGCCGGGATAATGACCCAAACGTACGCGATGGCGGACAATCGCGTCTCTCTCTCTCCGGATGGGCGCTACCTGATGGCCGAGCCGCTTACCGAAGGCAAAAACCTACGGCTCATCTTTCAGGATCGTCAGACGAAGACCGACCACGAGGTAGTGATTCCAAATCACGGACACTACGTTACCAATGCCACGTTCACTCCCGACGGCAAACGGGTGATCGTCATGGATGCAACGGGGCCGGCGCTCAGAGTTTTTCCTTTTGCCGAAGGAAAACTCGACCTAAAGAAAGAGATTCGCGTGAGCGCGGCGCCTCTCGCGTTGAGGTACCTTCCCGCGTTGGATAAACGGGGCTCGTCACCGGGTGAGCTGGCGCACTTTTCCGCCGACGGAAATACCGTCGTGGTGAGTTACCCTATCGGCGGCCTTAGGTACTTCGTATTCGACCTCAAGCGCAGAAACGGCCGTGCGCTCCCGGTTCCCGGACTTGCGGAGATGCCCAGCGTGACTCACTGGGGATTTGTTCCGGGAACTAATCAACTGTACCTGTCAGTAGATAAGCGGGACGCCGCTGACCGAACGCAGGCCACGATGAGTTTGGAAGTGCTGGAGCTGGCCAAGAACAAGCTCACGCCCCTCAAAACCATCCCGCTCGACGCCGGCCGAAATGGTCATGACCGTGGTTACCGAAAGTTCGCGTGGACGCGCAACGGAAAGTTCGCCCTCATGACGACTCGTTTCGGCGACGACTTCAAAGATGGCCTCGACCTCGTCGATATCGAAAAAGGCACTACCCAAACGATCGATCGCGGGCCGTACAATGGTAAGCACATGGTGGCCTTCGTTCCCCACCCCAATGGGAAACTCATGGGAGTCGTGCTCCGGCGAGAGCTCATGAACCCAAAGCACATTCTCGCCTGGTACGACGTAGAGAAGAAGGCCTGGGACGGCGAGCAGGACATCGCGGTGAGCCTTGCGGATTACACCTTCATCACGCCGGATGGGTACGAGATACTCACCAATACGGGTCAGGCGACGATGATGTCGACCCCGGTGCTCCGCGATTAGCTAACGCCGTAGATTCGTCAGTAACGAGTGCCGGCGCCCGTGCGAAGAATCTCGTTCACGAAAGATTGAAGCAGCGTGCCCTTGGGGTCGCCCTCTTCCACTACTTTGCCCTGTCCTTTGACCGCGATGGGCTTCTTCGCGTGAAAGTACAAGTCGGCCGAGCACTTGTTGGTCGCGCAACGCAGGGTAACTGGCCCATTAATGACCGTTGCCGCCTTGGCCTTACTGATGGAATCGTTGTGCAGGTAAACCAGCTCTTTCAAATCGTCGAGCGTGATGTCTCCGGTGACTCCACCCTTGGCACTCAAAAAGTTACAAATCCGGTTCTGGCAGCTGGCCTTGCGGTCGTCGGACAAAACCGGCTCGGAGGCCGGAGCCCCGCGCCGAGTAGCGGCTTCCAGCTTTACCAGATCTTCCCCGGTGAGCTGAAGGAACCCGTTGAACTCTACATCCTTCGACATCGAGTCGGTCTCTTTCGTGGAATTAGCGGCACACGAAACGAAAGCAATTAAAGAAGCGGTTAAGAGAAACGATAAGAGTTTTTTCATGTTTAGAACCCCACACCAATTTGTATCAAGACGAGTGGCTTCACTCCAGAAACTTTTACTTCGGCAAGCTGAAGCTGCGCCGCCGAAGTGTACTGCACGCCGCCCGCGGCCGAGAAGAACAAGCCACTGCCCAACGGCTGACGCCACTCCAACAAAGCGGAAGCCGTTATAAGCTGAGCCCCCTCGCTCACCTCATCCACCGTTGACGACAGCAAGTACGCGCCGACCAAGGCCTGTAGCGAAAAACTAGGCACCGCTATGAACGGTAGGAACTGAAACGTGCCCATGATGCCGAGCAAGCTGGCCTTGGAAAAGAGATCGGAGTTGGCGGAGTAAGACGCAAGTAATCCAAGCCGTGCGCGATTTCCGACCCGGAACTGCCCATGAGCGCTCGGCGCAATAAACTCGCCGCCACCAATGGCGCCCAACGCGAGAAAGGTTTTTTGCGGTGGCCCCGCCTGGGGTGGCGCCTGGGGCTGCGCCTGGGGAGTAGTGCCTCCACCATAGATCACGGCTCCCGGCAGCGACGCCGGAAGTCTCTTCTGTTTCGCAATTCGGAGCACCACGCCCTGGCTCACGCGGCGCTTGCTCCACGCCAGTTTAACTACGTCGCCGCCGGTCATCTTTTTGATGACCGATCCGCACGCGAAAGGAGAATTTCCTTCGAAGAAACAAACCGCATCCCCAATCGCTAACGGAGACCGGAAATCGGGCGTGATCACGATCAGCGCTTCGTTCTTCGGCGCGACCGCACGCACGGACACTCCGTGAGCCGCCGACGTGAGCAGCCCGAAAAAGATCAGGCCGAGCGCAGATTTAAACCAGAACTGCATATCTGTATTTTCGGCATTTTCTTTGATTCGAATGAACGAAAAGAGGCAACGCGTCGTAATAAGGAATTGTGCCTTTTGCAGCACATTCTAGAGCCATCAAGCCACCGAGATTACAGCGCTAATACTGCCGCATTGGACCGCCCCGCTTTGTCCAAATCTTTGACGCATGATATAATAAAGGGACGCAAATCCCACTACTAAGGAACGTATGTTGAAAATCAACTCCGGGAAAAACCACCGGCTCGCGTTTTTTATTCTCGTGGGCACCGCCTTGCTCACCACGGGCTGCTCGAAGTTCGGCAGTCTTCGTTACAAGGCAAACATTCTTCCGGCATCCGCGCTCGCGTTAAGCTTTCCCGCTTTCGTTACTTCCGGCACCTGCCACGAAGCGATTCTCTCTGCGGTGGATAGCAACGGCCGCGAGAAGCCGGTGAAAGAAGATCACGAGCTAACGTGGGAAGCTCAGGGCAATCTAGATTTCTACTCCGACGCTGGCTGCGCAACGTCGCTAAGCAGTGCGCGTGGCGTGACCCGCTTACGGGCCGCGGTCAACCCCGTGGTGAGCACCACTCTCACCGCCAACAGCTCATCGCAAAAGATGTACTTCAAGGCGCTCATCACCGGAAGCATTACGATCCGAGTTAGCGACCCGAGTGGCCGGCTTGGCGAGGTTTCCAATGAGATCGACTTTAGCGCGGGCACCTCATCCAACACGGTGTTGATCTCTGGCAACGGATCACTCACCGCCGGCGCATGCTTGGCCTACGAGCTAAGCCTCATCGATACGGCGAACGCCGCGGTCATCACCCCCTTCAACATTTCACTCACCCTTTCGGGAGTGGGCAGCGGAAACTTCTACACGGCTCCCGGTTGTGCCATCACGACTACCACGGCCACGCTTACGTCGGGCGCTAGCGAAGTCACCGTGTACTACAAGAATGACATCGCTGAGCCCGTTACCCTGATGGCCGACGACGGCGCCGGGGGAGTGAATGCCGGATCAAAAGAAGTTACGGTGAATCCGGGAACACCGTCCGTCATGGAACTGGCGGGTCCGAGTTCCATTTTGGCCGGGAACTGCACGGCCGCGTTCACCGTTACCGTACGAGATAGCTTGGACAACGCTTCACCGGTGGCGGCGCCGCTCACCGTAAATTTAACGGGCGGCACTTTCTTCAGCGACTCGGCCTGTGATGTAGGCACGAGCAGCGTCGTGATCGGTACGGGCGCCCATACGAAAGACTTCTATTTCAAGAGCAACACCGCGGCGGCAAACCTGACATTCCGAGCGGCCGCCGCCGGTTTCACGAGCGTCAACTTACCGTTCAGTAACCTCGCGGGGCCAACCGTTACCCTCTTACTCGATGGCCCCTCGACCACCACAGCCGGCACCTGCGTGCCGATTACGATCGATCTTCGCGACTCCCACAATAACCCGTCGACCTTTAGCGCCCAGACGAGCCTCACCTTGTCGGGTGGAGGCACGGGTTCCTTCCGCACCGGCTCCAACTGCGGCTTACCGGCGATTACCACGTACCCCTTTCCCGCGGGCCAGAGCAGCCGTACCATTTACTACATCAACACCGTCGCCGATCCGGAGCCGGTCACGCCAACGGTGGCGCTGGCCGGAACTACGGGCGATAGTTTTTCGCTCACGGTGAACCCCGCGGCGGCGGATCGATTCACCCTGGCGGGTCCCGCCTCAGCTACGGCCGGGGTGTGCACGGCCGCTTACACGATCACGACGAAGGATCCTCACGGCAACACCTCCGGCGTGTCGGGCACGCTCGTCTCGACTCTTTCGGGTGGGGGCAACGGTTTCTTCTATCCCGATCCCGCCTGCCAACAAACGGCGATAACTGGATTCAACTTTTCGAACGGAGAGACGGTTAAGACTTTCTACTTCCGGAACGAAAGAGCACAGCCGCTCAGCTTGGCGGTAGGTGCCTCCGGATACACGGGTGCCAACACTCCCGTCACCGTCGCGGCGGCGGTGGCCACCAAGTACGCGCTCACCGGCCCTACCTCCGTTACGGCGGGGGCGTGTTCAACCGTGTATACGCTGAATAGTAAAGACGAGTTCGATAACAACTCTAACCTGGCGAGCCCGACCACGGTCAACCTCACCTTCAACGGCGCAGGGACCTTTTACAGTGACCCCGGCTGCAACACCCCCTCCCCCACCCGGCCCATCGGCGCCGGTGCGAATCAGACCACTTTCTATTTTAAGAGTGCGTTGGCCCAGCCGCCTGCGTTGACCGTGACCGCCTCGGACGGTGTGCTTACCCAAGCCACGCGATCGCTCACCGTAAACCCCGGTGCCGTTGCGAAGTTACTGCTCTCGGGCCCCTCTCCCCTCACGGCCGGCACCTGTAGTGCGGCCTACACCGTTACCGCGGTGGATACCTTGGACAATCCCTCTCCCGTGGCCACGGAAACGACGGTAAATTTGCTGGGCGGTTCGGGGCTTTTCTACACTGATCCCGGCTGCAACGACGATACCTTGACCGTTCCCATCGCGGCGGCCGCGAGTTCGACCACATTTTTTTACAAGGATGATACCGCCGAGTCCTTTTTGATGACGGCCGGCTCTGGAGTGCTGACTCAGGGTAGCCAGACCGTGGTTGTCGATCCAGCGCCTCCCCACGAGATTCTTCTAACGGGGCCGGGATCCCTTGCGGCCGGAAGCTGCAGCACGGCCTACACCGTAACCGCCGTGGACTCTTTGGAGAATCCATCGCCGCTACCTTCCGACACGCCAATTTTACTCGGCGGAAACGGGGCCGGAATCTTCTACGAGGATCCGGGCTGCAACACGAGCACCTCCGGTATCACGATCTCGGCCGCCACGAGCAGCAAGACTTTTTACTTCAAAAACAACTCGGTACAGCTACTCAACCTAACCGCCAATGGCGGTGTCTTAGGTGTGCCCAGCTTACAAGTAGCGATCAACCCCTCCAAGATCCTCATCGCCGGTGTCAGCCCCCGCACGGCGGGATCGTGCCTTACCGTGACGGTAACCACCGCCGACGCGAATGACGTAGCGGCGAACGTTCCGGCCAATCTTATCGTCACGCCGTCGGTGTCGGCGGGCTCGGGACAGTTCTTCTCTGACCCTGCCTGCTCCACTCCCGCCCCCACGGGCCCCATCACCAACGGGACCAGTTCGGTGACCTTTTATATGAAAGATACCGTCTTTGAATCTTTTGACGTTCGGGCGAATGCGCCGGGCATGGCCCAGGTGATCTTACCGATGGTCATCAACCCCGCCGCCGCCACAACGATGACCTGGACGGGACCGTCGTCGTCCACGGCCGGAGTCTGTTCCGCCGGCTTTACGCTGACGTCGCGCGACGAGTTCGGCAACGTTTCACCGGTCTCCGTTGACAGGCCGATTGTGGTGGGAGGGCTACTCGGCAATTTCTACTCCGAGCCCACCTGCGATACCACGCCGCTTAACTTTCCCATCCTCAGCGGGAGCTCACAGACGGCTACCTTTTACTTGAAAGCCGATGCCGCCCAGAGCAACGTCACGCTCAATGCGTTCAATGCGGCGTTGGGCTCGGTCGATAAGCCGGCCTTTACCGTAAACCCCGGCGCCCCCACGGTACTCACGATGGCGGCTACGTCCCCGATTACCGCGGGCGACTGTAGCGCGGCCATCACGATTACCAGTCGCGATACGCACGAAAACCCCTCGCCCGTGTCGAGCACGGCGACCATTACCTTTTCGGGGGCCGGAGCGAATGGCGGGTTCTATACGGCCTCTAACTGTAGCGGCGTCGCTACCGCTACCACCACGATCACCACCGGCAACAGCTCGACGTTGATCTATTACCGGAACACGACG
>JBGSST010000040.1:0-12219 GCA_041736915.1 Bdellovibrionota bacterium
CCATTGCCCACGTTGCCGACGCGCATGTTCTGTACCTGCGCCAGCTCCTTGTTGCCGCCAACGTTACCCGGTCCGTTACCGACCGAGCCCGGCTCGTTCACGGGCGGATTCCCCCCCACGTCGCCCGGCTCGTTCAACTCACCGCTGCCACCGGTATTGCCGAGCCGCTCCCGCGCGAACCACGTATTGGGCACGCGCGCGCGATCGGTTTGCGCGATGAAATCCACCAGCTCCTGCCGCTGCGATCGCATTGAGCCCAGAATTTTGTCGCCGAAGAACGTGTTCACCAGAGGAATCACCACCCCCGCGATCACGGCCGTGATCATGAGGTAGTCGACCATCGACTGACCACCCACGTCGCGCAAACGGCGTGGCAAAAAATGCGGAAGCAGGGACACTGCGACCTCGATTAGTTAGGGCGTGGGAAGAAAAGGACTAAACGGAAAAATTAGGGCTGGGTAAGGACCTTACCGAGCTTCTCTTGTATTTTATCAAATTCCCCGTTGGACATCACTAGGAGCACATCCCCGGCCTCGGCATGTTCTCGATAATCCGCCACAATCTCGTCGACGGTGTCGAAAGTTTTGGCAGATTTCCCGACAGCCTGAAGCGCCGCGGCGAGCTCATCGGACGAAAACCGTTCTTCCTGCTTGAGCTGGTCAGCCTTGAAGGGGGCCTTTAGGCGCACCTCGTCGGCCAAGGCAAAGGCCTTGGGGTACTCGTGCTGGTGAATGTTCCGGCGGGCCGTGGCCGACCGCGGCTCGAAAAAGGTCCACAATTTCCCCGTCGGAAAACGATGCCGCACGGCTTTCACCGTGGCCGTCACTTCGGTGGGGTGATGGGCGAAGTCATCCACGAGCACGCTCTTGCCACGCACGAGAATTTCCTGCCGCCGCTTCACGCCGCCAAACTTTTTCGTAATCGGCAGAATGCGATCGACCGGCGCACCGAGGCTGACCGCCACCGCGATTCCGGCCACCATGTTGATGAGGTTGTGCTGCCCCAACATCATCGTTTCGAAGGTGCCGACCAGTTTATTTTTGAACGTGACGTCGAACTTGTAGCCCTCGGGGCTTTCCACCACTTTGCCGAGCCGCCACATCGCCGCCTCACCTACCCCGAACGTTTCCACCGGACAAAGGGCCAGCCCTAAAACTTCCAGTACTACCGGATCATCGTAACGCGCGAACAGCATGCCATCGCCGGGCAAAAGGGCGATGAGTTTTTCGAAAGAGGCCCGCACGTGCGCCAGGTCCTTGTAGATATCGGCGTGGTCGAACTCGATGTTGTTCAGCACCACGTAGTGCGGATGGTAGTGCAAAAACTTAGGCCCTTTATCGAAGAAGGCCGAGTCGTACTCGTCCCCTTCCCCAACGAACCATTCGCCCGCTTGCAGCGCACACCCCGCGGGAAGGTCGCGCGGCACGCCGCCAATCAAGTAAGACGGCGAAAGACCGAGCTCCGTCAGCAGGTACGAGATCCATGTCGAGGTGGTGGTCTTACCGTGCGTACCGGCTACGACGATCGATTTGCGATCATCGATGAGAAAACGGCGGACCGCCTCCGGAAAGGAAAAGAACGGAATGCCCGAACGGATCCACGCCATAGCTTCTGGATTGTCCCGGCGAGTGACGTTACCGATGACTACCTTGTCCGGCTTGATTCGGTCCGCCGTTTCCGCGCGGTAGCCTTCGATGAGCTCGATGGACGAGGCTTTGAGCACCCCCTTCATCGGCTCATACAAAGCGCCATCGCTGCCCGACACCTGGTATCCGTTGCGCGCGAGCGCCGTAGCGAAGGTGCCCATGCCCGTTCCGCCAACGCCGACGAAGTGGATCTTTTCTTTCTTTTCCTGGCTCATGATTGAAGTCCTTTTTTCCACTCTCTCGCTACGCCATCGTGCACGAGCGGCCGCAATGTCCGGATTCGTTCGTCGAAGCGGGAGGGATGTACCCGGTTGGTCAGAAATAAAATAAAGCCGTTGGCGTGGGGATCGATCCAAAGCGAGGTGCCGGTGTACCCCAGATGGCCGAAGCTATCGCGCGACAAGAGCTCGCCGGCGGACGAACCCGTAGCCGAAGGAAGATCCCAGCCCAAACCGCGCTGGGTGCCGTGCAGGGCAACGGTCGGCGCGGTGAAACGCTTAGCTATCGGCTGAGTGAGCCACTTGGATTCGCCGCGCAGGGCCTTTAGCCATTCGCGCGCGAACGGCGCTAAGGAACTTGCCGAAGAGAAAAGCCCCGCGTGGGCCGCACGCCCCTCGAGTGCGGCGGCATTCGCGTCGAACACCTCACCCTGCAAAAGCCGGTTACGCCACAGACAAAACTCGGTGGCCGCCACGTTGCCCTTCACGGGTCCGTACTCCACCCCGGTGAGCCCTAGCGGGCTAACCACTTCGCGATGAAATAGCTCTGCGGTGTCCGCCCCGCCCGCTCTTTGCAGTACCTCACCCAGCAATAAAAATCCGATGTCGCTGTAGATAACCTTTTCGCCGGGAGCGGCTTCGGCCGCTTCGCTTTCGTGCTCGTGAAACCAGTTCAAGAATCCAGAGCCCGGCAGGTGATGATCGTAAAGCGCCATCCAGCCACGTAGTCCGCTGGTATGGGTCAAGAGCTGAAAGAGAGTGGTCTCTCCCCAACGTCCTTTCAACGGCAGATACTTCGAAACGCAATCCTCGACGGCAATGGTCCCCGCCTGCGCGAGCCGCGCGGCGATGCTGGTGGTGGCCACGGCTTTCGTGACCGAGGCGATATCGAAACGGGTGCCGGGGCCAATGGGTGAGCCGTTGGCCCAGCCACTTTCTCTTCCCCCAAACCGCGAAACGAGCTTTCCTTCGCACTCCGAAACGAGCTGGTAGCCCGAAAAACAAAACGTTCCCAGCGCCTCGTTTAGCACCGAGTCCAAATGGGTTTCAGGCGGCATCGGTTATCGTTTAGATGGCCCTCGGGGCCGGAATGACTTGGGACATGGTCCGCGGCTTTAGGCCGGGGCGAATTTCAAAAGAGAAAAGGTTCCCGTAGTTGCTCAGGCAAAAGAACCAGCCTTCGGCATTTCCGCTGGCGGCCGACAACGTTCCGGCGCCCAGGTTCCCTTCCCACTCGATGTCGCCGTTCTCGGGATTGACGAGATAGACCGGATCATTCGAGGTGGTAACGACGAGATGCTTACCGGCCAACACGGGCGCCAAGCCAACCCCTTTGCTGATCGGCTTTTTCCACACCACCGAGCCGCTCTCGAGATTGAGGGCGTATAGGTTGCTGTCGAGCCCGGCGAAATAGATCTTACCTTCGGTCGACGCAAATCCGCCGTAGCTGCCGGCCGGAAAGGTCCACAGAATGTCCCCGGTGTTCTTGTCCAAGCTGTACAACTTGCCGTCGAAGGTGGCCGCCACCACGCGTTTGTCGTCGATGAACGGCGTGGCATCCACGTCGTAAAATCGCTCACGGGTACGCAGCTTCTTTTGCCACTTCACCGCACCATCGGCCGCATTGAAGGTGACGACGTACCCGTCCGAAAATCCCTGCGCGACTTCGGTGCCGTTGCCCGACGGGCCGGACGTGCCCCGTACGGTCATCTTCTCGTCACCGCGGTGCGAGTAGTGCCAAAGCTCTTTGCCGGTATTTTCGGCGAGCGCGTAAATATCGTCATTCGAAGCGGCGACGAAGATCTTGTCCTTCATCACGAGCGGCGGAGAGAGCCACTCGGCGGCCACCTTGAAGCGCCACGCTTCGGAGCCGTCGCGAGTGTAGAGCGCCACCAGGTTTCCCTTGGTGTCGCCGACGATGATCTTGGAACGGCCATAGACGAAGGCCCCTTCCACAGGACCATCGAGTTTCTTCTGCCACAGTACGTAACCTTGCGTGCGGTGGATCGAATAGAGCATCCCGTCAAGATTCGCGACGTAAAGAACGTCTCCCACGACCAGCGGCCTAGTGCGCTCGTAAGGACGGAGCTCCCAGGGATGGTTGAACCGGGTGGGCATCGCCCACTGACTCACGACCGAAACGGCCGCCATCGAAACCTGCGCCAAAGTGAGAACGAGAAAGATCGCTGCTGCCGGAAATCTCATTACTACGCTTACCCTTTTTTCGGCGCCGCCTTGTCACCCGCGAAGAGAGGACTCTTCAAGCGGCGGACCTGGAGCTTGGCGTTCTTGGAAAATTCGGTATTCGGAAAATCGGCCCCGACCTTTTCGTACATCTGCACGGCTTTGTCGGTCTGACCTTTGTTTTCTTCCACACGGGCCAGGGCCAGCAAAGCCAACGGCTTCGCCTCACCCACGAACTCGGAGGCCTTTTGGAAATCGGCCTGCGCCTCGTCCCACTTGCTCTCCATCTCTTTGGCCTGCCCCCGATTCAGATACAGCAGCTGACGCTCAGCCGGCAGCAGTTCCGTAAAGCTCAGCGCATTGCCGTACCACTCGGCCGCCTTGGCGGCGCTCGGTGACGGCTTGTTACCGTCTTTGAGCATCTCTTTGCGGGCCTCTTCGAAAGCGCGATCGCCCAAAGTCACGGTGGCGAAATACCCAGGTCGGATCTTCTTCCACTTGTCCGAAACCCCCCTGAGGGCCTCGACCTGCTCGGCCTCCGGCTTTTTCATCGCGTTGAAATAGTCCAGCCAGCCTTCGGCCAGCCGATGCTGCTGATAGTTTTCCAGCCCATAAATCCCCAGGGCGACGACGATGGCGCCGATGACGATCGGCAGCCACACACGGCGGTGATGAAGAAACCAGTCCATGATCGACATGCCATCCCGAACGAAGGCATCCGGCTGCTTCAGACTTTTACGATCAATGGTAGGCGGCTGGGACACGATTTCTCCTATCTGTAAGCGCGAAACGAAGCGTTCAAGCTAAACCATTCTCGTGAAAGTTCAAGGGTTTAGCCTGTACAAAAGTACCAGAATCGACGCAACAATCGAAAAAAGGCTATAATGGAAACATCCATCCGTCAGCGCCTATCTAGTAACGCCATGCAAAAATACAAATACCGGCTCCTCGTCCTGTTGGTGTGCTTTGTCGGCCCTGGCTCTGCCTTGGCGGAAAGCCAAAACCCTGATTATCGCGGCATTAACGACCCGTTTGGGGACCCCTCCTCGTACGAATTTTCCGAGGATGAAAAGGAAGACAAAGAGTTCTTCCATCTGGGCCGTTACCTGATGTTCGGCGTGGACATCGGCGTGGGCGTTTTTACCGGCGGACTGGGTTCGAGCGTTCAGCCCGCCCCGTACATCGGCGGCAAGCTTCTCTACTTCTTCGACCGCAGCCTCGCCTTCGAAATGGCCGGTCACTTCGCCAACCATTTGGACCAGGTGCGCACCACGAATCCGGGCGAAGGGGCGGACTTGGAGACGGTGGTCACGCCCATCACCGCGGGCTTTCGTTACTACTTCGACACGCGCGGCGCCCCTAAGGCCATTGCGGCGGCCAACCCTTACCTCGCCCTGGGCGGTGGTCTTTACATGAAGACGGTGCGCGAGCTCGCAACGCAGGGAAACATCACGACCGAAACGGGAACCACCAACAACTTTGGCGGCTACGGCGGTGCGGGGGTGGAGTTTTCGATCTACCGGCGCCACGTCTACTTCGGCGTCGACCTGCGCTACCACTTCGTTTTCTGGGCCGACGGCGAAAGCACGTTCGGCGGCAAGCTACAGCAGGGCGAACGTTCGGGCGGCTATTTCACCACCGCCGCGACGCTAAGCTATAACTTCTAGCCGCAGGTACCCGCTTCCTTTTGAAAAGGCGCTACGCTTTTTTCAAAAGGAAGCGGGTACCTGCGGATTCTTACCTGCGGATTCTTAACAGCCGCAGAGTAGTGACCAGACCAGGACCGCGCCGCCTAAGAGCACGCGGTACCAGGCGAAGACGCGGAAGTCGGCGCTGCGCAGGTACGCAAGCAGCAGGTGGATTGCCAGTAAGCCGGTGGCCGCCGAGGTGACGAACCCCGTAATCAGCAACGGCCACTCGAGCGCCCCCTGCTGCGCCAAAGCTCGAACTTCGGGCAGCTTGTGCAGGAAGGCCCCCAGCGTGATGGGAAAGGCCAGCAAGAAGGAAAACCGTGCGGCCGCGGGACGGTGAAACCCCTGCAGGCGGCCCATCGTGATCGTTGAACCAGAACGCGACACTCCGGGAAAAAGGGCGAAGCACTGGGCGATACCGATCCACATCGAGTCTTTGAAGGTCATCTCTTCCAGATGCTTGATGGCGGGATACTTGCCGTCGATCCAGTAGAGGAGCAGCCCCAGGAAGGACAGGCTAGCCGCCACCAGCAACGGAGTGCGGGTGTGGGCCTCGATCGTTTTTTCGAGCAGCAGGCCCGCGCACACCGCCGGAATCGTGGCGACTACTATGAGCCACGCCAGCTTACGCTCGCGGTGAAACCCGATCTTACGCTCGATAATGGACAGTAGGCCGGCCTTAATCAGCTGCCACCAGTCGCGGCCGAAATAAACCAGGAGTGCTAGCAGCGTGCCGCCGTGAATGAAGACGTCGTAGGCCAGACCAGGATCCTTCCACCCAAAGAACCACGGGGCCAAGAGAAGGTGGGCGGAAGAGCTAATGGGCAAAAACTCCGTAAGTCCTTGCAAAGCGCCCAGCACGAAGGCTTGAAAATGGGTCATGAATTTCCCGAGAAGGTGGTCGAACCGAAAAGGATTAACCGTTTACGGAATTATAATGGGCGAGCAGCTGCTGCAAAAGCGGTAGTTGTACCGCCGGAACCTTGTTGCCTCCCGCGCCTTCCATATCGACCGCCATCGTGAGGCTGTTCAGAATGGCCTCTTCGGTAGCCTCGATGACCCCTTTGTAGGCCGGGTCCAAAAACGTATCGAGCACCATGTTGTAGCTGCGCACCGGGGTGGGGGACACGCGCGGAATTTCGTTGGCGGTGGTGAAGCCAATGATGATTTCACCGCTCGAATGGGCGCCGTAGCTGCCCACGCGCCCAATGCCGAGCGCGGCCCGCCGGCAAAGCCGGTTAATCTGCTGCGCGGTGAGCGGCATGTTGGTGCCGATGACCACGATGATCGAGCCGTAGTTGTTCACGCGGCGGCTGTACTGGCCCTGACTGGAGGCGAACACGCGGCCGACGGGAAAACCGTCCATGCGCAAATGTTCCATCACGCCAAAGTTCGACTGCACGAGCACGCCCATCGTGTACGTTTCGCCGCCCATCGGGATGAGCCGCGACGAGGTGCCGATGCCGCCCTTGAAATCGCAGCAGATCATACCCGTGCCGGCGCCAACCGCCCCCTCTTCCACGGGACCCGAGGTGGCGCTGTCGAGCGCGTTGAATACGTGCTGCGGTTTGATGTGCAGCCCCACGGCGTCGTTGAGAAAGCTATCGTCGCACTCGCCCACCACCGGAATGATCACCTCCTGCAGCTCGCGGATACTCTGGTACTTCTCCGTCATCCACTTCACGATGCTGTCGCTCACGCGGCCCACGGACAACGTATTGGTGAGCGCGATCGGAGTTTCGATTAGCCCCCACTCTTGCACTTGGGTCATGCCGGACACTTCGCCCGCCCCGCTCAGGATGAACCCGCCGCTCACGAGCTTGCGCTGGTAAGTATCGTCGTTGGGAAGGACCACCGTAACGCCCGTGCGCACCGGACCATTGCCGGGCTTGCGGCGGCCGGACCCCTCGATGAGGGTCGAGTGACCTACTTTGACACCGGGTACGTCGGTGATCGCATTGAGTGGGCCGGGGCTGTACTCACCGATCCGCAGACCAAGATCGCGTACGCGGAGCCGTTTTTTTCCTTCTTCGCGGTATTTTTCGAAAAGGTTCACGTCACAGTACCTTGGGCCTTGCTTCGCTACGCCACCGCTGAATGGCGGGGGTAAGGATTTTCTTGATGAGCTGCTCGTAAGCCATGCCCGAGCGCTCGGCCAAAATCACCAGATCGCTGAACTGCGGAGCGAGCCCCGGCAGCGGATTGACCTCGATGAAGTAGATGTTCCCCCGGGGATCGACCCGGTAGTCGATGCGCGCAACGTCGCGACAGCCGAGCAGCCGGTAAACCTTCTTGGCGAAGTTGTGTACCTTGCGATCGATCTCTTTCCCCAAGGAAACGGGGCAAACGAGATTGAAGATCGGATTGGCGGTGGGCTCCACGTGCTTGGCTTCGAAGCCGTACACCGGAAACTTGCCCGCGGCCTCGGCGAAAGCAATCTCCATGGGGCCCAGAACTTTCAGCGTTTGGTTACCCAACACGCCGATGGTGAATTCTCGACCCTCGATGTACTCCTCGCACAGAATCGGTTCTTTGAAGTGGTGCCACTGATCGGTGGCCTCGCGCACGAGCTCTTCCTGGGTGAGAACGACCGACTTGTTGCCGATGCCCTTCGAGGTGCCCTCGTGGTTGGGCTTCACGATCACCGGAAAGCGTAGCGCCAGATCCGAAAAACGCGGACCGCCGCGGTACACGAACGACTTCGGCGTGAGAATGCGGTCCTGCCCCAGAAGCTTTTTGGTAAGCGCCTTATCGAGCGTCACCGCCAAACACGTGGCGTCGCTGCCGGTGTGCTCGATCCCGAGCAGGTCGCACATCGCCGGCACCTGCGCCTCGCGGGCGCGCTTGTTGCTGCCCTCGGCGATGTTGAAGACGACGTCGATGTGGTAGTCGATCAAATTTTCCGACAACGTCTTGGTGGCCTCGATGGGCACGACGTCGAAGCCAGATTTTTCGATCGCGCGGTGAATGGCGTCGACCGTGCGCTGGCTATCGAACTCGGCTTCCCGCACGTAGTCGGGGTCGTTTACGTCCTTACGCTTCAAGTTGTAGACGAGACCAATGCGCGGGTTACGCGTATTGCGCAAACGTTTGGGCGATTGGCCGGACTTTCCGCCCAGCTTCAAACGCGTAGTTGCCGCCTCGACGATCTTCAAGATGGTGCCGTTGTAATCGAGCCCCAAAAGCTTCGCCGCATCGAACACGCCGGCACCCGGCTGCAGGCTGGGCAAGGCATTTAGCTCGAGGAAGTAGATCTCGTTCTCCGGCGTGATGCGAAAGTCCGCGCGCGCGAAATCGGCGACCCCCACCGACGGAATAATCTTCTTCATGTACTCGATGAGCCGCTGGCGCGTGGCGGGCTCGATGGCCGCCGGACAGCGTACCGACACCACATCGTCGAGGTGGTTCTTAAGCTCGTAACCGTAAACGTTGTTCTCGGTCTCGGCGGTATTCTGAGAAAAGACATACTCCAAAGGCTCCATGACGCCACCGTCGCCCAACCCCGCGATGAACGGGACCGCCACGTCGCGGCCCGCAATGAAACGTTCGATGAGTAGCCCGTGCGGAAACTGCTTCAGACACTCCGTGCCGTAAGCCATGAGCTCGTCGGCATCCTTGCAGTACGAACGGGAAGTGATGCCCTTGGACGAGCCTTCGTAATTCGGCTTCACGAAGGCCGGGTACTGCACTTCCCCCTTGATGCTCATCAGCTCGTCGCGCGTGTTGACGAAGTAGCCTTCGGCCACGGGGATCTTGCGGCTCGCCACCATCTGCTTGGTCAGAAATTTATCGAGCGTGAGAAAACAGCCGTAGGGGCCGGTGCCCACGTAAGGAACCTGCAGCTGCTCGAAGATCGTGGGGCCCAAGGATTCGCGGCCGACGCCGTAGTACCCTTCGGCGGTATTGAAAATGATGTCGGGCTTTAAGTCGGCGAGCTCGCGTATCCACACCGACACCGAGTCCTTCAAAGTCATCTCGATGTCGTAAACGTCGTGGCCGCCAGAAGCGAGCGCCTCGTGAATACTGTTAATCGTTTCCGGAGTGTCGAACTCAGCCTGTTCGAGAGAGTCGTCGGTCTTTTTATTGAATACGAAAGCAATTTTCACGTCCGAAAATTAACACGGTTACTCTCCGGTGGCGCTTTTTTTTGCCGTGCCAAAAGGTAAATTGTGCGCGCCATTTCATAGTTCTCCCCCGGAACCGCCGCCCCCCTTACACCGTGGCCGCAAAGTGCCTGCTCGACGCGCTGGTACAGTCAGTAATGAGGACAAGGGGTGGTGTATGTGGCTTCGGACAATACGTGATTTGGGGCTCGCTTTAGTATTGGTATTGACGCTTACCCACTGCGATCGGCTGACCACGGTCCGCCAGACCACTAGCCTAGTCAGTGTGCAGGCGGCGGAAGAATCGGGTGCCCCGGAAGTTTCCGTTTTGCCACGCGCGACCCCCATTCCGGCTTTGCCGAATGCGGGCTTGGGGACGTCCGACGGCGGCTTCATTTCGGGTAGCGACGATGGGGGAATCGGACGCGAAGGGGGACGCATCCCCACCGCGGCCCATCTCGTCTTGAGCCCCGCGCCCTTCAACTTTCAGGTGCAGTCGCTCGACTCTTACACGCACCAACCGTTCACGCTTAAGAACACCGGCGAAAGTTTCGCGACCGGGATCGTGGCGGGCGGTTTATCGGAACCCTTTAGCTTCAAGGGCGGAACCTATCCCGGCGATGGGGGAACCTGCGGCGCCTCGCTCGCGCCGGGGGCCCAGTGCCGGATCTGGTTAACGTTTCATCCCACGGCTTTGGGCCGCGTGTCGGACGACGGATTTCGCTTGAGCTACAACGAAGGCACTTTAGGTCTCGCGCTCGAAGGCACGGGCACGGCTATCGCCACGCTAAAGCTCGTCAACCTCGTCGATGAACAAAGCACCTACGACTTCGGCACGATCCCCTTCGGCGGATCGGTGAACCACGTGTTTCGGGTGAAGTACTACGGCGCCCGGCCGGCTACCGGGGTGAGCTTCAGCTCGCTCGGAGGCCCCTTCGCGATCGTGTGGAACCAGTGCCCGGCCGAAATCTCCGCCGACTGCGATCTGGCGGTGCGCTACTCCGGCACGGCCAATGGCCGCGCGACGCAGAAGCTTAAGCTCACCTACGACAACAGTGCCTTCGCTGCGTCTTCCCTTCAGGATATTTCGGGCACCACGGCGGCGGAAGTCACTCAAGCGGTACTGCAAATTGCCGACCTCAATTTTGGACGCCGCCTCGTTGGCAGCCAGACCGAGGCTACGGTGACCGTTCGCAAAAGCGGCTCGCGTCCGGCTACGGCGGTGCACGCCTTTCCGCTCACCGGCCCTTTCGATTTCAAGGGTGGATTTTATCCGGGCGTGGGCGGCACCTGCGGCGCGACCATCGCGGCCGACTGCTCCGTGGTGATCGTATTCTCGCCCGGCTCCGCGGCGACCTTTTCCGACTCGCTTCGCCTGGGGTACACGCGCGAGGACGGCGCCCGCGAGGCGGTAGGATTTCTTTCCGGCCGCGGCGCCACTCCGGCGCGCCTCACGGTGACTCCGGTGACCAACTTTGATTTCGGCACCATTCCCGTGGGCCGCCCCGCGGATCGCCATTTCCGTTTGAGCAACTCGGACTCCGGCATGGTCGCGCTGAGCTTGTCGGCGATTGGCGTGACCGCGCCGTTTCAGCTCCTGGGAAACTGCGCCACGGGGCTGAACCCCGGACAGAACTGCACGCTGACGGTACGCTTCAAACCCACCGAGCCCGTGCCGGCGAGCGGACAGGTCACGGTGGTCTATTTCGACGGCGAGGAAAACAAGACGGTGACCCAAAGTTTCACCGGCGACGGCGGTGAGGTCGCGGACATCCGCTTCACCCAGTCGACGTTCGACTTCGGCAATCTCAACGTGGGAACGCGGCAGGTAATCGAGGTAAACGTCGAGTACTACGGTGTGCTCACCGGCGGTAACTGCGTCATCGGGGGAATTCCCGGCGGCGGCGGGCCCGGGGAACCGGGCGACGGAGGTTTCGAGTTTCCCGGAGGAGAATTTCCCGGGGGCGGCACCTGCACGCGCGACATCAACGGCCCCTGCACGATCCGCCTGACGTTCATTCCCCGAGAAGTGCGAAACTATCTGACGACGCTGACGCTGTTCTATGAAGACGGCACCGGTTCGATTCGCACCACTACGATCACACTCCGGGGACGCGGTTTGGGAACGGCGCCTTCGCGGCTCGGCTTCGAACGGCCGGTGCTCGATTTCGGCGACACGATCGTCAACTCGCGCAAGAACCTCACGGTGAGGGTGCTGCGCCAAGGAGATCTCGCGGCGACCCAGCTCTCTTTGACCGGCCTCGGCGCCCCGTTGAGCTTTCTCGGCGGTAGCGCGCCCGGAACCGGCGGCACCTGCGGCACGACGTTGAACCAGGCCAGCTGCACCTACGTGCTGAGCTATTCGCCGACGGCGGCG
>JBGSST010000086.1:0-6821 GCA_041736915.1 Bdellovibrionota bacterium
GAATGTCTCCCGCAAATGGCTGTACGTCAGTCGTCGCCTGGGGCCCCTACACCGTCGATGGAAAATTTCTTATCGGACGTAACACGGACTACCCTCTCACCGGGGGATTTGAGCGCAACGCCACCTTGATCTATTTCCACCCTTCGGATGGCGGCCAGCGATTCTTATCCGTCATTACGGCCGGCGTTCATTCGGCCGGAGTGCTCGCCCTCAATGAATCGGGACTTTACCTGGCCACGCATTCACTCCCCAGCAAGCAAACCGGCCCCACGGGCGTGCCAGTAATTATGTGGATGCACGACATTATCAAAGAGGCTCGCTCGATCGACGAGGCGCTATCCTTGATTCGGGCGCGCAAGTTCGACGTAGGTTGGACATTCGTACTGGTCAGCGAGCGAGAGAATCGAGTGCTCAGTGTTGAAGTGGATCACTCCGGAATTGGAATTCGGGAATCCTTCGACGGCAAGCACGTTCAAACCAATCACTACCTAACCAAAGAGCTTTCCAAGAACACGCTCTACTTCAATCAGGGAACCTACGAAGAAACCCATTCTAGATTCAATCGGGCCGACGAGCTGATCGAGTCCCAAAAGGGAAAGCTAAACGAATCCAGAATCATTGGTCTGCTGTCCGACCCGATGGATTTCTTCACCCGCTTAAACTTCGGGTTCCCCAGTGCCATCGCCGCGACGACGACGACGACTTCGATCTTGTATAAGCCCAGCGAAAAAAAGCTCCTCGTGGCTTTGGGCACCGCGCCTAGCTCCCACAACCGCTACGTGGCTTTTCCCACTCCGGACTCCACCGGTGAGAGTATTGATTGGGATGAGCCAGTGCCGAACCAATCCCACTTTGCCAAAACCGCGCCCCGTAAGTGGGAAGCCTTGAAGCTGCTCATTGGGGCCAAGCAAGTATTCGAGTACCAAAACAGCCCCGCCCAGGCCCTGAAACTAATAACCCGAGCCGTGGAGCTTGCCCCCGAAGTCGGACACTACGCCCTCATGAAGGGAATGCTCGAGATTAGGCTTGGTCGACACGACGAAGCCTTGGGTTCTCTCACCAAGATTTCGGCCTCGGAAATTTCCCCTCACGGAAAACGTTTGGCTCATTACTACCGGGGACGACTCTACGCCAACTCGGGTCGAAAGAACGAGGCAATCGCCGATCTGCGGGAAGCCACCAAAGGGGTTTGGCCAACCACGGGGCTGACCAACGCGGTGGAAAAAGCGCTCCATAAAGTTGAGCAGGGGCACGCCCTGCCCCTGCGCCGCCACGAGGTGATTCCGCAGTTCCAGTTCGGTGACTCTCAAACCTATTGAACGGCGCGTCGAACCATCGCTAGTACGCCGATTTTGAGGCTCAAACCAACCGACGAACAGACCGATAAGGAACTAGCGAGGTCACGTCATGTCCGTCTTCGAAACTTCAGTACAGGTATTTCTAAAGCCCGTTTTACACTTCCTGAAGGACGACTCGGTTACCGAAATCATGATCAACGGACCGGATTGCATCTTCATCGAGCGCCGGGGCTTCGTGGAAAAAACAGACGTAAGGTTCGAAGACGCCAACGCGCTACTCGCCGCCGTTCGCAACATTGCGCAGTTCGTAGGCCGCCCCATCGATGACGAGCGCCCGTTTCTCGACGCCCGTCTTCCTGACGGCTCCCGCGTGCACGCCGTGGTTCCGCCAATCGCGCGCAACGGGACGACCGTCGCCATTCGTAAGTTTTCCAAAACGAAACTGCAGCTTAAAGATCTGATCGATAAAGGCGCGCTTACGGCCGACGCCGCCCGCTTTCTCGATGTGTGTTTGTATCTCAAAAAGAACATCATCGTGTCCGGCGGTACGGGCTCGGGAAAGACCACCATCCTGGGTATTCTGGCGAGCCGCTGCATGCCCGAGCAACGCATTCTGGTGCTCGAAGATTCCGCCGAACTAAAGGTTCACAACCAGCACGTGGTCTTCATGGAAGCCCGTCCCGCCGATGAGTTCGGCAAGGGGCTGGTAACGTTGCGTGACCTCGTTAAGTCCTCGCTGCGTATGCGTCCCGACCGCGTAATCGTCGGAGAGGTACGTGGCGGCGAAGCGATGGATTTGATCAGCTCCATGAACACGGGTCACTCGGGCTCCATGGGCACCGTCCATAGTAACAACCCGAAAGAGTGTCTCACCCGCTTGGAAACGCTGGCGATGATGACCGACTCCGAAGTGCCCGTGCAAGCCGTGCGGTCTCAGGTTGCCTCGGCCATCAACATCATGATTCAGCTTTCGCGTATCGCGGACGGCTCGCGTAAGGTCACCCACATCTCCGAAGGTTTGGGCATGGACCTCCAGGGTAACTACATCACCAACGACGTTTATCTCTTCGAGCAAACCGGTCGTGACAAAGAAGGCCGCATTATCGGTGCCATGAATCCCACGGGGAATCTTCCGTCGTTCATGCGCGACATCGAAGTGAACCATCTTCCGTTTCCGAAAGAGATGTTCAAAAAGAAGGTGGCCCCCTATATCTCCAGCAATGCCGGCGCTCCGGGGCAAGCGACTCCGCCCGCCACCGCTCCGGCCGCGGACCCCAAAGGCAAAAAGCCCGGCGAAGCGGCGTAAACCTATACGGTGAAGTTGAGCTCTTCGGACGGTTTGAAGATCGTCTCCGGCGATTTCTGCATCAGCTCTAGGTAGCGAGAAAAGGTCTTATCGAGCTCGACGAGGCCCGGAGATTGGGGCATCAGCTCGACCGCGCCCTTCTCGCCAATCGTTACGACCTTCATATTCTCGAACAGGGACAAAGCGTTCGAATAATTCTGCTGCGACTTGCTTTCGGGGAACACGATACTGCCCTGCAGCTCACGCACCTCGGAGAACTTCAGCACGCGTTGCAAGAACGCTTTCTTTTCGATCTTCATCGGCTTGGAGCTACGCACGAACTCGATGGCCGTGAGGTAACCTTCCATGATTTCGCCGAGAATCCGGTAGTAAATCGACATGTCGGAAACCTTGGGGAACGGCCGCAGGAACTGCGCCTTCAAGTCCAGCAACGGCACCTCTTCCGCACCGTCGTACTTCCAGTAAGCGCGCCATAGCGCTTCGACCTCTTTAGTGAAGACGGGGGTGGGCTCGAAAAAGAAATCGAACTTCAACAGATTTCGCAGGTTGAGAATCTTTTCGATCCATAGCTCCCGGCGAAGTTTAGCACCCGGCTCGGACTCGTCACAGATCTCGATGAACGTGAGCACCGCGAGCGACATCGTAAGGAATACGTGAACCGAATTGTTTTTGTAGAAGTTCAAAATAGAGCGGCGCGAGTAATCCACGGAAAAGGTACGCGGTACGCCGTCATTCACCGAGACGATGTTCTGCGACTGCAGCTGGCGCAGGATCTGCTCGGCGTTCTGCCGAACGACCTCGGGCTCTTTCACCACGAGCGGCCGGTTGGCGGCGCGCGCAAAGTCCGCCAGGGCGGAAACGGAACGCAGAATATCTTCCAGCGAAAGCTGCGAAAGGTGGTGGCACAGCAGTACGGACGACAGCAGTGCCTTGGGGGTGATGGGCGTCACGTCGGTAATTCGTTTACTGAGCTGAAAGGCGGTCTTTTGAAGCGGCAGCATGTTGGCTTGCTCGTCACCTTCGAGCGGCGTCGCGGACATTCCCGCATTGCTCAGCGCTTCGCGCGCGGACAGCGGCTCGCCCAGCTTTACGTACACCCGGCCGAACTTGCGCTTCACGATCCGGCGCGACTTGATGAGCTCTCCCGCGCTCTCCTTGGTTTTTTCGCCGCCCGCGAGCTCTTTCGAATAGCTGCCCTGCTCCGGAATCTCATCGTACGAAATCGCCACCGGCGCCAGGATGATGTCGTCTACGTGGTTCTTCTCCACGGTTTCCATCACCATCTTGAGAATGCCGTAGGCGGGGGCCAGCATCTTACCCGAGCGGCTACGCGTGCCTTCGATGAAAAACATCACGTTGTAACGGCTCTTCAATAAATGCTCGACGTACTTCTTCAGGCAGAGCGCGTACAACGGATCGTTGCGAAACGAGCGGCGAATGAAAAACGCGCCGCCGGTCCGCAAAAAATAACCCATCGGCCAAAAAGCCAAGTTGATGCCGGCCACGACGTGGGGAGTAACCATGTCGTGCGTAAACAGGGCGTAGGGCAAAACCAAATAGTCCAGATGGCTGCGGTGACAGGGCACCCACGCCACGGGCTTGGTCTTGGCCAGCTCGCGCATCTTTTGAAACTCGGAGTCTTCCACGACCATGCCTTCGAACACCTTCTGAAACAGCCAGGTGAGGAAAACGAAGGCCACTTCAATGAAGCGGAAGCTGTAGTTAGCGGAAATTTCGGTGAGGTTCTTGTAAACGCGGCGAATAATCACCTTGCGGTCTACGTTCTCTTCGGCCGCGAGCTTGTCCACCAGGGCTTCGATCTCGGGATGGTGGATCAGCGTTTCCTTCACCGCCACGGGCGACAAGAAACGGGGCCCCAGCACCACGCGCATCTCTTGGTTCACCGTCACCAAGATGCGGCGGCGCAAAGCCTTGGCGGCCACGAGCGGCGGCTCTTCGGACGCGGCGTCGGGCGACGACTCGGCGTCTTTCACGTTCAAGCTCATCGTGCCCAGAAAACGTACCGTGGAATCCTTGCGGCGGCGCACGAGGTACCACACCTTACCGATGATGTTCGGGCTAGAGCTCAGTCCCCACAGATACTCCACGAGCTGGCGTCCCTGGCTACGCGCCCACTTGCGCCACAGGATCAGAATCGGAACTAACGTGATCCACTGCGGCGAACGATGCCCTTGTCCGAGCCGCTTCAAGATATCGGCCAGTACGCTTTCGAAGGGGGTGGGCACGAAGGGCTGTTTGCGTTCGCGCACGGGACAAAACAAAAGCCGGGGACCTTCCTGGGAATGCAGCAAGAAGAGGTCGGCATAAGTACGGCGGCGAAACAGGACTTGAAAAAAATATGCGGGCTTGGAGAACAGCAGGATGCGCTTACGGTTCGCGATGAGGATCGCGCCGAATCCGTTGCGCCGGCTCCAGCTGGACAAAATTAGCCACTCCACGATTCCACCGTGCGTAAGCACGAAGGTGGCGCGTCCGTCCTTCTGTAGCTCGGCAATTTTTTCGGCCGGGAGATCGAACTCGAAGCGGAGGAATACGGCCTCCGAAATGAGCCCCCACAACCGATCTATGAGCTCGTAAACCTTGTTCAAAACAGCCCCAAAAACCTATGCCTTTGCCTCAGGTTTGGGAAGGTAGGCGCGGAGTGCCAAATTTGCAAAATCTATTAGCCGGGGGGGCAAAAGAAAAAGGGCCCGAAGTGGTCTCCGGGCCCCTTAGAAATTCAAGAAGGGACCCTTGATAAAGTGGTGGTGCATACGGCAAGAGGCCCCTTCTCTAACTCAACAAACGTACCGCTCAACAAATCAATTTTTCGAAATCGAAGCGGTTATGTAACACCGCGTTCTGCTTGTAAACCCCAAACCAGATTGATGATCTTGATAGTTAAGGTTCATCGCCCCTTTCCCCAATCATTTCCTGTCAAAGGGCCCATATTGGGGGAGAACCTAGCCTCGTCGCTAAAGTTCTTACTGGGGGAAACAATATGAAAGAACTGATGGCCTTACTCGCGGGACTAACGTCCCCCGTGCAAGACAGCCTGCCGAATAAACCGCTCTACGTCGATTTGAAGTACAAAGACATCTCGGAGCTCCATCAGGTGGTGGACATGGGATACGACGTGGCCGGTGTGAACCACGAAGGTAAGACCATTACCGTGGTCATGCGTGGGTCGGGCCTCCGGAACTCCGCCAACCTGAACGTCACCGCCATCCGCAATGTGATGGTGCCCGATGCTCAGTACAAGAAGCCAGCCGATATCGAGCTGGCGCTGAAGAACGCGGAACGCGATTACCCGAACCTGGCTTACGTCGAGTCGATCGGAAAATCGGTCGAAGGGCGCGATATCTGGGCAATCAATCTGACCGCCAAGTTCGTGAACAACGGCGATCAGAAGGAATCCATCCTGTTCGATTCCATGCACCACGCCCGCGAGGTGATGACCCCGGAAGTGGCGCTCGACATCATCGACTACCTCACCAAAGAGTACGCCACCAATACCCGCGTGCAGAACTGGCTGAACAACTACAGCATTTGGGTAGTGCCGATGGTGAACCCCGACGGCAACCAGAAGATGTGGGATGAGGACTCGATGTGGCGCAAGAACAACCGCGACGGACACGGCGTGGATGTGAACCGCAACTACCCGCACGAGTGGAACAGCTGCAACGGTTCGTCGGGCAGCAAGTCTTCGCCCACGTACCGTGGCGAGTCTCCCGGCTCCGAGCCGGAAACGCAGGCGATTACCGCGTTGGCCAAGCAGATCAAACCTAAGTTCAACATCTCGTACCACTCGTTTTCCGAGATCGTGATCTATCCGTTCGGCTGCAATCCCAAAGCGGTTCCCGACAAGCACAAAGAGATCTACCTCGGTACGGGCCGCGAGATGGCGAAGCTGCTGAAGAAAGACTCCGGCTCCGGCACCTACAAGGCTGGCACCTCGTACGAGCTGCTCTACAACGTGGATGGCGGCTCGGTGGACTGGATGTACGCCGAAGAGCTGATCATGTCGTACGTGATCGAGGTCAACTCGACCATGCAGGGCTTTCAGCCGTCCTACGCCAAGTGGCGCGACAAGACGGTGCTGGGTCAGCGTCCGGGCTGGCAGTACCTACTCGACCAGATGGACAAGCCGGGTATCCGCGATAGCGAAGAACGGCTCTAACGCCCCTCGCGAATTGATCTTTACCAAGCCCGCCGGG
>JBGSST010000122.1:0-4136 GCA_041736915.1 Bdellovibrionota bacterium
ACGAACAGCACCATTCGCTACGCGGTACTGCTGGCGGATAAGGGGCTCGAGGCGGCGGCCAAGATGAATCCCGCCGTGGCCAAGGGGTTGAATACGTATCAGGGCAAAGTGGTGCACGAGCAGGTCGCCCAGGCCCACAACATGGGCTACTCGCCGCTAGAGCTGTAAAGGGATAAGTTTTGGGGAATCCGTCGTCAGTCATCATCATTCCGACGTTCAACGAGGCCGAGAATATTTTTCCTCTGCTCACGGCATTGCGCGAGAAGGTGCCGTTCGCGGACGTCCTCGTCGTGGACGATAGCTCGCCCGACGGCACCGGCGATCGCGTGAAGCTTTTCCAGCGTCAAGACGAGCACGTGTTTTTGCTCGAACGTCCGGAGAAAGACGGACTGGCGCGCGCTTACTTTGCCGGCTTCGCGTGGGCTATCGATCGCCACTACGATCGGGTCTTGCAGATGGACGCCGATTTTTCGCACGACCCCGCCGTGGCGGCGGACCTGTTGCGTGGGCTCGACGAGGCCGACGTGGTGATGGGCACCCGTTACGGCGAAGGCGGCGGCACGGCTGGCTGGTCGAAGGTACGCGAAACGATCAGCCGCAGCGCTAATCGTTATGCGACAACCGTTTTATCGTTTCCGTTTCGCGATATGACCGGCGGTTTCAACGCGTGGCGGGTCTCGGCGCTCAAAGAGCTCGACTACACGACCATCTCGTCGCGCGGGTACGTCTACCAGGTTGAGCTGAAATACCGCGCCCACAAGCGCGGGCTGGTGATTAAAGAGGTGCCGTTCACCTTTACCGAGCGTCGCTCGGGCCAATCGAAGATCTCTTACCGCATCGTGGCCGAAGCCGCGTGGCGGGTACTGAACTTACTGCGTACGTAAAAAACTAAAACACCATGGCGAAAAAGACTGACGAGCGCGCGGAGTACCTGGCGACGTTGAAGCAGGTCGTGCAGGCAAACCACGACTACCACACGCTGGATAAGCCCAAAATTTCGGACGAGGCCTACGACAAGCTCTTCAAACGGCTCCAGGAGCTCGAGGGCGAGCACCCCGATTGGATCGACCCCTCGTCCCCCACCCACCGGGTTGGCGGCGCGCCGCTCGGGAAGTTCACCAAGCACAAGCACCGGGTGCCGATGCTGTCGTTGCAGAAGGCGCACGAGACCGAAGAGGTGAAAGACTTCTTCGAACGCTGGGCAAAGGCGACCGACGACGCGTTCGACGTGGTGGCCGAGCCAAAGCTCGATGGCCTGGCGGTGGAGCTCATTTACGAGAATGGCCGGCTCGTCATGGCCGCCACGCGGGGCGACGGTACTACCGGTGAAGACGTCACGGCGAACTTAAGAACGATCCGATCTTTACCGCTGGTCCTCGCGGGCAAAGCGCCCAAGCTCGTCGAAGTGCGCGCGGAGGTGATCTTTCTCAAGAAGGATTTTTTGCGCCTGAACGAAGAGCTCGTGAAGTCGGGCGAAGAGCCGTTTGCCAATCCACGCAACGCGGCCGCCGGTAGCATCCGCCAGCTCGATCCCAAGATTGCGGCCTCGCGCCCGCTAGACCTCTACTGCCACGGCGTGGGGAGCTACGACGGGCCAGAGGTACAGTGGCAGTCGGAGTACTTCGATCGGTTCGACGAGTGGGGCCTAAAGAGTAACCCGCAGTGGAAGCGCTTTAAATCTCCCGAGGCCGTCTTCAAATATTTTGAAAAGCTCGAAGCGGACCGCAACGGATTGCCGTACGAAATCGACGGCGCGGTGGTGAAGGTGAACTCGCTGCGCGTGCAGCGGGAGCTAGGCTCGGTCGCGCGATCGCCGCGCTGGGCGGTGGCGTTTAAGTTCAGGGCGCAGGAAGAAAATACGATTTTGGAGCGGGTGGACTTTCAGGTGGGGCGCACGGGGGCCATCACCCCGGTGGCCCACTTAAAGCCCGTATCGGTGGGCGGAGTGACGGTGAGCCGCGCCAGCCTCCACAACGAGGACATCGTGAGGGCGCTCGACGTGCGGATTGGCGATACGATCGTCATCAAGCGCGCCGGCGACGTGATCCCCTACATCCAAAGTGTCGTCGTGGACAAACGTCCCGCGAACGCCGCGGAGGTAAAGTTTCCGACCCACTGCCCCGCTTGCAACGACAAGCTCATCAAGCACGAAGGGGAAGTGGCGCTCCGCTGTCCGAACGTGATGTGCCCGGCGAAGATTGCCGAGAGCCTGAAACATTTCGCCAGTAAGCGCGCGATGAATATCGAGGGCTTGGGCGACAAGTGGATCGAGCTACTGCTCGAGAAGGGGCTCATTCAGCACTTTGCGGGGCTGTACGATCTCACTCCGGAGATGCTGATGACCTTGGATCGGCAGGGCGAGAAGTCGGCTCAGAAACTTTACGAGTCCATCCAAAAGAGTAAGGAGACGACGCTGGCGCGTTTCCTTTATGCGCTGGGGATCCGCTTCGTGGGCGAGCGCACGGCCGCCCTGCTCGCACAGAATTTTGGTTCCCTCGAGGCTTTTCTCGCCGCCGACGACGAGCGCCTACGCCAGGTGGAAGAGGTCGGCGAGACGGTGGCCACCGGAATTCTCGAGTACCTGCGCGACAAGCGGAACTTAAAAGAGATCGAACGGCTCATCAAAAAAGGGGTCGTGCCGCATCAAGAAAAGGTAAGCGGCAATCAGGAGCTGAAGGGAAAGACGTTCGTCATTACCGGCACGTTGCCCACCTTTTCGCGGGAGGATGCGGAGAACTTCATTCGCGCCAACGGCGGCAAGGTCACCGGCTCGGTGAGTAAGAACACGAGCTACGTGGTAGTCGGCGAATCCCCTGGCTCCAAATTCGCCAAGGCCAAGGAGCTGGGCGTGACGATTCTCGACGAGGCGGCACTCAAGAAACTCGTTTGAGTGAGCAAGGTGCCCGCTTATTCCAAACTGGCAAGCTTCTGTACCAACGGCGGCCCCTGATAGACGAAGCTCGTGTAGATCTCGACGAAGTCCGCCCCGGCCTCGCGCATCGCTTGGGCATCGGCCCGGTTTCCGATGCCGCCGACCCCAATGAGCACCTGATCGGATCGCAACGCTTTCTTGGCGTCGTGCACGGCCTGCAGGGCCTGATGAAACAGCGGCGCGCCCGAAAGCCCGCCGTTCTCGAACGCCCTCGCTTCGGCCATCCGGCGTGAGGTGTTGGAGACGACGAGCCCGGCGAACTTTTTCTCCGAGGCCACGAGCGAGGTCACTTCGCGAAACCGCTCGGGCTCTAGATCGGAAGAGATCTTGATGAGCACGGGAGTCGTGACCGGCAGCTGGCGGGCGAGCCCTTCCAGAAAAGCTTTGCCCTGCAGGTCCACCAGCCCCGGCGTATTGGGACTACTCAAGTTGACGACGAAAGCGTCGCATAACCCCTGAAAGGCATCCATGCCCAGGGCGTAGTCGAGCAGCGCATTTTCATTGGCGGTCAGCTTGTTCTTTCCGAGGTTGATGAGCAGGGGAAAGCCCGGCGTATTTTTTCGGAAAGCCGCTACGCGCGCGCGAACGGCGGGAATGCCTTCGCTGTTGAAACCAAAATGATTGACCAGCGCATCGGGCGGAAGGCGCCACAACCGCGGCTTCGGGTTTCCCGTTTGCGGAAGCGGGGTGATCGTGCCGACCTCGACGAAGCCAAAGCCGAACGACGCCATCGCCTTCATGACGTAGCCGTTCTTATCGAAACCGGCCGCGAGCCCAACCCGCGAGGTGAACTTCAGCCGCGGCAACGTGGGGTGAATCGCCATCGGCGGACGCGGCGTACTTCCCAAAAGGGGGCAGCCCAGCTTCTGCCACAGACGTAGCAGCCACATCCCCACATCGTGAGCCATTTCTGGCGGCAGACGAAGCAGTAGGCGATGGATCCAGCTCATATGAAACGTTCCCTAGCTCATGACACGCCCCATTACAGCCGCCGCGGGAAAACGCGAAGCCGCGATGCTACAATAGACGTATCAAATCCCAAACTTATCGCGTGAGAATCCAACGAAAAAGCGGCCATGTCACCTTGCTCGCCGCCCTTTTTTTCTGCGCGCCCGTTTTTGCGGAAAATGGGCCTCCGGCCGAGGCACCGCCCGCCGCGAGCGAGGCCCCTGCCCCCGCCGATCCCAACGCTTATCAAGACCCT
>JBGSST010000192.1:0-14999 GCA_041736915.1 Bdellovibrionota bacterium
GAGCACTCGCGCCAAGATGAGGCGCAACAAGTTTTGGTGCTCCTTGATAATCGGGGGAAGGTCGGATGCCGAAGCCAGCGCCGTCAGATTTTCCACGGCCGATTCGGCGCGATCCTCGACTACGGCCACCAAAGCTTTAGCAAAGTGCTCGTAGGGGCCGGCTCCCGAGAACAGGCCGAGGGTGGCGGCCAATTCTTTTTGGGGAGAAGCCTTCAGCTCCTTCAACAGACGGTAGGTAAGAAGGGTCAGCCGCTGGTCTTTCGATTCTTCCGAGGTCATCTCCGCCTTGAAGTAGAGGGGGAGCATCGCCATCACGTCGTCCGAAATGAGCGAAACGCCCACGGTGTCGCTCATTCTTTCCAAGCACCCCATGGCGGCAAGCGCGAACGGAAGCGTCTCCTTCGTGGGGGGACTCTTGAGCAAGGTGTTGAAACGGGCCGCGGCAATGGTGAACAGGCCCGCCTTCCAGAAGGAACGGGCCGCCCAGTACCGTGAAAGGACGGGGCTACTTTTGCTAGCCGCCATGGCTTCGGCGTAACCGGCAAAAGGTGGATCCGAGGCGCGCAACGAGGCTTGAAACTTACGCCTTACGGGCGGCGGGATCTCAGCCTCCGCATCATTCGCAAAGAACCACTTTTCTGCTTTGGTGCAGGCCCTTTCCATAGTGGTGCCCGCGATCGCCGTCGACGATGCCAGCAAAACTAGGCCGATGGTTCTCCAAGCGAACATGCAGTCCCCCGTTCCTTATCGGCAAAATTCACAAACTGGCCTTGTCGCGCCGCCTCCAGAACCGTGGCCTTCTCCGGAACAAACTTAGGCGGGCCGGTTTTTATACCGATAAGCCCGCATGCCCCTCCCCTTCAAAATGGCGAAGTTGAACCGGCGCGGAATGAGCCTGCTCGGCGTTCTCGTAGCCGCGTCCCTCACCGGATTAGTCGCCATCGCGATCGGACAGCTCATGAAAGGGGCGGTTCGCGGCATGGCCAGTGTGGAGCTCAGGGGCGAGATGCTAGATGTGCGCCAGCTGGCGCGCACCCGCCTCAACTGCAAGAAGACCTTTCCCGCCAGTAGTTGCCCAGCGGCCAATCCAATCGTTTTGAAGGACATGTACGATCGTCCGATCTTCACCGACGTGGAAACGACCCCCGGGCCGTTCGAAAACACCTGGAAGTACAACAACGCCCGGGTGCAAACTTCGTGCGTTGCCGGAAAACTGGAGCTGCGCTTCGTCTCGGTGCGGGAGCCGAAGAAAGCCTGGCCGACTACGCCGCACTTAGAGGTTTGCCACAATGTTTTGGGTGGCACCGTAGGGGGGATGTGCCCGGCTTCCGAAGTGATGGTGGGCATCGATCAAGAAACGTTAGCCCCGATCTGCGCAGCCCCCCCTCCGCCACCACCGCCTCCGCCGGCCCCCACTCCGGGAGCCTCGCCAAAGTTTGCCTCGGGCACATTAGCGCGGGCCTCGGGGGCCAACACCACGAACAATCCGGCCGTGCCGCAAGCGCACCTCGTAGCCGTGAATTTTACTCCCCAGCACGCGATCTGCGCATCGACCCAGGACAGCTACACCAACAGCTGGCTTTCTTGTCAGTGCTCGGTCAGTTCGATGATTCCGGGCTCGGTTACGTTCACCACGAGCCTCGGCAACGGAAATCATCTGCACCCGGTGGGCTGTTCGTTTCGCTACCTGATTGTGGGCGAATAAAATGCGAAAGCACGCCGGACTAGCCCTCGTTCTGTACACTTCGGCGATGTGGGCCGTCGGCCCCGAATGCGGCGATTTCGGCAAACTCTCACCCCATGCCGCCAAGTACGAAGAGCAGGACCGCGGCGATGCGGCCGCCTACGCCGCTTACTATGCCGGAATGGACGCGACGGAGAGGCAGAAGGTGGCGTTATCGACGGCATTCTTACCCACTCGCGGAACCATCGCCGACATGGGCAGCGGTTCCGGGTCCAGCTCCGCAAGTCTTGGCCGGCTCTACCCCAAAATGAAGGTCATTGCCGTCGATAACAACCCCAAGGCGGTCGCCTACGCTCGGGAAAAGTATCCACTCGCCAATGTCGAATTTCGGGAAGGCGACGTGGCCGACCCTTTGTTTCCGCCGCAAACGTTGGACGGCACGGCCAACATTTCTACGAATCATCACGTCACCACGTTCAACGGTTACAGCCTTATCCCGCTGTATCGCATGTTGGACAATCAGCTCGCGGCGATGAATTACGATCGCCCCTACTTCACGCGCGACTTCGTCGTGCCCGTGGGCCCCGAGAAGGTGTTCATGGATCTGCCTAACCACGACGGAAAAGCGGAAGGGGATGTCACGGGGCTATCCACCGCCGCACTTTTTGAGACGCGCTTCGCCCGCGACTTCGTCAGTAGCGTGCACCGCAAAGGTGGCGTGCCGTTTCGCAAGTTGCCGTCGCCCCGGCCCGGCTTCTCTCGCTTCGAGCTCGACCTGCGCACGGCCCACGAGTTCGTGCTTCACAAGGACTACCGCAAGAGCGAAGACAACTGGCGCCTCGAGCTGCAGGAAGAGTACACGTACTTCAGCCAGCGGCAGTTCGAAGCGGAGCTGGAAAAGCGCGGCCTGCGCGTGCTGGTTTCCAAGCCCATCTACAATCCCTGGATTATCGACAACCGCATCCGCAATAAAGTTTTCTTTTCGAACCTTGAAGGCGAAGCGCTTCCGCTCACGCCTACCAACTACTTCATCGTGGGCGAAAAGGTGCACGCTGGCCGGCCGATCCTTTTGAAGGAAACGTCCAACACGATCGTAGAGCCGCAGTACCTCAAGCTTCGTCACTTCAAGGATGGAAGAACTGGACAGATTTTCGATCTAGTCTCACGCCCCGAAGAGGTAGTGGACTTGGTGCCGTGGTTCGAGCACGAAGGGGATCTCTACGTTTTGAATCGCCACCAGTACCCGCGCCCTATTCTGGGAGCCGCCGGCGTTCGACCACTCAACGAGGCGTATGGCTCGGGGTTCATCAATGAGCCGCACTCGATCGCCATCCCGCCGGGACAATCGGCAGAGGCTACCATTCAGCAGCACATGAAGGAGCAGTTAGGCCCGTTGGGCGCCCAGCCCGTTACCCTCGGCCCTTCCGTCACCTATCTGCCGTCGCCGGGCGGAATTGCCGAGCGGGTCAAAGGGCAGCTCGTGCAGGTGCCCGCGCACTTCGATCCCGTTCCGCTGCCGGCGAATTTTTCGGGCTTCTCGGAGTCAGGGTACTTGCAGCCCGTGCAGGCCCAGCAAGCCTTGCGTTCGTATCACGTGGGCGGCATGTTCGAAGCTCGCCTGGAGCTGAATGTTTACGAGCTACTCCTGAACCGGGGCCGCCCGGTGGGGCCGTGGATCGGCGCCAACGTAAATTTAAAGGAGCAACCCGGAAAGCCCGTGGCCACCTCGACGTCGGCGACGCTAAACCCGCCAAGCCGGGCCCCGTTTACGGAGACTAACGAGAGGGCGAACTTCCTTGAAGTGCGCACCGGAAAATTCACCGAGGTGCTGGCCAACGGCGGCGAGGGTAAGTCGCAGTCGCGCGAATACGTCGTGCCGAAATCGCATAGCACCAACTCGGTGGCGTCGCTGCCCGTCTTCAAACGGAACGGGAAAGTATACGTGGGGCTGGAAACGCGTGACCTGCCGGCGGCCCAGCTATTCAACGGAAGCTCCGCCCTCGTGACCACCCCCGCGTGGCGCCTGCCCAAAACCGTCGATAACATCGATCGCGCTCGCGACTTCGTAGTGGATGGCCTCGCGAAAGAGTTCGACGTGAAGGCCACCCAGATCATTCCGTTAGGCGGCGAGTACATGGTATCGCCCGGCCTCACTCCGGAACAAGTGATGCCCTTCGCCGTCGAGGTAGACGCCTCTAAAGCGCTATCATCGAAGTTGAGCTGGGTTCCGCTCGACGAGCTCGTTCAACAGCGCGACAAGATAACCGACGCCCACTTGAAAGTGACCATGCTGCGGCTAGCGCACGCGACCGGGCTAATAGAGTAAGCGGAGTGTGGTACGACTCGCGGCACGGAGATTTCATGGTTAGATGGCTGCTCGTTACCTTTCTCTTTTTCGTTACCCCCCTGTTTGGCGCGGGCCATTGCTCGCTCGAGCTGGAGATGCTGGGCGGGCACGGCAATGCCAACCCCACTGCACCGGAATTTTTGGCCCGGCACCCCGAAGGTGGTTTTCTGGCCGCCGGTAACCGAATTTTTTTCGCCGCCCCGACCGCGGCCGCCGCGGCCCCGCTGCTCAAAGAGCTTGGCGTAACGCCCACCCCCCTCACGGTGAAGGAGCTGCCAGGCTGGCAGGTATACGACGTAAGCGGTACCTCCACGATTCCGCCAAGGCTCAAAGATTTGCACGGCATCTTTTCCGTTTACGACCGGATCCGCTGCTACAGCGCGTGCGGCATTGCTTCGGGGTACGCCAAAGGCGCGCTCAACATCGGAGGCAACGAAGTCCGCTTTTGGGTGACCTCCCCCTTAATGAAAGAGGTGACGGGCAGCCCGCCCGCCGCCGGAGATGTGATCCTGTTAGGGGAAAAGGCTGAGCAGGCGTTACCCGTAGAGCACGTCGCGACGTACGTATCGCCCAGCATAGTCTTCCAAAAAGCGAACCCCATGTCCGAGTCCCCCTTCGAGCTAGTGCCCAAAACGACTTTCGCCCGCGAATACAATCCGGAGAAGTACCCGGCGCAGCGCCTTTTTCGCCCGATTGAAAACCTCGACCAGTACGTGGCCCGTCACCGCCGGGAACTGCCGGAGGAGCTCATCGGCGCGATGACCGAACTCGCCCAGATTGAGTTGGAGATGGAGAAGTTCCTGCTGACGAGCCGAACCGATCGTCACGCGCCTCAGGGCAAGACCGAAGCGGAACAAGACGCCTGGGCCGAACGCTTTCACGCCCGCATCAAGCAGGTGGCTCAGCAGTCGGAGAAAATTGAAGAGCTAGCCACGAAAGCGCTCGCGGCGACGGACAAGAAGCCTTCCGTGGAGTTCTTGTGGACCTTCGTCCTAAAGCGGTCTCAATCACTACCGCACTACCCCGACCCATTCGACTGATGGTCTACGGTCACGCTATTTCTACCAAACGATCGTGGCGGTCAGGCGAAACTCAGGTCCGGTAGCGTCTCCCTTTACGGGCGTGCCGGACGGGCTCAGCGCCTTGTCGTTCGCGCTTTGTGATTCCATATCCGCCAGCGGTGCCGCCACGTGGTAGACGAACACGGCGTCTAGAATCACCGGGGATCGCGTGTAGTAGCGCACGCCGACGCCCGTGCCGAAGGAGAAGCCGAAGTTCATGTAGACGTTTGGCGTACCGTTCACCCAGTTGGTGAACAGCTGCACCGAGAGCGGTACGAAGAACTGAAACCCGTTAAATTTTTCGAACGGCTCGTTCAGTACGAAGCCGTACTCCCATTCGAACGCCACGAGCTTGACCCCGGCGTCCACCGAGGTAGTGGGGGCCGAGGACGAAAAATTGGGGATAGTCCCATCCTGGTAGCGCAGGAGAAACTGAGAGGCCTGGTTCATTCGGTAGCCCAGTAGCAATGCCGTCGAGGAACGGTGATTTAGCTCCTCGCTTCCGGCAATCCGGGGTTTATAGAGCGGCGCAAAGCCCAGCAAAAAACCCTGTGCGTCCGTGCCATACTTCACCTGCTTTGCCTCTCGCTCGGTTCTTTCGCTTTGATCCGCGGCCACCTCGGCTTGCGCGAGACGTGTCTTCACCGCGGCCGATTTTTCTTCCGGCGGCGAAAACGTGAGGTACTTGCGAAAGGCATCGCGGGCGGCGGCGGGGTGATCGAGCCGCTGTTCGGCCGTACCGAGAATCAGCCAGCCGTCGGCATTCTGCGGGTCGAGCCAGGTAGCCCGCTCGGCCTCATCGCGGGCGCTTTTCCAATCCTTTTCCCCGGCGTAGGTCTTCGCTTTTTTTCGGGCGACTTCGGCCTCCGCGGGGTTGGGCAGGCGTGGCTCTTCGGCGACGGCAATGCCGGCCAATAGAAGCAGAAAACATTTCGCCGCGCGGGAGATCATTTTTGCTTCCCCTTGCGCCGGGCCGGTACGGTGCCGAGTAGTTCTTCGTCGCTCAAATTGCGATCGGCTTCGGTTATCTTGAGCAAGGAATGGGCGTCCTGGTCGCGGAGGTCCTCCGCGGCCTGCTGGACGCTAGCCACCTCTTCGGCGATCCGGCGCTCGCTTTCCTGCCGTTTCTTTTCCTCGGCGCTGGGCGGGGCCGGCGTGGCCTCGGCGACCACATTGTCGTCGTGATAGCCCTGCTCGGCCCGCGCGGAGGTTCCCATCCAAAGGCTGTTTCCACAGATCATAAGGAGAATTACCGCGCGTAAGAGCATCCCCCGTTATCGGCACTTTGTGCCAAACCCAAGAGGGAAAATTTGCGGGTCTACTCGTTGACCTGCGACAAACACGTGTTGTAGCAAGCCATCGCCGTGCCCACCGGAAGCGTTTGGAGCCACGAAGAGTAGTAGCGTTCACAGGTGATGGCGCGAAGGGTGCCCCCACCGCGTACACTCACCTGGCACGAGCCACCGCCCCATCCCGTCCCCAGATTGGCCACGGATCGAACCGGCATGTCGTAAGCCAGACTCTGAGCCTCGAGATTGCCGAACAGCCCACCGTAGGACGCCTCGATGCGCGCCAAAGCGGCCGCCTGGGCGTTCAAGTAAGCCTGGTAACGGGCCGCCTGCCGATAAGGCCCCCAGCTGGAATAGACATCGATGATCGAAGGAATGGGCCCCAACCACGAATCGTCGTAATCCGGCACATAGGGAACGGCGCCGGCGAAGGGCGACGTGGGCATTCCTTGAACCGGGACCAGCGGCGAACAAACGCCATAGTTGTTACCGTGACAAAGCTGATAGCTCTGACCCGCGCGGATCGCTACGTTGAAGTCGCTTTGTGTGCGCACGGAGGTAGTGTTGAGCCCCGTCTCGCAAAAATGATTCTGCACGTGCACAATCTGCTTTTGGCTGTTGAGCAGATGCACGCACGTGTCGAAGTTCTTCCCGTAGGTGATGCGAACTTCGTTACCGTCCTTGAGTATGGAGTTGAGAAAAACGTAGTCTCCCGCCGTGGCGGTCAAACTCAAGAACAAGGAAAAACCAAGCGACCCTAAGATGCGAATCATGCTGTACCCCCAAGGAATGCGTTACTTCCCATAGAATACGCAAGGTCCATACCCGTCCTCGTTACCGGCCTGAATACGGAGCAAGTCGCCGTCTCCATGGAACTACGTGGCACTGCATACAAAATGTACAAACCCTATACTGGCGAGTAACTTTTGGGCGCTCGTCTCGAACGTATACGATTTCTCCCCCTCGTCCCTTCCCTGCGCTTGACTCGCGATCGCACCTGGTTTCAGCTCTTACGGGGGGAAGTTGTAACAATTGCCCCGGGTCAGCGAAGAGAGATACGAGCGAGGCTAAGTGACGGCGGAGCAAGAACTGGAGTTAGCTTCCCTTCTGGTGAAAGCCCAGGAGGGGAACGGTGAGGCCTATCGAGATTTTCTCGACCGGTCGAGTCACTACGTTCGCCGGTTCGTTGCTCGCCGCTTGAGTCCCGCCCAAACGGTAGAAGATGTAGTGCAGGAGACTCTGCTTTCTCTGCACTCGGCGCGCCATACGTACGTCCCCGGCAAACCCGTAGTGCCGTGGATTCACGCTATCGCGCAACGCCGCGTGTTCGACTATTTGCGAAAGCGGATGAGGAGTACCGAGGGGAAAGCCGGACCATCGTTTGATCAGGATGAGTGGCAACCAGGGGAGGCCGAGTCCGAGGCCACTTCGCACTTGGCGGTGCGGGATGCCCTGGCGAACTTATCCCCGCAGCAACGCGACATACTGGGGTTACTCAAGATTGACGGCCTCTCCACGCGCGAGGTATCGGAGCGGCTCCGCATTACCGAAGCTAGTGTGCGGGTGACCGCCCACCGCGCGTACGAAAAATTCAAGAGCTACTTACTGGTGAAGCACTATGAGAACGAATGACCTAATATCCAACCTTGCGGAAAATGTAACGCCGGTGAGACGCCTGCCACCTTTTTCGCGTCGCTTTGCCCTTTTTCTTTTCTTGGGCAGCGCACTGGGAACCCTCACCATTGGTTACTTTGGCTTTCGCCGCGACCTAGCGCTCGTAGCCTCCACATTTTTCTTTCAGCTACAAACGGTGGCCCTCGCCAGCCTCTTCGTCTTGAGCACCCGTCTTGCTTTACTGTTGAGCGTGCCGGGTGAAAGAGTCAGCCCGCTTCAACAAAAAGTTATCTGGGGAAGCCTGGTCCTATCGCTCTCGGCGCTCGTGGCGGCAAGCCTCCCTCACTTTTCGGAAGAGGCTTTGACTCATACGCTGGCAACCTCGGGCAACTGCATCCGCTACGTCGGCGTGGTCGGGCTTGCCTACGGTATCGTTTTTTTGAGTTACCTAAGAAAGGCCGCGCCGTTGTACCCGCTGCAAACGGGAGCCTTGGCCCTTTTCTCCACGGGTTCGCTCTCGGCCCTCATTGTTCATTTCTTGTGCAAGAGCACCGCCCCATTGCACCTGCTTCTCGGCCACTACCTTCCGCTAGCGGTGGTGACGGTGGCCGGCCTCGTGCTGGGCCAACTCATTCTTCGATCGTTTTCAAAAATAGCTCGGTAACAATCCGAACTCTCCGGCGAAGTACTTAGTGTTACGTCGCTAAATCACACAACACCGGAGACCCAAAATGAAAACGCAACTCACCAAGCTAGGGCTAGCTTTGTCCCTAGCCCTGGCATTCACGACTGTCCAAACGGCGCACGCTTTGGACGTGGGCGACGCCGCCCCGTGCGTCATTCTAGACGGCGTGGATGCAGCCGGAAAGAACACCCACGGTTGTATTCGCGATACCATTCAGGCCGACCACACGCACACCATCGTCGACTTCTTTTCCGTACATTGCTCGACCTGCCGTGCAAACCTTCCCAAAGTCGCCGCGTTAACGCGCAACTTGGCCGACAAAGCTACGGTCCGGTACGTCTCGGTGGATCGTTCGATTGACGAGGTAAAGCAGTTTCTCGCGGAGGCGCCCTTCAAGGGGCAGGTGAATAACCCAGTCGCCTTCGACGTCGATCGCGATGCCAAAAAGGCGTACGGCGTGAGTGGCACCCCCACGATGTTCATTCTCGATGCGAACTACACCGTAGTTTACAAGCACGAGGGAAAGCTGACGGCGGACGATCTAGCCCAGATTCAAGCTTTGGTGCGCGGCAACTAACTCGCTCTTTCAAGAGGTAATTCCTATGAAATGGACGGCGGCGGCGATTCTCGTCATGCTCATCAATGGTTGTGCCTCACTGGGTTCAGTAGACCGAAGCCGGCTCAACCACCCCGCGATGGACATGGCTTCCAACCGAGTCGCGCCGCCGCCCACTTTCTTAACGAACCTAGGCTCCATCCAGGGGTCGAGCGGCGGAAATGGATGCTCGGTATGCGCCCACTGATTTGGCTATTCATCGTGCTAGCGCCGAACGGCGCCTGGGGCGCTACCCCCTCGGTCCGAGTCAACTTCAGCTCGGATAGCCGCAATGGTCCGCTCGACGTCAGTAATCTCAATCGCCAGTTTCGCTTAAGTCAGATTTCGGAACAGGTGTTAGGGCGCCTGGATAATCTGGGTGGCCACTATTTCGTCGAGAGCGGGGTCACCCTTACCCACCCGGACTATTCGTCGGTAACGCTGGTTGATGCCACGGGCAAATCCCGGCTGCTTTCGGGTGACGTACGCGGCACGGTGGAACCAACCGCGGAAGTCACCGCCGGCTACGCCAAAGGAAGCCACTCCGTTCAAGTGGGCTGGCGGGGCGCTCTCACCGACACGCCATTTGCTTCGCAGCTGCTGCGCGCGACGGTGGCGGAAAGTTTTTTTGCGCAAACCACGACGCTGGGGCTCTCGCTCGCCTACCTCGGTCAGGCTCAGCCCGATAGTTTCTTTCTGGATAAGGATTTTCTTCTGAAGCTACGTCCTAATCGGGTGCACGCGTACGAAGCTAACGTAAGCTGGGACCAAACCTTGACGGAGAACTGGAAAGGCCGCCTTCAGGCCGGCGTTTCCCAGCGGGTTGAGGAACGCCCGCTCGGTCTGTCCCTAATAGCCCGCCAGCGAGTAGCCTTGGGCGACCGCCTGTTCGCGGGGCTCGACGGGATCTATGCCGAAGAGCCGGGCGGCGATCTCAAAAATGAGCGGGGCTATTTCCAACAGTTTGGCGTCACCGCTTCCATCAGCGCGGAACCGATTTACGATTTTCTGGTCACCGTTTCCTACGGAGTTCTTTGGGAACGCGAACGGGATCCGCGTGACTTGAGTCACGTGCAGGTGGCCGCCGACAGCTACGCGCTAGCGCTCGCTTTTCCTTTTCAAAACTTAGAGGCCCAAACTTCGGGCCGTTACGTGGTGACTAACACCGGAATTAAGTCGGTCAGCCTCACGGGAAGCCTGCTATGGAAACTATGAAAAAACTTTCTCTGTTTTTGTTAAGTGGTTTAGTTGCCGGCTGCGGGGTGACCCAACGAGTGCAGATCGGCCCCGTCCGCCCGGCGCTAACCGACAGCCCCACCCCGATTTTCGTTTCGGGCGTACTCCCGCTAACCGACGGGTCCAATCTCGATCTGAACACATTGAGCCGCTCACCGCTGGTCCTCATTTTTGCCTCCGATACGTGTGACGTGTGCGCGGCCGAAGTGAAAGCCATCCGTGAATCACTGACGAAACCCAACGAAGCCCCCAACCGGGTTGCGGTCGTGAACGCCGTCGTTTCCGTGAGGCAAGACGACGCCGCCCAATGGAAACTCGATCACCGCATCCCGTGGAGCGTCGGTTTTGACGAGAAGCTGGCTCTTTTCAAACAGTGGTGTGGCCCCGGAAGTGTGCCCTGCACCGTGGTGCAGGTGCCCGAACGGGGCATCGTGCTGACTCATCGGGGAGAGATCACGCCCGCCGAGCTCGAGAAGTTAACCGGCCCTTTGGAGAAGCAACCATGAAGTTAAAACTGAATCTCATCGCCCTTCTGCTTACCGTGGCGGCCCACGGCTCACCCTTCGCCGACCTGACTGACGTGGAGGGGAAGCCCGCGCAGTGGGCAACCACGAAAACTCGCGTTCTGGTTTCGCTGTGGGCCACCTGGTGTCCCGAATGCAAAAGCAAGCTGCGGCACGAGTTAGTCGAGTACGACAAACGGCCGGACGTCGCGGTCGTCGCGGTGAACACCGAGAAGGACATGGGCCGCGTAAAGCATTTCATTCAGGCCGAGGGAATCAAACTCCCCGTCATCGTCGATAGCCAAAGAACATTACGTAGCTCGCTAAAGGCCTTCAGCGTTCCCCACTGGGCGGTTTACGAGCGCACGGCCCAGGGGTGGAGCTTAGTGGACACGGCCCCCGCCTTCGAGCTGGCCCGCATCGAAAAAGCCCTGGAGAAGCGACTATGAATCAGCCCCTTTTATGGAGCCTCGCGGGCGCTTACGGCACGGGGCTACTGGCTAGCTTGAGTCCCTGCGTGTACCCCATGGTCCCCATCACCCTGGGGTTTCTCGGGCGCCAAACCGCGGGCCCGGGTAAGTCGCCGCGCACCGCCGTTACCCTGTTCGCCTTAGGGCAAACATTGGCCTTGGTCGTCATCGGGGTGATCGCGGTCAAGCTCGGCGAGTCGCTGGGTTTCTCTTCACAGTCGATGCCGATTCGCCTGGGCACGGGGATCATTTTACTTCTCGCGGCGGCGTTCTCGTGGCGCGGCCGTCTGCCCGGCTGGCTTGAAAAGTGGAATGTTCTGTCGGGCAAAACACCCAGTGGCTCGGGCTTGGGCTCGGCGTTTTTGTTAGGCGCCAGCGCAGCGCTGGTCGCGTCGCCTTGCACCAGCCCACTGCTCGGTGGAGTGCTGACGATGATGGCCACCGAAGAAAGCCGGCTGACCGGAGTGCTGTTAATGACCGCCTACGCGACCGGGTTCACTACGCTTTTCTTCGTGGCCGGAATCGGTCTAGTCCGCTGGTCCGCCCTGCCCCGTAGCGGAGCCTGGATGACGTGGACCCACCGCCTGGCCTCGCTCCTCTTAGCCGGCGCCGGAATCTACTATATTGCCACGGCATGGTAGCCGGGCCCGAGAACTAGCCCCGACCTTACGATTTTTTCCCGAGGCGGCAGGTATTGATATTCTTGGTCACAATGGTTTCCTTCCTTTTCATACATTATTATATTACTATATCGTAATAAGTAAAGTCGTGGTGAGCAACCGTCGGATAAGACGAATGAAAAATACGATATCGACAAATAAGTTGGAGCGGAAATGTGAAGACGTTTCGCGGCTCCTCAAATCCCTGGCCCACCCGCGGCGCCTGCTCATCATGGGGCACCTCGTGGGCGGTGAGAAAACCGTAAGCGAGCTTCAGGAACTTTGTGGGATCTCGCAGTCGCAGTTGTCGCAGTTTCTGGCGCGAATGCGGCTGGAAGAGCTCGTGGCTTGCGAACGCCGCGGCCGCTTCCAGTATTACGCCCCCGCCGATGAACGAATCGTCGAGTTAATGCGCAGTATTCAGAAAATCTATTGCTGAGCTAGGGCGGCGTAGACGCGCCGATCACGGGAGTGAGCTTAGAACTCGCGCGCGGTGGGTTCCGGAATGACGTCGAAGCCCGTATCGAGCCGGCCATTGATGTCCCCCGCACTGGTCGCGTCGTCGATCTTTTTGATCAGGTCGCGGTAGCCAATTCCGATGGGGGCCGAAATACCGTCGAGCCGCGGCGGACGCGCAACAATTCTGTAGCCGGTGCGGTCGCGCAAACGCTTCTTCACCGCGGTAACCGTGGCTTCGATCTGCGCCACGGTGGGGAACGAGCCGAGTGAAAACTGACGGGTCTCTTCCACATCTTCCGGGCGTGCGGTGAAGCTCCACTGCCCCTCGGCAAGTTTTCCGGAGTACGAAGCGAAGATGAGCGGCATGTCGCCCGACGTATTGGACCGATGGCGATCCTTGGCGGCGTGCGACGGCGTATTCGTCAACGTGTCGGTGTAGACCGCGACGATCTCCATCTGCACGGCCTTGGCGGGAATCTCTACCTCCCACACCAGCTTCGCGGGGGTGGCGTCGAGCGCCTTCCACTCCGCGGCCGGATGCTTCGGGCCGCGCCTGGGCTTTTGCGGAGTCGCGTTGGTCACGCGACCGAGGACCTCTCCTGCGTCGTTTTTCCACGCTACCGTAACGTGCGCGGCATCCGAGTCGTTGAAGCGAGTTTCCGTTCCGTCCATCACGCCCAAGAAACCAAAGCCCATCGCGTACTGCTTAAAACCCTTTGCCTCCGTTAGGCCGATGGTAAGCACCTTGCCGTCCGCCTGCGCGGCGGTCGTCATGACGAAATTGTCCGAGCGGCGGTCGAAGGGATAATGAAACCCCATCTCCACCGAGCCCGTGTCCGCCAGTAGCGTCACGCTAAGCAAACACGAGAAGAGAAAACTCCACGGAGCGAGATTCGTCGGCATCGGTAATCCTTTGCGAAGGTTCAACGTCGAGGATTACGCGCCGCGCCGCTCGAAAACAACGGAGGGGACCAAAGAAGTGTGGGAAAACTTTCCCTCACCCCCCAGTCCCCTCACATTTTGAGTACGCGTTGCTTTAGAGCGTGGCGTCCGCTTCGCGCGGAAGCTTGCAGCCTGCGAGCGAGAGGTCGACCTTGTGGTCGGCACCGATACAGTCGTAGATCAGGTTGATCTGCTGACCGTAGCTATTGCCCTTGGCGAAGGAGACCTTGCCGTTCTCGTCTTCCTCGCACGGATTGTTCATCGTGCACTCGGCTCCACTTTCGTTACCAGTGTTGTTCACGCCGATGACGGTTTTGGTGCCGGCGGCCAGAACGGGCGAACCCGACGTCCCCCCGATGGTTTCACAGCCGGGCTGCGAGTAGCGGATCGAATTGTTCCAAGTGTAGCCCGCTTCCTTCAGCTTGTGGACCTCGCCGGCGTGATCGCAACGGTAGCCGCGCTTCCAGTAGCCCGAGATCACTTCGATCCCGTCTTTCTCAACCGCCTTCTCCGGCGATAACGTAAGCGGCGACAGGCTAAACTCGCTCGCAATCTCGGCGTACGTTTTGGCGAGCTGGTACAGCGCCATGTCGGTGCCGGTCATCGTGCCGTAGAGGATTTCGGTGGCGCTCACCCGGCCCGCCGACTTGGCGTCTTTTTTCAGCAGGGTGAAAGTGCGCGACGATTTCTTGGCCACGTAGTGCTTCCCCGGCTTGATGAATCCGCCTTCCATGCAATGGCCGTTCGTCAGCACCATCGCCAGCTCCGAATCTGCGGAGTCGGCAAAACGCACCAAACCACCCGAGCAGTTGTTGAGCGCCACGATGCCCTCGAAGTCGTAGTCCGGCGTAAAGGCATCCGGGAATACGGTCACGTCGAGCGCGTCCATGGGATTGGAAAAATTGAGCGAGTTGATGGGCAACGCGTTGGCCTGCCCCACGCAGAACAACGTTAGTAAGCTGAATACTAGTTTCGTCATTTATAGTCCCCCGACCATTTTTGGATGTGTGTGTAATGTGGAGACTATCTTGCGTTTGCCGGCTTCGCCAAGGGGGGCATGGGCCGCCCGGCCGATTGCAGAGTCGTCCGCTAACGGCCCTAAACCACCCACACGGCGGGCCTTAAGTGCACCAATCGCTCCCCATTTCGCTGGTTTAGCCCCCTTACCCACAGCAATGCTTTGACGCGTTATGTCGTTTAATGCTAACGCGTTAAGTCACAACAGGTTCTCTGGAAACGAACAATTTGCCGAAAGTGGGGGTACAGAAATGCAGCTAGCGTTGTCTGTTCTGCTTGTCCTTCTGTCCGTAACTAACGCTTTTGCCGGGTCGAAATACAAATTTTCGAACGGTAATGAACTCATCTTCTCCACCGAGGGGACGACCACCGGGGTCACCTTCAAAAACCACCGCGCCAATGGCGACGAATCGAAGCTTACCCGTGAAGTGGCCCTTC
>JBGSST010000205.1:0-6335 GCA_041736915.1 Bdellovibrionota bacterium
CAGTGCCATGACCAGTGCCGAGCGGGCCCCGGGTCGCACGCACGTGTCGGAGTTGAGCAGCCACAGGTAATCCCAGCCCCCGCCGGCCCGCTGCAGCGCACGGTTGATGCCGCCCGCAAAGCCGTAGTTCCGATCGAGCGACAAGAACGAGCCACGCAAGCCAAGTGCGTGACGTAGCTCTGCGGCTTCGTCGGCGGGCGAACCATTGTCGACGACCAGCAGGCGATCTTCCGGCCCGAGCTCGTCGCGCAGCGAATCCACGCAGTCGAGCGTGAGTTTCGCGGTGCGGTAATTTAGAATCAGCGTGAGCACCCTGGCCATTGAGGAAAGGGTAGACGTAGCCCGACCACCTTGCCAAGATCGGGATTCCCAATGCTACTTTCGATCAAACGTTTTCTCTTGGCTCTGACGAAAAATCCGCGCGCATTTTTTCCGGCGCTGGTCGACCACGGCCCCTATGCATTGGGAATTTTTTGGTGGAAGACGAAACGTTTCTTCTTTGGCCGCTTTCGACGACTCCGACCAATCGATGCGGAAACGCGCGTATGCCCCCGACCTTTCGAGTGGCTCGAGGCTAAAAACGATGGCAGCGCTTACCTATGCTGTTCCTCCTGGCTGCCGGTTTCGATCGGAAATTTACACAACCAACCCCCCGCGGAGGTTTGGAACTCTAAAACGGCGCAACACATTCGCGAATCGGTTCTCGATGGCTCGTACGCATTTTGTTCGGCCAAACGCTGCCCCGTACTCAAAGCCAATGAGGTGCCCAAGGCCGGGTGGCTTCCCGAGCCGCGTATCCAGGAAATTTTGCGAACCCATGACGTGCACGTCCCGGAAGGGGCTAAAACAATCAACGCCAGCTACGATCGCACGTGTAACCTCGCCTGCCCGTCATGCCGAACGGAGGTCATGCCGAACGGAGGTCATGTCGGCGAACGAGGTAGAGCGAATCCGCGCCGAAGCGATTCAAAATCAACTGCTGAGCTGGAACCCGGCGGGGCTCCACACTTTATACGTTACCGGTAGTGGCGACCCTTTCGCGAGCCCACTCTTTCGCAAGCTGCTGCAGACCCTCGATCCCAACAGCTACCCCAACCTGCGGTTACGGCTGCACACCAACGGTCTGTTGCTTACTCCTGACTTGTGGCGGAGCATGGCGAAGATTCATTCGCTCATCGACGAATTAGAAGTCTCAATCGATGCGGCTACGGACGCTACCTATCGCAGACTGCGTCGTGGTGGCGAGCTGGCGCTGCTTCGCCAACGGTTAGCGTTTCTACAATCAGTGCGCCGCGAGGGCCACATCCGGCGGCTCGTCTTTTCGTTCGTCGTGCAGCAAGAAAACTTCGCGGAGATGCCGGAGTTCGTGGCGCTGGGGGATCGGTACGGCGCCGATCGGTTCTACTTCAGCGGCCTGATAAACTGGGGGACCTTCTCGGCCAAGGAATACTCCGATCTCGCGGTGCATCGTCCTAGTCATCCACGGCATTCCGAGTTCCTTAGTGTGCTGAGCCACCCCAGTCTTAGTCGGCACAACGTCAGCCTGGGCAACCTTACTTCGATCTGACAGAATAGCCGGGATTGAGCTACCTTCCGTATAATTTGCTCTTCGTCGCGGCCTGGATCGCCATGCTTTTAGCTTGGGAGACATTTCGTCCGGCCCGAGCCGCCGGTCCCCGCTGGCGCCGCTTCGGCTTTCACCTGTCGTTGACCGTGCTCAACTCCGCGCTCTACGAGCTTTTCTACGGCGCCAGTGTCGCCCGTACCCTCGGCCCCGCCGCCGGCACTTGGTCGATCGTCGCCGCCGTGCTGTACCTGGACTTTTGTCTCTACTGGCTGCATCGCGTAAATCACGCGTGGCCCTGGCTGTGGCGATTTCACCAAGTTCACCATTCCGACACGCAGGTGGATCTCTCTACCGCGTTCCGCGAGCATCCGGGGCAAACGTTGCTTTCCTCGCTCCTGATGCTTTTACCTTTGTGGTGGCTGCGCCCTTCCCCGCTGGCTTATTCAGCCTATACCGTGGCGATCGCGACGGCCCTGTACTTTCAGCACGCCAATGTCGCCCTGCCGGCTTGGGTAGAGAAAAATCTCGCGCGCCTCTTCGTCACCCCGCAGGGGCACGTTCCACATCATTTTGTTTCCGCGGGTAAGTCGCAAAACTTTGGCGTGATCTTTAACGTGTGGGACAAACTTTTCGGCACCTGGACGGCCGCTTCGGTGCCCGCTCCGAAGTTTGGCGTGACGGGGGATACCGAAGCGCCGCTTAGCGTGGGCACGGTACTGCTTCGCCCGTTTACTTCAACGCTCGTTCCCGCGCTAACCGCGATGGCTTTAGTGCTCGGCGGCTGCAAGTGGTTGCCCGACGACCCCAAGGGAGTGCCCGACAAGATTTCGCCGGAAACGCAGGCCGAGATCGACTACGGCCGTGACCTTATCGTGCACACGGCTCGGTATTTCGGCCCGCAGGGCACGGTGGCGAAGACGATGAACAGTCGGATGAATTGTCAGAACTGTCATCTCGACGCCGGCACGAAACCTTTCGGCATCAGCTTTCAGACGGTGCATAACCGCTATCCCGACTACCGCGCGCGCGAAGGCCGCGTGATGTCGCTGGAAAGTCGAATCAACAACTGTTTCGAACGCCCGATGAATGGCCAGCCGCTGCCCCCGCAGAGCCGCGAAATGGTCGCCATCCTCACCTACTTCCGTCACCTGGCCCGCGGGGCCCCCACGGGCTTTCGCCGCAAAGGGGATCGGCTGAACGACGCCGTACTGCTGCCCAAGCGTTTGGCCGATGTGGCGAACGGCGCCAAGATCTACGCCGCCCAGTGCGTGCGGTGTCACAAGCCTGACGGGCAGGGTGAGCTAAACCGCGCGGAATCCGAATACATCTACCCGCCGCTGTGGGGGCCGGAGAGTTACAACGAGGCTTCGAGCATGGCGCGAATCATCAAGCTCGCCGCTTTCGTGAAAGCGAACATGCCACTTGGCGCGACTTACGATAAGCCCACCCTCACCGACGAAGAGGCCTTCGACGTTGCGGCCTTCATCAACGACGATACTCAGCACCCGCGGCCGAAAACCCGCTGGGCCGATTACCCCGATCCGAAGCAAAGGCCCATCGATGAACGAAAGGGGCCGTACCTCGATCCGTTTCCGGAAGAGCAGCACCGGGTAGGACCTTTCGGTCCCATCATCCGTTACCTGATCGATAACCAGCTGCCGGCGTTTTACTAAAGGAGGCAATGCCATGATCACCGAAGCCTACGCGGGAAGTTGCAGTAGCCCGATTCACGCAGTTCCGCCTGAAGTAGAAGATCGCCCCTCTATGCTCTTGCTGTTTCTAGTCATACTACTGGCGGGGGCGGGAATTCTGTTCTTCTCCAGCCGGCGGAGCAAAGCCTAAAAACTTTTCCCGCCCAATGGATGCCATCGGTTCCGCGGAAGTACCCGAAGCCATTCCACGAAAATATGTCAACTGATGAAACTGCCGCTGGGTGGTCCCATCGAACTCGATGACTGAGTTGGTAGCCGTGGCTTCGTCTTTCACTGCGGGAAAAAAGGCCACTACGTTGCCGTTGGGCTGTGCGTAGGCCGAGCCACGCAACTTGATTTTCTGCGGAGGTTCCGGCCGAAAGAGTCTCGCCACCGCCACGGTTTTAGTGACGTGATCCAAAGCTAGTTCCAAAACCCGGCTATCATCGGTCCCCAGGTTATCGAAAAGCATCAGATTCCCATTCGGTTGGAGTGTCGCGTGGTGCTGCATCCTAAAATAGGCCGGCGTTCCTTCGGTGGTGAAAGTATTCTCACGGCCGGGCCCGATGCTCCAGTGCACGTGTTTAAAATCGTAGTCGAGCAGAAGCACGCGGCTGAAATTTCTCAGCGAAAGCAGGTAGCCCTTATTGGGAACCTCCTCAATAGAGTTGACGTGAACCACGTCCCACCAGTTCGGCAGATTACGCGAATGTGGACTGAGCGCGGAATGAAAGCCGGTCGTCTTAGTCCATCCCGGTTCCTCGTAGGGGTTACCGCTAAGGCCGTCCCACACGAAACGCTGCACTCCCGAGGCGAGATCTAGCTCCTTGAGAACACTAACCAAGAATGGAGAATAAGAAGTAAAGGGGCGCCAAGGTCGACGGTAGAACCTCAAGACGTGCGCCGGGGCGAGCATTTTACCGGACGGCGTTACGTGAAAATCGTGGTGAAGCGTGTCGCCACCGAACCAACGCTTCTCGAGTTCCCGGCCTTGAACGTCTACTTTTTCGTAAGCGCTGCTGGGGAACTGCGTCACTCTAAGTAAACGGTAAGTTCCGTCCCCCGCGGGCTTCACGATGAGCTGAACCTCCGGTTGGTCCAGTTCGTGCGCGGGAAAATGAAGCCAAACCGGCTCGCCGTTGCGATTCATTATCAAGGGGAAAACTCTTTTATCGGAATAAGCCGTGGTTCTGCTGGAGCTTTCTTTCTCCTTACTCACCGATGCCGTAAGCAAAAGAAATGGTCGCGAAAAACCAGGACCTCGGCTTCGCACCGCGAAGTTCCGGCGCCACACGGAAGGAAACGGTGAGGCGAAGCGCAAAATACGACTGCGTTCGAGCCGGTCCGTACGCAGCCAGGTATGAATAGGATACTGGTAGCCGGGAGGAATCAAGCCAAACGAAATACTAGATCCCTGCTCGGAGAACTCCTTCGTCTCGAAAAAACCGTAGTGACGATTACCGTAGACTATCGCCTGCACACTTTTGCCGGCGGGCCGGGGCACCTGCACCGTTTGCCAAGTTTTCCCGGCGGCGTCGCTCAGCTGCCCTATCATTGGGTTGTGGGCCGCCGCAACATCCCATGATGTGGCGGCAAGCCAAAAAGCCAGGCGGAAATTTCTCAAACTCAAGGCATCGCTCCGAAAGCCAAACGCTGATGGGATTCCGCCCCATTATAACTCAGCGGGGGATCGAGCGAATGAGGTCGATTAGCGGCTCACGATCGTCGACGCCGAACAAGATCAGCTCGACGCGACGGTTCTTCTCCCACGCCGCGGCGTTGTGTCGCGAGTCGACGGGACGAATCTCGCCGTAACCACGGGAATCGATCACGCGATCGCCCACACCGTTTCTGACCATCAGCTTACGAATCCATTGCGCGCGACGCTCCGACAACGTTTGGTTGTAGCTCGCCGGACCACGCTCGTCGGCGTGACCGGAAACGCGGGCCTTGTCCCAGTTCCACTGGTTCTTCACCAGGTACTGCGCGAGCCGGCCGAACTTCAGCTGCGACTTGGGCGTAAGCCATGCCTTGCCGGTCACGAAGTTGAGCGCGGTAGAAAAAGTGGTGATGATCAAAGTGTTCTTCGAAGCGACTTCCACGCGGAAGGCACCATCTTCGTACAGCTTGATACGCGGGCCGTACTCGTCGGGCGCAATCGTGTTGACCGCTACCTCGGGCTCCGCAATCTCTTCCACGAAAACGGGAGCCGGCCGTCGGTACTCCGTCACCGGTTCGGGCGCGGGAGTCGGCTCGGGCTCGCTTTCGCCGCCGAAGAGACGTCCGCCGATCTGAAACAGCAAGCCGGCCGTCCAGTGCGTGCGGTTAGAGATATTCAGGTCGATTCCGGCTTTAGCGCCGAAACGGTAACGCCACACTTCACTGCCCCATTCGTAGTTAATCTGGGGGCCAACGTAGAAGGCGGTTCGTTGGCTGGTGGCCAGCGTCTCGCCGATGCCGACTTCGGAAGCAAAATGAAAATTGAGAAAGGGGCCGAACTGCCAGCCTTCACCGAACGTGAGCCGCGGTGACAGTTCGAGCATTCCGTTCTTGGTCTCGACGGTCACGCGGCTACTCGCGGGGCCGCCCTTAACCGAGTCGAAGCGCCAACCGATACCCACATCCATCACCCAGTCCGCAAACTCGAAAGAGAGCAACCCTTTCACATCGAGATCCAAACCAAACTTGTCGACCTCGCTGGTAACGCCGGTGGAAAGACCGGCTACGCCCAAGCCTACGCCACCGTAAAGGTAAGTATCCGCCTTCGCGTTCCAAGAAAATAAACCAACAACCGCCGCCAGCAAAAAACGTGCGCTCCGCATGAAAGGCTCCTACTTAGTAAAAGTAATAATTGTTCGAATTGATGTAGAGGTGGTCGACCATCGGCGCACCGTTGTTGCAACGGCGGCTAGCATCGTTCGCGCTACGGAAATAGAACTGAATCCATTTCTCCCCGGCCGTCGAGAATGCCATGCCGAACGAGTCACTGAAGAAACCAATCTGCGCCTGGCTCCACGAGTGGCTCAGGATCACATCTTCCACCTGCAGCGGTTCACCCGTATTGGTGTTGATGCGCC
>JBGSST010000269.1:0-8801 GCA_041736915.1 Bdellovibrionota bacterium
TCAGCGATCGCACCACCCACTGGATCGAGCGATAGCCGTCCGAACCCAGTTAAGACGGGTAAATTGAACGATGCATCCGTTTTCGGTTCACGGAGCACACTCCAACAAAGTTTTGGGCAGGTCTTCAGCAACATCTGCGCGACAAAAAGGCCCGTATCGCTCGCCATTGCGAACCCCTCGTTGGTCAACTCTGGTTTGGCGGGCGCTCCGTGGGAGAACTGGGTTTGTGGGAGCAGCTCAGCCACTCTTGCGCCCACCTGGTCAAGGGACTCTTCGGGGGCGGACATCGGGGTGGTTCCGAGGTAGTCGAGAAACTGCTGAACCCGCATGTCGACACTCGCGACCAACCATTGACGATACGTCTCGGCCTCCAGCGCCGACCAATTCATCCGGCCTTTCTTGGCCAGCTCTTCAGGAGGAAGAAACTGCATGTATCGATTCGTCGACATGTGTGTCTTTCTCACGACGCAATAGGCTCTAGTGAAACGAAGCTGATCTACCAGCGCTTTGCAGTCGATTCAAGGGTGGGGCCGTCGGCCCTACCGCGATGTTCGAAGTGCCACCCGCCCAAAGCGATGAGTTCTACCAACCGTCTCCGGTGATTACTAGCACACGATCGAAAGGCTTGGCCGCGGCGGCCTGCGGGGCGGTTTTGGTAGTCTCCGCGCAGGCGGTCAGCGGCAACAGGAATAGCGACAGGCCCAAGAGCAGCTTCTTCATTTTACTTCTCCGCTTTCACGTCGACCGTTTCCAGCCCTACCCACTCCCGGGCGACGGTAGAGCAAGGCGTATGCCCAGTTCATGCATCCCGGTGGCCCCTTCGTCCGTCACCGCTTGGAGGCACGGATAAAGACGATCGGCCGAGACGACGAGCGAGAAGTAGATGTCGTCGAAGAGTTGTCGGCTTCAAATTGGAGTGCCGCGACTCTGTCTTTGGCCGCCGGAGGTATTCACTCGTAACTTCGGCCAGGTCGGCGTAAGTTGCGACCAGCCATGTTAGGTGCCGGAAACAAACGAATTTATGCCAGTTTCCTGCAGATTCTGAGACGCTCTACCGACTTGCTGAACGATGATTCCGTTCGGGAAGAGTTCTTCAGTGTCGAGCGGCTGGAACAGTATGCCGCCTACCTGGCCAGTGAGTTCACCCTCAGTGCCACGCCAAAGCGGGGCCGATTCTTGTTGTCTCAGCTAAAGGACAATGGCCGGCAGATCCTCTCGGCGTACCTTAAGTTAACGGAGGCCGTCCGCAAAAAACAGCCCGTGTCCCCCGCCGCCGAATGGCTCGTGGACAATTTTCACATCGTGGAAGAGCAGCTTCGCGAGATTAAGCAGGACTTGCCCAAGGGATACTACGACGAGCTTCCGAAGCTGGCCTCGGGAGAACTGCAAGGTTACCCTCGGGTTTACGCCATCGCTCTGGCGATTATCGCGCATACCGACAGCCGCCTCGATGTCGATACCTTGAAGCGCTTTCTGCGCTCTTTTCAAAGCCGCGCCCCGTTGACCATCGGTGAGCTGTGGGCCACGGCCATTACCTTGCGTATCGCATTGGTCGAGCACCTTGCCCCCCTGGCTTTGAGAATCGTGAACGCCCGGCAGAAACGAGCCGAGGCGGACGTTCTGGCCGACGAACTTCTTGAGCTGGCGGCCCAACCCGAGTGCGACCCCGAAGCCGTGCTGAAGAGGCTGCGCGCCAAAGTGGGCGAGCCGCGACAGTTCAACCGGGCTTTCATCGTACAGCTCACCCAGCGCCTGCGCGATCAGGATCCCGATGTAGTCCCCGCCTTCGAATGGCTGGAAAAACAGCTCGCCGAGCACCACCAAACGAATACCGAACAGGTCACTCAGTTGGAGCATAACCGCCAAGCCACCGCCCAGGTTACGGTGGGAAATATCATCACGAGCATGCGGCTATTGTCCGCCCTGGACTGGCGCGATTTCGTGGAAAGCGTGAGCCTGGTCGATCCCATTCTGAGCGATGACCCGGCGAAAAAGTACGCGTTGATGGATTTTGCGACCAGGGATCGTTACCGGCACGTGGTCGAGCGTCTTTCCAAGCGTTCGAAGTTAAGTGAGATCGAGGTCGTGCGCCGCGTGGTTGCGATCGCGGGGAAAGCCAAGGGGCCGAAGTCTTCTCACGTTGGATACTATTTGATAGGCGATGGCTGTGTCGCCTTCGAGGAAACCATTGGCTACCGCACCCGCCTGGGCGAGCGACTGACCCGTTGGGTATTGCGCCATCCCACATTCGTGTACTTAGGGTCGCTCACCACGCTTACCGCCTTGCTCCTACTGCCCGTATTGCAGTACCTCACGAGCTCGGGGGGAAGCCAGGTCGCGGGGATCCTGTTTTGCCTGCTCGCGCTGATTCCCGCCAGTGAGTTTGCTTTGAGCATTCTCAATCATAACGTCGCCTTTTTTCTCAAGCCGCGGCCACTGCCTAAAATCAATACCGAGGGAGGTATCCCCGAAGAGGCTCGCACGATGGTGGTGGTGCCCACCCTTCTCACCCGCGAAAGCGTGGTTCAGGAGCTGCTGGAAGGGTTGGAGGTTCACTACCTCGCCAACCAGGACCCGCACATCTATTTCGCGCTATTGGGCGATTTCGCCGACGCGGATCACGAAACGCTACCCGGGGACATGCCTCTGCTGAAAATGGCCCGCAAAGGCATCGACGCGCTCAACGAGCGGTACGGAACCAAAAACGAGTCACGTTTCTTTCTTTTTCACCGCTACCGCAAGTTCAATGCCGCCGAAGGAAAATGGATGGGCTACGAGCGAAAGCGCGGCAAGCTGCATGAATTCAATCGCCTCTTGAGGGGCGCCAAGGACACGACGTTTCTCGAGCCCACTGCGCCCCACGAGTTCTTGTCCAAGGTCCAGTACATCATCACGTTGGACTCGGATACGCAGCTTCCGCGCGGAGCCGCGCACCAGCTCATCGGCACGATTTTGCACCCTTTGAACCAGCCCGAGTACGACGCCGCCCAAGGACGCGTGGTCAACGGGTACGGCATCTTGCAGCCGCGCGCCAGCGTGTCGCTGGTTAGCGCCAGCCGCAGCCACTTCGCCCATATCTTCTCGGGCAGCACGGGGTTAGACCCCTACACCACGGCCTGCTCGGACGTGTATCAGGATCTCTTCGGCGAAGGCAGCTACACGGGTAAGGGCTTGTACGTGGTGGATGCCTTCGAAACGGCACTGGCCAACCGGGTTCCGGAGAACACGCTGCTCAGTCATGATCTCTTCGAGGGGTGCTTCGCCCGTTCCGCCCTAGTCTCCGACGTAGAGCTTTTCGACGATTATCCCTCCGACTACGAAACCTACTCCGGCCGCCAGCACCGCTGGATTCGCGGCGACTGGCAGATTGCTCCGTGGTTGCTCTCGCGCGTACCAACCGCGACTTCCCGGTCAGAAGAAAATCGGCTGCCGCTTTTTTCCCGATGGAAAATTCTGGACAACCTGCGACGCAGCCTCACGCCCACGGCGGCCCTCTTATGGCTGCTCCTTGCCTGGACGTTGCTTCCCGGCTCGCCGTTCATCTGGACGCTGATGATCGTGATCCTTTTTGCCTTTCCCGTTTATGCTACGGTCACGAACAATATTTTCCATCATCGCCAGGGTGTCTCCTGGCGTGGCCACTTTGGTCACAGCTGGGCCGGAGCGTCGATACAGGTGCAGCAGATTCTGCTGATGCTCGTCTTTATGGCTGAGCAGGCCTGGAATCAGGTGGATGCCATAGTGCGCGTCTTCTATCGCCGTTTCATCAGTCACAAAAAACTTCTGGAATGGAAAAGCTTTGCCGAGGCCCAAAACGACGGGGGTAAGGTCAGTTCGTGGCGGCAATGGCTAGCTCCGGGGCCCGGGGTGGCTTTGGCGGCTTTGGTTCTCGTTTTGTTTCGTCGGCCCGACGCGCTGGCCGTGGCGTCTCCCTTTCTTGTGGCCTGGCTCACCGCCCCTTTGCTGAAGGCGTGGATTAAGCAACGTCCGATAAAGCTCGAACGTCCGCTCGACGCGTCGGAGCGCGCGGCTTATCGCGCTTACGCCCGCCGCACGTGGCACTTCTTCGAGACTTTCGTCACCGAGCAGGACAACTACCTGGCTCCCGACAATTTCCAGGAAGAGCCCGAGCCCGTAGTGGCCCACCGCACCTCCCCCACCAATATCGGTTTGCAGCTACTGTCGCTAAGCGCCGCTTACGATTTTGGCTACGTCGGTGCGCTCGAGCTCGTAGAGTCGGCAGAAAAAACTTTCACCACGCTAGAAAAGCTCGAGCGCAAACACGGTCATTTTTTTAACTGGTACAATACCCAAACGCTACAGCCCCTCAAGCCTCAGTACATTTCGACAGTCGACAGCGGAAATCTGGCGGGGCACTTCCTGACCTTCAAGCAAGCCCTACTTGATCTGACGAACGCCTTGCCCGCAAACCCTCACGCCCAGGAAGGTTTAGCCGACACCTTGGACGTACTCAAAACAGAAGCGGATCGAATTCCCGGCGTGGCGCCCACCTCGGGAGTGGTTAGCCTGGAGCAGTTTCGAAACGCGGTGAGCGAAGCCTGCGCGCTGGTCACCACCGATTGTTGGCAAACGCCGGCCGATTACGAGCAAGGTATTCGCGCGCTGCAACGGAGTTTGATCGACACCGATGACATTTTGAATGCCCTGATCATCGAGACCCCCGGGCCGGAGTTTAAAGAAGTGCGCACCTGGCTGACGGCCGCACTCCATCAAGTGAACGAGTTCACGCGTGATTTGACATCACTGGACGCGAAGTTCGCAGAGCGCCGGATGAAGCTCGTCGAGAAGTGCGATGAGCTGGTGATGGCGATGGACTTTGGTTTTTTATTCGACCAGCAACGAAAGTTGTTCGTCATCGGCTACAACGTAGGCGACGGACGGCAGGACAAATCTTACTACGATCTACTGGCCTCCGAGTCGCGTTTGGCTAGCTTCGTGGCGATCGCCAAAGGCGACATCCCGCAGGAACACTGGTTTAAGCTCGGCCGGCAGGTGACCGCCGTGAAGGGCGGCCGAGCGCTTATCTCGTGGACCGGCACGATGTTCGAGTATCTGATGCCGCTGCTGGTAATGCGCCGCTACGCCAATACGCTTCTCGATCAAACCTACCGGGCCGTCGTGGCCCGGCAGATCGAGTACGGTCAAAAGCAGCGGGTGCCCTGGGGTATCTCCGAGGCCGGCTTCAACGCGCGCGATTTGCAGCTGATTTACCAGTACGGCCCGTTCGGCGTCCCTGGTCTGGGGCTCAAGCGCGGGCTGAGTGACGATCTGGTGGTATCGCCGTACTCCACCATGCTGGCCTCGCCTATCGAGCCGTTCGCCGCCTTGGCCAACTTGCGAAGTTTGGAAGAAAGAGGCGCTTTTTCCCGCTACGGCTTCTACGAATCCATCGACTACACGCCCGAACGGCTGCAGAAAAACCAGAAGAGTTTCATGTTGCGGTCGTATATGGCGCACCACCAAGGCATGAGCCTCGTATCCATGGATAATCTGCTCAACCACAACCCCATGCAACGGCGATTTCATGCCGAGCCTCTGGTTAAGGCCACTCAGCTTCTGCTGCAGGAGCGCATTCCCCAGAGCGTCACTATTTCTCGGCCGCGCGCGGAAGAGGTGCATTACCAGGGGATGCATTTTTCGACCGACTGGAATCCGCGGATTTTTGCCGATGTGGATCTGCCGACTCCGAGAACGCAGCTGCTCTCCAATGGCACATACTCCGTCATGGTCACCACGGCCGGTTCCGGCTACTCCCGCTCGGGCCCCCACGCAGTCAGCCGCTGGCGGGAAGATGTCACGCGGGATCACTGGGGACAGTATTTCTACATTCGAAACCGCGCGACGGGGCTAGTGTGGTCGGCGAGTTACCAGCCGGCCGGTATCGCCCCGCGAAGTTACGAAGCCACGTTCTCGGAAGACAAAGTCGAGTATTTACGGCGGGACGGAAGAACCATCACTCACACCGAGATCCTTGTCTCGCCCGAAGACAATGTGGAGATCCGCCGTATCTCCCTCACGAACAACTCCCCCGACGTTCGGGAGTACGAGCTGACGAGCTTCATGGAAGTCGTTTTGGCCCTGCCGCAGGATGATATCGCCCACCCCGCCTTCAGCAACCTCTTCGTGCAAACGGAGTTCCTGCCGGAGGAAGAGACGTTACTAGCAACCCGGCGCCGACGCTCGGACAACGAGGCGCAAGTTTGGGGATTTCACGTGATCGTTACTGAAGGCGAAGCCGTGGGGTCCGTGCAATACGAGACCGATCGGGCCCGATTCATCGGACGGGGCCGCGACGCTTCGAATGCCTTCGTCATTACCGACGATCGCCCTTTGTCGGGTACCGCGGGATCGGTCCTCGATCCCATCTTTTCGCTGCGGCAGTCCATCCGGATCGCCCCCGGTGAGACCGCCCGGGTTAGCTTTGCCACCGGCGTGGCTCCGTCGCGCGATGAGGCCGCCCGTCTCGCCGATAAGTACCACGACATGCATATCTTCACGCGTGAAACGGAGCTGGCCTGGACGAAATCACGCGTTCAGCTACGGCACCTGAACATCAGCAGCGACCAGGCCCATACGTTCCAACGCCTTGCGGGGCGGTTAATCTACTCCGATCCGTCTTTGCGTCCGCGATCCCACACGTTGGCGCTGAACAACAAAACTCAAGCGGGATTGTGGGCCTACGGCATCAGCGGTGATCTCCCCATCGTCCTGGCCCGGATAAACAACGAAAAAGACTTGAAGCTGGTTCGCGAGCTGCTTCACGCGCACGAGTACTTGAGGTTCAAGGGACTGTCGTTCGATCTTGTTATCCTCAACGAAACCGACGCAAGTTATTTGCAGGCGCTGAATGAAGAGATTCACCGGCAGCTCAGAATGAGTGGTTTTCAAGCTTGGGTGGACAAGCCGGGCGGCGTGTTCGTGCGCCGGTCCGATATCATTCCCAAAGAGGATGTTACGTTATTGCGATCGGTAGCCCGAGTGGACATCGACTCCGGCAAGGGAACCTTGCAGGAGCAGCTAACGAGGCGGTTCATCGAAGAGGCCCTGCCGGATCCTTTGATTCCCACGAGGCCCAAAAGACCGGGGTCCGGCGTTTCACCCACCGTGCCGACTTTGGAGTTCTTCAACGGCTTGGGTGGATTCCTGGACGGCGGCCGGCTTTACGTCACGGTTTTGAAAGAGGGCCAGTGGACCCCGGCCCCGTGGATCAACGTAATCGCCAACGACAAAGACTTCGGATTCCTCATTTCCGAGTCTGGCGCGGGCTATACCTGGTCGGTTAATAGCCGTGAGAACCGGCTGACACCCTGGTCGAACGATGCGGTTACCGATCCGGTAGGGGAAGCCATCTACATTAGGGACGACGAGACGGGTGAGTTCTGGACTCCCACCCCTCTCCCGATTCGGGAGAAGGAAACCTACGTCATCAAACACGGCCAGGGTTACAGCCGCTTCGAGCACGCCAGTCACGGTATCTCTTCGGAGCTGCTCGTTTTCGTTCCCCTAGATGCCGAAGTGAAGCTGAGCTGCCTTCGCTTGAAGAACAACGGCTCGGTCACCCGCAACTTGTCGGTGACGAGTTACCTCGAGTGGGTACTGGGCACGCAACGGGGTTCGTCGTCGGCTCACGTATTCACGGAACGAGACCCCGATACCGGAATGCTGCTGGCCCGAAACAACTACAACAACGAGTTTCGCGAACGGCTCGCCTTCTGCTTCATGAGCGAGGCTCCCGATAGTTTCACTTGTGATCGAAAGGCATTTCTGGGACGCAACCGCAGCCCGGCCCGACCGGCGGGTTTGGCTCGCGAGGCATTGTCGGGCCGATCGGGGGCCGGTCTGGATCCATGTGCAGCCCTGCAGAAGAAAATCACGCTGGCTCCGGGGCAGGAATGCGAGATCCGTATCGGACTCGGCGAGGTCAATCACCTCGATGCGGCTCGCGAAATCGCCCGCCGTTTCGATAACGCGGTGAACGCGAGCACCGCCTTTGCCGACGTGACCGCGTACTGGGATGGAGTTCTGGGCACGATTGAGATCAAAACGCCCGACCGGGCGATGAATACTCTGATGAACCGCTGGCTTCTCTACCAAACGCTGTCGTGCCGGGTCTGGGCTCGCTCCGCGTTTTACCAGTCCGGCGGGGCGTTCGGGTTCCGGGATCAGCTGCAGGACGTGATGGCCCTTACCTATACCAAGCCGCAAATAGCGCGGGCCCAAATTTTGACGGCCGCCGCGCGGCAGTTCAAGGAAGGGGACGTGCAGCACTGGTGGCACCCCCCCACTGGCCGGGGAGTTCGCACCCATTTTTCCGATGACTTGCTCTGGCTGCCCTTCGTGACGAGTTTCTACATCGAAAAAACGGGAGATCGCGGCATCCTCGATGAGGTCATCCCTTTCATCGAGGCGCCGCCGCTGGACCCAAGCATGGACAGCGCCTACCTCTGCCCAACGATTTCGCCGGAAAGCGGAACGCTTCTCGATCACTGCGCGCGCACGCTGGATCGTAGTCTCAAAACCGGAGCCCACGGCTTGCCCTTGATGGGCAGTGGCGACTGGAACGACGGCATGAGTCGCGTGGGGCATGAGGGCCGGGGCGAGAGTGTCTGGGTAGCCTGGTTCCTTCACGCCACGCTAGAAAAGTTCATCGGCCTGCTGGGGGAATCGGAGCCAGCACGGGCCAAGAGTTATGACGCCCACCTCAAAAAGTTGAAGATCGCGATCGAGGGCAACGCCTGGGATGGTGATTGGTACCGCCGCGCCTATTTCGACGATGGCAC
>JBGSST010000275.1:0-7824 GCA_041736915.1 Bdellovibrionota bacterium
CGTAGTTACCCTCTTGGGTATAGAACTTGGTGGCGAAGCCGCGCACGTCACGCGCGAGATCGGTGGACCCTCGCGAACCGGCCACCGTCGAGAAACGCACGAACACCGGCGTCTTCTGTGCGGGGTCCTGCAAGAACTTCGCGGACGTGTACTTGGCTAAGGACTTATAGACCTGAAAGAAGCCGTGCGCTCCCGATCCGCGAGCGTGAACGATCCGCTCCGGAATTCGCTCGTGATCGAAATGCGTGATTTTCTCACGCAGATGAAAATCTTCGAGCAGCGTGGGGCCGCGCTCTCCCGCTTTGAGCGAGTTCTGATCGTCGTTGATGCGAAGCCCCTGGTTAGTCGTGAGCTTCGTCCCCTGGTCACCCACGGTAAAGGCCTCTAGGGCCTGCGTTTTCAAAGTGCTTTGGGTTTTCTTCGGAACGTCGTGCTTGGGGTTTTTCCCCTTCGGCTGTTTGCCCATCTTTTTTCCCTATCCGCTAACCGCGTATTACGAGGCCTGTTTGTCCGGGATCTGCGCCAGCTTCAGTGAGGTAATGAACTTGTTTCGGAACTTCTGCGGCATCAGGTTCGCCACTAGCTCCATCTGCGAGCTGATGATTCCGCCGCCGATCTGCTCTTTGAGCTGCTCGAATGCTTTGCCCATCTGCACGGCATCTTCCTCGGGCAAGATGGCCTTGGCCGCGGGAAAGATTTTGCCTTCCTCTTCGGCGATGTGGTGCGTGAGATCCTTCTTCAGCATTTCCACGCCAGCCTTCCAGGTGAGGTGTACGGACTCGCTCACCTGCAACCCCCGCAGCAAAGTCTCCGCTTTCATGTGCTCGCGGTACGAGTGAGAGACTAGCTCTTTCGTGTCTTCCATCTCGCGCATGAAGTTGTAGAGAACCGCTTCTTCCGCGCGCGAGTGGGGCACGAGCAGGTCGCGAACCTGGGTCAACAGCTTGTCGCGCTCCGGGGCCTCTTCCGCGACTAGTAGCTTGTCGAGCACACCCTGTAGTTTGACGTGTTCCTGTTTCAAGATGTCGAATAGATCCATCATGGTGAATTCCTCCGGGGGTTAATTGTTTATTCGTTGCTGCCGTTACGCGACTGGCGAGTGTCAGCATTGCTTTTGTGATCCCGCGGCGCGCGTTCGGCGGCCTTCCGTTGAACCCGCGCCGTGGTGGCACGACGTGGATAAACGCTGGTGGTGTCCGTAAAAGTGGTACTTCCCGGATTCACCGCATCGTTTTGAGTCGTATTGGCGTTATTGACCGAGTTGGTCGTTGGATTCCCCGGACCTGCGGGATCGGCGTTTCCCGCCGTGCCCGGGCTCGTGCTGCCGAGCGCGACCGTGGCGGCAAAAGAAAAAGCGAAAAGGCGTTGGAAAAGGTTCATAGCGCACTCCTTGAATCGACACTTCCACTGAAGACGAATTCAGGGGAAGCAAGGGGCGCGCCAGATTAGAAGAACGCGGGCTTTTAGGCGACGCGCTTGATCAGGTGGTAACCAAACTGCGTCCGAACCGGAGCCGAGGTTTCACCCACTTTGAGAGCGAAGGCGGCCGTTTCGAACGGCGCCACCATCTGTCCCTTACCGAAGGGGCCCAGGTTTCCGCCGTTGCGGCCCGACGGGCACTTCGAAAACTCCTTGGCCAAAGCCTCGAAGGTTTTGCCTTCGCCTAGTTTTTTCACCAGGTCCTGGGCTTCGTGCTCGGATTCGACAAGAATGTGACTCGCATTGATAGTGCTCATGGGGGCAGTTCTAGTGGGGAATCGCCGCTAATTCAAGAGGGTGCCGAGGCTTTGCCGGTACAGCGGACTATCTTCGGCCGAGGCCAAGCGTACGGCCTGGCGCGCGGACCGTTTGGCTAGCGCCGTTTTTTTGGCGCCCCGATAAGCAATGGCCAGGTTATGCCAAACCTCCGCGGATTTCGGGTGGTACCCGCTGGCCCGGCGCAGAATTACGGTGGCCTCGTCGGCCTGACCGCTCGCAAACAGGACGTTGCCCAGCCCCACGTGCGCGCCGAGGCTACGTGGCCACTTTCGTAAGATGGTGCGGTAGGCCGTCTCCGCGGCGGAGGCCCGCTCCGCACGCTCGATTCCCGCGGCGGCCTGCAGATGATCCACCTCGTCGGCCGAGGCGGATAGCTCCGTGGGCGGAAGGATCACGGCCCCCCAGTAGTCGCCGCCTTCCCACTCGCGGTCGAAAGAGTTCAGGCTGTGGTACCGGTTGTTGTCCCGATTGGAATGAAGTCGCATGCGTTCCTGCTCGAGATCGTAACACCGGTGACGACCGCGTAATGCCAAACGGGAAACCAGCTCAAACCCAGATTCTGAAAGACGAGTACGGGATGGCCCGCCGCCACCTCTTTGAATAGCGGATCGTGGCCCCGAATGGGGATGGCGAGAAAACCCTCGCGCCGTGCGGCCCCCAGCATGTCGTGCTGCATGGTTCCCCGCTTGCCCGGAGTGAACATCTTCTCGGACAGCTCATCGGCGGTGATAGGACGGCCCGCCCAGCTGATCACCATGGCCGCGGAGGCCGGCCCGCACTGGTCCCGATCCTGCTGAATGAAAGGCACGCCTTCCACTTCGGCTTTGATCGGCACCGTGCGCGGGCCAGCAAGGTAGTGATCCAACGGCAAGGTGGCGCAGGCATTCAGAGCTAGCAAAGCCCCGCCCCAACTTGCGGCAATACGCAGCCTTCTCATCGGCGAACTAGTAGTACGACGAGAATGACGACTAGTACTAGCGTCCCCAAACCGATGTACAGACCATCGGCACCGGCCGGCAGGCGATCGAGATGGCCGGCAATCTTGGCGACTTCGGCGTTCGATAAGCTCGCCACACGATCGGCGGCCTCGGCGGGATTCACGCCGAGAGCCACGATGCGCTTCTGCACATCCTGCCGTTGCACGAAATCGCGAATACGTTCACGATCCCGGGCCATGTTGGCCACTACCCGGTCGGTGGAGATCATCGACGCCTGAGCGGCACTCATCGGCACTACTGCAATTAGCAGCATAACGATGAAGCCGCGAAAGCCTGAGGCTATTTTTCTGACCATATTTTCCTCTCGGTGGCGGATGTGGCTAGGCGTTGAGACGTCCACGTCCCGAAACCAATTGCACTACGGCCACGACCAACGCCACGACGAGCGCAATATGTAAGAAACCACCGAGCGTATACGAGCTGACCATTCCCAAGGCCCACAGGGCCAGTAAAACTACGACTAAAGTCCACATGTTCGATTCCCCTTTTTAATTTCGCCTTGCGGCGAACGTTTGTACCGTGAATGGAGTGCAGAGGCCGTGCCATTTCGCATTGCACGAGAATTGCAAAGTGTGGGGTCCATGAAATCGAGCAAACGCGTACACCTCATCGCCAACTCCAAATCGGGTAAAGGAAAGGGGGCCGAGCTCGTCGAGAAAGCGGGTGAGGTCTGTCAGGAGCTCGGTTATGAGCTGGTGACCTACGACACCTCCTCCCCCCGCGACTTCGACAAGCGAAGTGAGGAGGCGGTGGCCGCGGCGGAGAAAGACGGCGGCATCCTGGTGGCCGCGGGAGGGGACGGTACGATCCGCGGCGTGGCGCAGGCCGCGCACGGAAAACCGGTAAGGTTTGCGGCGGTGCCGTGCGGAACATTCAACTACTTCGCGCGTACCCACAATATTCCCGAAGAGCCAATCGAGGCCTTCCGGCTGGCCCTCACCGGAGAAGTCCGCCCGGTTCGCCTGGGCGTACTGAATGGCCACGTCTTTCTCATCAATGCTTCGCTTGGGCTTTACGCCAAGGCGATACGTGAGCGCGAGCAAGCGACCAGCCGCTTTGGACGTAGCCGCCTCGTGGCGATTTTGTCGTCGATAGTAAGCCTGTTCAGCCGGCATTTTCTTTTGAAGGTAGACCTGGTGAGCGACCAGAAGAACCAAACGGTTTACACGCCGATGATCTTTCTGGGGAACAACGCACTTCAGCTGCGAAACCTCGATATGGATGTAGCCCAGTGCATGAAACAGGACCGGCTCGCGGCGGTGCTGATGAAGCCCGTGACGAAGCTCGAGACTCTGCGGATAATGTTCCGGGGAATATTTAAAACTTTGGAAAAGGACGAGCGGCTCGACACTTTTTGTGTCGAGGAGCTAACCATCCACATGCGCAGAGGCTTTCATACCGTGGCACTCGACGGAGAGCTGTTTCAGATGCGGGCACCCCTGCGCGTGCAGGCCGTGCCCGAAGTGCTCAATCTGGTACTACCCCCGCGGGGTACGCCGGCGTGAAGTTGAAGATTGCGCATCTGTCGGACCCGCACTTTGGAACGATACTTCCGGGGGTACGCGAAGGGCTAATTGCCTCGTTGAAGGAACGGGCACCGGACCTCATCCTGCTAACTGGCGACATCACCCAGCGGGCTCGGCGCAAGCAATTCGCCGAAGCGAGGCAGTTCACGCAGAGCCTGTCTCCGATTCCCTTCATAGCGGTGCCCGGAAATCACGATATTCCGCTCTTTAATCTTTATGCGCGGGTTTTTCATCCTTACCGCGGGTTCAAGCGGCTCTTTAAGGATCACCTAGAGCAGGACTTTCGGCATGGCGACGTGCTGGTCATGGGGCTCAATTCGACGAGCCAGTGGCGGCACGTACAGGGCGACTTCAACTTGCCGAGGTTGGAGCGGCGGCTAAAGGAAGGCACCGGAAAGGCGAAGTTGCTGGTGGCGGCGTTTCACCACCCCGTGGACTGCGCCAAGCCCGCCGACGAGAAGAACCTGCTGAAAGGGCGAAACGAAGCGATGCGGCTCTTCGACAAATACGGGGTCGATCTCGTAATGGGTGGTCACATCCACGACCCTTACGTGACTCTGTCCGGCACACGGTACCCCGACGTGCCGCGATCGATGGTGCTGGCGGTGGCCGGCACCAGCTTGTCTAGCCGTACGCGGTCGGGCGCCTCCAACTCATTTAATTGGATTGAGGTCGACACTACGGCGACGCCCACGATCGCCATAACGCGTTTCGATCGCGGCGAAGATTTCCGTTACGAGCCCTCCGTCGTTAGCCGGTTCGTGCGTGGAGAAGGTGGTTGGGCTGTGTTATGACGCTGCCATGAGCGACCTGCATCACGTTGGCGTGGCTTCGGTTTCCGGGAAAAGTCTAGAGTCGGTTCACCCGGAGTTCATCCGGCAAGGTCTCGTCGATGCGCAAAGAAAAAGCTGGGACGGGTTTCAAGAAATTCGCCGCAGCTTAAAAGCCGGCATGACCGAGAATGAAGCCCGCGAGCTGGCCACCCGCCTATTTACCGCAATGGGATCGCCGCGCCACTGGCACCGTCCTTACGTGCGCTTTGGTCCGGGCACCGCGCTTACCTTCCACGAGTCGCTCCAGAAAGAGTACCGGCTGCAGGAGGGTGATGCCGTTTATCTCGATCTGGGGCCCGTTTGGCGAGGCTCCGAATCCGATCTGGAGTACGAAGGAGACGTGGGCGATAGCTTTGCGTTCGGGGCGAACGCCGAGTACGAGCAGTGCGCGCAGGCCGCCCGCGACCTATGGGCCGAAGGGCGCCGGATGTGGCGGGATGAAGGGGCCAGCGGCGAAAAAATTTATGCGTGGATGAGAGAGCGGGCTCCGGACCTCGGCTGGACTTTAGTCGAGAAGGTGACGGGCCATCGCGTGAGTGATTTTCCTCACACGAAGTATTCGAAAGAACGGCTTAGCAAGGTGCCCTTTCACCCGGCGACGTCGCTCTGGATTTTGGAGCTGCAACTCAACCATCCGGACGGAAAGTTCGGCGCGTTCTACGAAGACCTGCTTCAGTAACCGTCGGTCTTGGCCGTTACGTTAGCACGATGGCCACGCTCACGAAGTGGCAGGTGCTGCCCGCCAGCACCATCAGGTGCCAAATTTCGTGAAAGCCAAAGTGAGGGGGAAAGGGGTCGGGGCGTTTCAAGGCATAGATCACGGCCCCCACCGTGTAACTAAGGCCGCCCGCGATGAGCCACCACATAGCCGCGGGGGCTAGCTCACGGTTGAGCGAAGGAAAGACCAGCACGATGAACCAACCCATGAAGAGGTACAGCGCCGTCGTCAGCCAACGGGGGGCATGAATCCAAAAAATGCTGAGCGCCAATCCAAAAATGGCGATGCCCCAGATGGCGGCGAGCAACGGCATGCCCCAGGTGTTTCGCAACGTGACCATGCAGTAGGGCGTGTAGCTGCCGGCGATCAGCGTGAAAATCAGCGCGTGGTCTATTCGGCGTAGCACCAGCTGCGCCTTCTTCGAAACGTGCAACAGATGATAGGCGGCGCTGGAAAGGTAGAGCGCGATGAGGCTGATGCCGAAAACCAAAGCCGCGGTAAGCTTGGCCACGTCGCCCGTCGGGCCGATTTTTACAAGTAGGTACACGACCCCGCCCGCTCCGAGTAGCGCCCCCAGCAAGTGGGTGAGACCGCTCACCGGATCACGCGCGTATCGCGCGATCCAGGAGGTAGAGGGGGCGTGGTCGTGTGTCAAAAGTTAGTCCTTCTTCCGTTCTAGGGCTTTGCGCAAAACTTGCTGACTAGATTCAAGATGGCATCGACGTCGGCGGGCTTGCGAAGCGCCGCAACGGCTCCCGCCCGCATGCGCTTCTCATCGGTACGCCCGTCGGCGGTCATGATAATCACCGGAATTTTCGCGAGCTGAGGCTGTTTGTTTTGCTCTTCGCGGAATTGGAAGCCGTCCATCACCGGCATCATCAAGTCGAGAATGATTACCGACGGAAGTACTTGCGCGCCCTGCAGCGCCGTCAAAGCTTCGAGCCCGTTTCCCGCCGCCTCCACCGCGTAGCCCTCCAGCTCGAGCAGCTGTACTACGTTTCGGCGAATGTCCTTATCGTCTTCGACGACTAAAACTCTGGCGCTCATTTTTTCTCTCCTGCCGTAAACACCGGGGCGATAGGTAAGCGAATAGTGAATCGCGATCCCTGTCCCAGTTCGCTATGCACGGAGATAGAGCCGCCGTGCGTTTCAACAATTTGTTTGGTGATGTAAAGGCCGAGGCCCAGTCCCGACGTGGTGTTCGCGTCTTTGATTCGCTCGAAGGGAACGAAGATTCGCTCCTGGTTCGCAGGAGCAATGCCACGACCAAAATCCCGAACTTCGAGTACGGCCTGCTCGCCGGAAGCGGACAGCGTTACGTCGACGAGGCTTCCCGGGGCGTACTTACCGGCATTGGATAGTAGGTTGGACAACACCTGTTCCAGGCGATGCCGATCCCAGTGGCCAACGACGCTTGCCTGCAAAGCTAGGTTCACACGGTTGCCACTTTGTTCCAGCAATCCTTCAAGCCGCTTCACGGTGTCGCGAACCAGCTCGGCCAAATCAAAATTTTCCGGATCTAGCTGGAGATTGCCGGAGGTGAGCTTTGCCACGTCCATCATGTTTTCCACGAGCACGGTCAGTCGCCGCACTTGCCGTTCGTCATCCAGAAAAAGGGCGGACAACTTATCGGGCGAGAAATCGGTGAGCCTTCCCTTATCCAAGCTTCGCAGCCGGATCTGTGCCTGAAGGCGTAAAGCCGCGAGCGGGGTTCGTAGCTCGTGCGAGGCCACCGAAAAAAACTCGTCACGTGCCCGTACCGCGGCTTCGGCCGTTTGCTTCGCGAGCGAAAGTTCCTTGGTTCTCACTTGAACCCGGTGCTCGAGGTCGGCGTAAGCTTGCTTCAGTCGATCATCGGCCAGCTTTTTCTCGGTGAGGTTGCGAGTTACTTTGGAAAAACCGAGCAAGGACCCATCGTTATCCCGGAGTGCGGTGATGACGACGTTCGCCCAGAATTGGCTACCATCCTTATGCAGGCGCCACCCTTCTTC
>JBGSST010000447.1:0-10304 GCA_041736915.1 Bdellovibrionota bacterium
GTTTCCGCGCGGGCCGGAGACGGCGCCACCAGCCTTAGCCGTCGAATCTCTTCGGCGGCACTGTCGGCCGCCTGGCGCCGCGTGCCCGGCGTGGAAAACGCCTCGAAGTAGCGTTCCTGCTCTTGCCGACGGTATTCGCGCAGATAGTCCAGATACAGTGGGTGAATGTTCACCGCATCGGCTTCCGCCACGGGCAACGGTTTTTCGAATGAGCACGAAAGCACCACGTAGTCCCGGCGTGAATCGCTCAGCCGTTTGAAGGCCGGAAAGTATGCGCTGGGCAGAAATCCCGCCTCGAGAATGGCCTGCGTGCCGCTGAGATCGCCCGCGTCGTTGATCACTTCGAGGTAGGTAATGCCGTTCTGATTCAGCAGCACGGCAATCTTGCGGTACAGCTCCACGGGATTCACGTAGACGTCGAGCCGCTCACCCAAAATAGCGGCGAAGCGTTCTTCCGGAACCATCTTGATGAAGATCTCTATCCGCTGCGCGGGGTCGGTGATGAGCACGTTGGGCTCGTGAAAGGGGTAGAAATGTACGCTCAACGCCTGCCGTTCCTTCAGCTTAGCAAAGCGGTGCGAGACAAAGCCGGGGGCGGGAATAATCTCCAGCGGCGGCAGCACGTGGGCGTGGACGCGATCAAACGGTCGGGGGGTGGCGACCGGCAACTTTTCCAGATCGCAAAGCTCGGCAACCTTCTCGAAGAAGGGGGCTACACTCGGGTGAAGCGAGAACCGCGCGGCCTTGCGCTTGGCCAGCGCGTTCGGAAAAAAGTACGCCGATAGCCCGTTGATCCGCAGCGGATCACCGCCGAACGCATTGGGGAACACGCCCAGCATCTTGAATCCGAAGCGCAGCGTGACCTCCTGCTGCGCGAGCGTGATCGTGCGGGGGGTCGTGTAGACGACGTCTACCCCCTTCTCTTCCAGATACTTCAGCAGCCGAGGCATGGCCTGCTCGAACAGCTCGTTTTGTTTTGATAGTTCGGGGTGAACCGCTACGCGCGAAATCTTCGCCAGGCGGTTACTGCGATCGAGCTGAATTCCCAGGTACACCACAATCTCGTCGCCCCGCTCACCCACGAGCCAAATCGTTTGCTCGGTAGTGATCTCTTGCACCAGAGATTTCTGGTACAGCATCAGGTCGTCGACCGTGTGATTCGGATTGGCCAGCTGATACAGGCGCATCAAACCAAAAGCGTCGCGCGGCAGTGCTCTACGAAAATCGAGTTCCATTTAATTAGCCCCCAAAGCTTCTTCTTCGACGAGGTCCCGTGCCTCTTCCCGGAGCCCCAGAAAGTAAAACGCGAGAATCCCGATGCCCACCCCTTGGGCCACCATGACGGTGGTGACCGCCACGGTATCGACGAGAAGACCAAACAGCAGGTAGGCCACCGGAAAGGTAAAGCCAATGACCGCGGACAAGATGGAGAAGAAGCGCCCCTTCTCGTGATCCGCCACAGAGTTCTGCGCAAAGACGAAGAACCGCGCGTTGTTGACGCCAAGGGCGGCGCCGGCCACGAAGAGCGATACCGCCGAAACCGGGAACATCGGAAAAAATGCCGGCAGCGCGAAGCCCGCGCCGAGGAACAAGAGGCAGCCGAATGCCACTTTCACGATGTCCTGCGACAGCTTCAGAACTCCGCTCGCCCACGTGCCCAGGATGAGCCCCAGCCACAGCGCCCCTTCGAGTAAGCCCAGCTCACTCGCCGACAGATTCAGTACGCGCTTTACGAACAGGGGCAAAACCAGAAGCGTGGGGGTGCAAAAGAAATTCACCAGACCAAAACCGATGAGCAGCCGTTTCAAAAAGGGGTAATGGCCCAGCACCTGCCACGGCGTTTCCACCGGCGCAGCCCCCGCCACCGTAACTGGCTCGGGCACCGGGGCGAAACGGGTTAGGGCCGATGAGCTGGCCGCAACGAAATAACCTACGCTGGCCAGTCCTAAGGTGGACACGATGCCGATGTGATCGATGAGCAAAGCGCCCAGCATCGCGCCGGCGAAATTAGCAAGGCTTTGGGTCGAGGTGGCCATGGCGACCGCCTTATCGAGCCCCTCCGGGCTCGCTACGAGGGCGACCGAGCGGTTTAGGGTGGGGTCGAGTAGCGACTGGCAGGCCGCCAGCCCAAACGCCAGGGCGTAGATCACCGGCGTGGACAGCGTGCCCGTGAAGAAGCAAAGGGCGAGCAACGCCACGAGCGTGCCGGAGGCAATGTCGGTCGAGATCAAAATCCGGCGCGCCGGCTTCGAATCGATGAGCCGCCCAAACCATTTTACGAAAAGCAGCGAAGGCAACGCCGAAAGCACCAACAAGCCTCCGGCCCAGCGGCCGGCCGACTCTCCCGCGTTCTGCACGCCCCACCACAGGATGGCGATCTGCACCATGCGGGCGCCGGACTGGCTTAGGATTTGCCCCAGCCACAGACGGAAGAAGTTGGTTTCTTTCAGAATGGTCACGTTAGCTCCGCGTATCGATGAGGTTCTTAATCTTCCCACTGCGCGGATTGCGCGGCAGCGAGCCCAGAGGGTGAACCTCTACGCGAATCGAGCGAATAGCCCCCGACTCGAGGTTGTCGCGCACCTTGGCGACGTTCGTCAGCACGTGTTCTTTCAAGCGATCTTCGGCCCCGCCCAGCTCGCCCGACTCCACGCGCACCACGAGGTCATCGAGGCCGTGGGGATTTTCCGCCAGAATCTGTAACGCGGAAATCGGTTCCTGCTCCAACGCCGCCTGAAAATCCCGGTAGCGCAGGTTCATGACTCCCACGCAGAGCGTGTCGTCCGAACGGCCCAGGTACTCGAACACGCGGCCGGGGCGGCCACACGGGCACTGTCCCTGGTCGATGCGGGCCATGTCGCCCACTTCATAGCGAATCAGCGGATAGGCGTACTTCATGAGCGACGTCAGCACGAGCTTGCCCGGCTGTCCGGGTTCGCAGGGGCGGCCATTCTCATCCAGCGTTTCGAGATAGTTGAAGTCGTCCACCGTGTGGTGGAACGCGCCCGACTGCATCTCGCACTGGTAGCCAATCTGGCCGCCGTCGTTGGCGCCGATGATCGACGTTATCCGTTTTACGCCCAGGGACTCGATCATCCATTTCTTGTCGGAGGGCTGCAGGGGCGAGCCGGCAAAGATCACCTTTTCGAGCATGAACTCCGGAGCCTTGGCCTTTACCTCGCGCAAGAGCGGAAACATGACGGCCGGAATGGCCTGAATGACGTTGAGCTTGAAGGTGCGCCAGATCTTTAGGAACAGGTCCGCGTCGAGCTTCTCCGCAAAGGCGAAGGTCTGCACGCCGATGCGCGCGTTGATGTGATCGAAGCTAACGAAGCTGCCGTAAAGGTCGCCGGCCAGCATGCAGTTCGCCAGCCGATCGCCGGCCTTCAGACCCGCCGCCTTGAACACGTCGACCGCGGAGCCAATCATCTGCTCCCAGTCGTGTCCGTCGTACACCGAGAACTTCGGCTCGCCCGTCGAACCACCGCTGCGCGAGACGTAACCGCCCGGCTGCCAGTGACCCGAAAACAGCGAGTTGCCGTGGGGCGGAAGGCCCGCTTCCATCTGTTCGCGCGTTAGCGTAGGTACCTTCGGCAAATCGGCCACGCCGTTCACTTCCAGTTTTTGCAACCGCTCACGGTAGAACGGCGACCCCTTGGCAATCGCCAAGAGCAAACGCAGCCGCGAGTCGATGTCGGAGCCGGTCCAGCGGCTCGCCGTGGGAAAACGGGCGAAGGTTACATTGAAATAGTGAGGCAGATCGTAGGCGCCATCGTGCGGGTCTTCGATCTCGCCCCCGGCCATCTGGCCAATTTCGAGAATGCGCACCGCTCCGGCGCGCGAAAGGTGAGTAGCGACGTCTTTGAGCTCGGCCTGCGCCGCGGCCACGCCTACGGTTTGCAGGTAGCCGCGTACGGATTCGAGTTCTTTGTAAATGGCATCGAGCGAAGGGGCCGCCACGATGCGCAGCGTGCGGTGCAACGGTGAGGACTCGACATCCATTTTGTCGTCGACGATTACCGTCCACGCCACCGAGCCCTTGGATTCGTAAAGTTTGCCCAAATTACGAGCGTGTTCGATCTCCGCGACCGATCGCATCTTCTGAATCTCTACCGCGGTGTTGGCGTCGGCGGGGCCGGCCGGCATCTCTTTCTCTTTCTTATCGAGGGAGAAGGCGAGTGCCTTCGCTACCGCCTCGGCCACTTCGCGGTTCTCCGCGTAGCAAACCTGCGGAGCCGTGCAGGCGTTCTGATCCCAAATGGCTAGCTCCGAGGCAAGCTTTTCGCCGATGGCGTAGGCGCCCCACTGCTGCAACCCTTTTTCCGTCACGAGGCCGAGCGAAATCTTGGGGCCAAAGACGATGAAGCGCGTGCGGGCCGGGAGATCGTCGCGGTAGGCCTTCACGGCTTGCTCGCCTCCCCACACCACGATCCCGTCGACCTCTTTCTTGAACTGCGCGATCACGCCCTTGGCGGAAGACGGATAGTCGACAATGGCGAATGATTTCGAGACCACGCCGTCCGTGTCCAGCTCACCGATGGACTGCACTAGCATCTCCATGAAGCCGCCGTCGGCATCGCCGGAGCTGCGCTTCAAGATAGAGACGTTACCGGTGATGAGCCCCTCCACGAGCGAGCCAAGGCCTACCAGAAACACGTTACCCGACAGCACGTGCAGGATAGTGCCCAGTGGGCTCAGCGTAAGCGCGGTCTTGCTGCGATCGACGTAGGTCCACTGCCCTTCCCGCTCGATGCTGCCCAGCTCTACGCGTAGCTTGTCGCGTAGGTGCGACGCTTTGAGAACGAAGGGGATCTCGGCGAGCCCCATCTCGATCATGGCCGGCGAAAAGCCGGTGGATTGGGGTAACGAAGCCTGCAGCTGCTTGCGCGGGCCATACTCGGGATCCGCCCATAGCTGGCCCACTTTATCGAGCAGCGAAAGCACCTGCTCGACGGGATAGGCCGCGAAGGTCCGGGCCTCTTTGCGGCCGCGCGAAATAAGGTCCGAGACCTCTTCCGCCGTCAGCGGCGAATTACGTTCTACCCACTCACCAAAGTAATAGTGACGCATAAATTTAATTCCTTTTCACCAGGTCAGTGGCCGTAATCGCGCAGCCCTTGTGTTTCTTGATGCCGCCACGGCCGACCAGGGTGAAGGTCGGCGACTTGCGCCCGCATTCACACGGTTCCGCGTCGAGGTAGCCCAGATCGGTAGAGAGGATCGCTAAGTTCGGCATCATCGCGTTGAACGGCGTGATGAACTCGAGCATTCCGGTTTGGCCATTCGGCAAAACTTCGAGGGTAGCGGGATCGCGGACCAGAATGCGGTTGTAAACCGGCACGTGAAACTTGTGCAGATCGCACTCCATGTACGGCGCGCTATGCTCGGCCATTCCGAAGCCGTCGCGAATGTGGGCGTCTTTGATTCCCAAATGCTTGGTTACCATCTTGCGGAATTCGGCCCGGGTCACGCTCTTGTCTTCGGCCGCTTTCCAGCCGCCACCGGTGATGAGCCAGCTATTGGGCGGAAGCTTAATCGTGAGGTTGCGCTCTTCTAGCACCACGAGAAGCTCGAACAGGAAGCTGGGAATTCCGAGCAGGCGCGTGGCCGAGGTGTCCTTGGCGTACTTTTGCAGCTGGGAAATTGCCTTGTCCTTGTCGAACTCCCAGGCCCCCTGCTTGTTTTTGCGCACGACGAAGAACGACTCTTTGCAGGGCGCAAAGCGTTCTTCGTTCTTAACGGAAAACGCGATGCCTAAATCCTGCGCATCGTTCGGATCGTAGATGAAGGCGCAGTAGTTGGTGGGATCGTTAGACACCAGCCCCTCTTGCTCCCACTGCCCGTCCATCTGGGCCTGCACGCGGGCCAAGCTCCACTCGTCGAACCAGATCTGCGTCTTCTGCCCGCGCGTTCCGCTGGAGGTGAGTTTGAGCACCGCTTTTTCGTGCGGCAGCGAGGTCAAAAGAAAATACTTCATCGCGGTGACGCCGATGAAGGGCAGCCGCTCGAGATCCTTCTCCGTCTGTAGCGTGGAGGGGTCGAAATCGTTTTTTTCGTAGAGGAACCGGATGTCCGGCGAATGTTCACGGTGAAACTCCGCCATCTCGCGGCACGCGTCGACCATCATCTGGTTCTTGGTCGCATCCCAGTGGTGCGGCTCGAACACCCGGCAGATAGCTTCGCTATGGGGGAAGACGTTGTGCCCCCGAAGGGTGCCGGAGGCCGTACTATGGTTCGTCATAAGGATTGGGTCCTTTCGTACTGAATCTGGATCAAATCGAGAAGGCGATTGGCGATAGGGCTAAAGACCTTGATCTCGTCGAACGCCACCTTCGTGGGGCCGATGGCCTGAAAGCGCAGGGCTAGCTTGTCACCCATGTGGTACGGCAAAAATCCCGCCACGAAGAATCCGGCTTCCTGCAAAAGGTCGTACAGATTTCCCACGCCGGGGGAGCCCACCAGCACATCGACCGCGGCGTATTCGTACCCGTTGCGCAGGCACTGCTGCCACTCGGCCAAGATCTCTTCCACGGCGCACCGGCCGGGGCACACGAGATCGAACACGATCGCGTTCTGCGCGGGCTGCAGGCTCGACTTGTACTCTCCTCCGTCGGGTAACACGGAGAACCGCGACGCGGGAAACCAGCTGATGCCTAGTGGCTCGAGTAAAAAACCGATGTCTTCGCCGAGGTTCATCGGCAGCTCCACCTCGCGGCCGAACGGGAACTCTTTACGCGGCAGCACCGAGTACAGCAGGCTGTACCGATCGGTGTCTTTGGGATCGGAGCCCATGCCGAGGCGCTCGAGCTTGGCCTGGGTGGCCTTACTTTGGCAGCCAACGAACAGCGCGAGATCAATGGGATGGTAGCGCGATACGAACTTCTGGCTGAACTCGTGGTTCGTCACGAAATCAAAAAACAGGTAGTGCATCGGCAGCGTGTCGGCCACCTTCATCGTTTCATTGAAGATCTTCGAGAAGACGCCGCGCGATTTCAGAATCGGATCCACCACGCCGAGGCAGGGTTCGTACACGAGCGGATCGGCGTTCCACCGCCGCAGCCCCACGTGGCCCACTAACCGGCCGTCGGGCAAGACCGCCGCCACGCACACTAGCTCTTGGCTCTCGATGAGGCTTTCCAGCTTTTCGGGGTAGTACACGAACTCGTGAATGTAGTCGTAGCCGTAAACGTAAAAGAAGAGCTCCGCGATGCGCGGGGCATCGGCCTTGGTGAGGCGGCGGATCTCGAACGGAACGGTTTCGGGATCGAAACCCATGTGCGGGCGTACGTTGCCTTCGAGTGAGCGTTTTGCCGCCTCTTCGCCGAGCCGCATGCCCATCACGATCGACTGGCCATGCCGCCCCTGATTTTCGAGCGTCACGCGATCCAGGCGTTGCGTGAGGTCGTGAAACACATGGCTTGCCCCATTGCGGTTCACGTTAATGGGCACCCCTTTGTTGAGCACCTCCACAACGAGCTCGCCATTGTTCTCGGAGATTCCCACGGAAAGGTTGGGGCTGATGTCGAGCGTTTCGTTATTCTTCACGACGAGGTTCAGGGCTTCGAGCGTGGCGTCGTGCAGGCGAACACGCCGCTCCTGCTCCACACCGAGCTGGTCGGAGAAGGCATCGAGGAATCCAAGCACCGGGCCAACGTGCATGGCCTTGGCCGGAATCTCTAGAATTGCTTTGTTGATCCCCTCACCCATTCCGTTTTCCCTACTACCCCAAACAGTCGATAACCCGCATCAGCTTCCCCGTACGCGAGTTCCGGGGAAGAGTCCCCGGCTGAACTATCTCGACCCGGATGGGCCAGATGCTTCCTTTGTTCATGAAGTCGCGGAAGGCGGGGCGGTTATCTAAAAAGCTTTTCTCGAGCAACTGCGCAGCCGCGTTTCGTGCGTCTGAGTCGAGCTCGGATTCCACCCGCACGACGAGGCGGTCTTTTCCTTGGTCGCGCTGTTTTTCGATCTGCACGGTGCCGGAGAGGCCTTCGATCCCGGTGACCATCGCCTGCACGGCGTTGTAGTCGATGGAGTCGTAACCGATGCGCAATACGTCGTCGCCCCGCCCCAAAAGCTGAAAGGCCGGGGTGGTGCGGCCGCAGGGGCAGGCCGTGGTGAGCCACTTCATCCGGTCGCCCACGCGGTAGCGCACGATGGGGGTCACACGGCGGGGGAATGCGGTGGCGTACATCATGCCAATCTCGCCGGGCGGAGCTAGCTCGCCCGTCTCTTCGTTGACCGACTCGAGGTAAACCTGATCGTCGTGCGCGTGGAACACACCGGTCGCCGATTGCGAACATTGGTAGCCGAGATACCAGGTGTCGACCGTGCCGTAGCCCGGGGCCAGGATCACTTTGGTGCCGAAGGTCTTTTCGATCTCGTGCTTGTCCGCCTCGTAGAAGTGCTCTCCCCCGTAGAAGATCTTCTCGATGTGGATGCCCTCGAGTCCGATGGCTTTCATGCCGCGCAGGGCGCTTAGCACCACACTGGCGATGCCGGTGAGCGTGCGCACGTCGAACTGCTTTACCACCGTGTGAATGAAATCGACTGCGGTGTGATTGCTGAACGGAAAGTTCTGGCAGCCGTACTGCTGCAGCATCCGGTTGATGTGCACGAAGGTCATGTAGAGCGACCCAACCGCGAACAGGTTACCCACGCGATCCTCGGGTACTAGGCCGCAGGCGAAAAAGCCGCGTGCGTTGGGCAGGTTGAGCCCCTCTAGCTCGTGGTGGCTGAACAAGGTGGACTTCGGCGTTCCCGTCGTACCGCCGCTTTGGAAGACGGTGTAGTCGTTAACGCCGCCGGTCACGAGGCGGCGAGACACGGGCGGTACCAGCTCGCGCACATCGGACGAGTTCAGAACCGGAACGTGCTTGAGCGGGTGCGATGATTTCGCGTCGAAGCCGGCAAGGCGGTCTCGGTAGTACTCTAGCTCACGGGCAAACGCGATGTAGTCGGCGAGGTACTTGGCGCGCAGTTCTGCTCGGCGATCCTCAGGCAGAATCTCCCAAGAATCGTAAACTCCGCGGTTGCCCTTTTCACTCCACAGCGACATGCCCGTTCTCTCCCTTAGTTCCTAGAGCCCAGCCGGAAGCTGTGCAGGTTCGGGCGCGGATTGCCGCCCATTTTTTCGGGGCAACGATCGTTGCCGGCCGGAGCTACTTTAGGTAGCTGCACCGATTCGGCGGCGGCGGCCAGGGCGCGCGAGCGGGTCGGCGCCAGGAAGCTCTTGAGGAGCTCCACGAAGTACTTGTTGTAGGAAACGGCGCCGAGTCCCGGAACATCGATCTTCAAAAACTCGAAGCGATTATCGGTGGCCTCTGCGGACGGCTGCAAAAAGTGCGTGGCCTCCTGCTCCGCATTCGGCTGAAACGCGTCGTACTTTCCCCCGAGCTTCACGGCTTTGAAACCGTCTTGCTCATTCGGGTCGAAGGCTAGCTCGATGATGTGCTCGCCCGTGGGACCTTCCGAATCCACGCGAATGTCCGGCACGGCGGCCTCGGCGCTAGTGATGTAAAGGATAGAATTATTTTTGTAGTCCCAGGTCTTCTTAACGATCTCGATCCACTTCGCCACCGGAAGGTCGGTTCCGGAAGCCAACGGAGGGGTCATGATGGGGTCCACCGCGTGCCACTTGCGATCGGTTCCCTTCACCAAGGTGGTCACGTGAAAGCGCCACTCGGGCCGGGCCGGATTGCTGCGAAGATCGCCGATGATGAAAAGTTTGCGAATGCTCGACTGCTTGAGCCCCATCTTGCGGGCGGTGAGGTGCACCGTGGTCGCGCGGCCGAAGCAGAAGCCGATGATCCCTTGCGGATCGTACTTGGTAACGACGTCGAGGTTTGCCACCGGATTTTGCGAGGCCGTCACGAAGAGCTGCTTTCGCTCGTCGGCGGTGAGGCCGTCTTTCTCCTCCGCCCCTTCGACGATCGAGGAATACTGGTTGAAGAGGGTGGCCTCCTCATCCGCCCACGCCCGAACGGGGTGGGAAAAACCAATGATTAGAGCCAGGGAAAGGATGAAAGAAAAACGCATTTCGAGTCCTCCAAAATCGAGTGGAGGAGTAGCACGGCTTAATGCGGAGTAGCAACGCCTAAGTATTAATAATTATTTAGTTTTCATTCGTCCCAGAATGGAACTACGGCGCCACTTTGGATCCTATATTTTTGAGCGGATCGGGGCCGATTTGACCGCAAAAACGAAGGGACCAGCCACTAGCCGGTCCCAAATTGGAATCCCCAAAAGGGAGGGACTCCCTTTTTGCGACTCACCGCGTCTCATAAAAGGAGGGACTCCTTTTT
>JBGSST010000007.1:0-4716 GCA_041736915.1 Bdellovibrionota bacterium
TGGGTCACGGAAAAGCCGTGCACACGTTGACGAGCCCCATTCTGAGCAACGAGGCAGCGAAGGCTTTCTTCGCGGGTAACTCGGCCCGCATCCAGCTGCTTCGCCGAAATTTCAAAGAGTATCTTACGGTACTAGATAGCTCGCTGCTGGCGCGCTGGCTGGGGGGCCGACCACTTTCGTTGCCCGCACTGCAGAGCATGAAAACCGGTTTTTGCGACAAGCACATCTCCAAAACCAACTTTCTGTGCGAAGAGGTTCTGGCGATGACCAAGCTACGCGACAATACCTTCATCAGCGGCGCGCTTTACGACGATATTGTTTCCGCCCGAGACTTGGCCAGCCTTTCGGTCTTTCACGACAAGTTCGAGAAGAAGTTCGATGAGGCCGAGCTCCAAAAAGTTTTCAACATGTTCGACCTATACAAAAAGGTGGCGTCACCGATTGCCCATCTTCCGGCGAAAACCTTTGCGGTGCCTCTGGAACGTTGCTTAGCGCAGGAGAAACCCAAGGCCGGCGCACTATATGGCGAGTGCCTGTTGCAGAAGCTGCTCGTGCTAGAAAATCTGGCGACTGCCTCGGATGAGAAAAAGGCGGCGATTACGGCCTACCAAGACTGGTTCAAGCAGTTGTCGAAGGCCACTCCGCACTACTCGAAGTTCGAAGAAGCGAACTCGATCATCAAGCACATGAATAACTAGCGGGTTACTAACTCCAGGGGAGCGGCGGATATGAAGCCGTAACCCTGCGGCGAGCGAATCACCGTGAACTCGATGAAGACGGTACGCAGGGCCTTCGTTTCCTTGTCACTGAAAGCGTAACGGTAAAGCCCCCGCAAGAAGTTGCAGCCACTCGCCAGAGTAATCCGCCGCGCCCCTTTTTGGGCCGCGCACCCTTCTTGCTCGAGCACTTCCAGCATCTCGCGTACCGGCGGTCTGTTCACATCGGGCACGGCTGAAATCACGCCGTTCGAAAACACCACCTGGGGGGCCGCTTGCGCAAGACTAGAGAGAAACCACGAGAGGGTAATAAAGTGCTTCATGCCCGGAAACGCTATCCCGGCGCGGTTTTCGGGTCAACCTGGGGTCGAATTACCCGGCCTACTGACGGGTGGTCGGCTCTTCCGGGGAGGTAGCCAGGCGAACCCAGCGATTGCTGTTCCACTTGTTGTCGTTCCGGTGGATGCGGCGATACCAGTAATAGTTCCGAAGCACGGAAGCCACGTACTCGCGCGTCTCGCGATAGGGAATTAGATCGATGAAGAGGATTGGGTCCTCGGTAGGATAACGGCGCGTCCAGGCTGAAACTTTGTGCGGACCGGCGTTGTAGCCGGCCAGGGCAAGGTGAATGTTGCCATTGGCCTTCTCGATCAGCTGGGTCAGGTACTTCGCGCCAATCTCCACGTTCGTATCCGGATCCAAAAGATCGGCGTCGCCCGCAATCTTGCGACCGGTGGCCGGCATGATCTGCAGCAGCCCGCGGGCTTTGGCGCCGGAAACCGCATTGATGCGAAACGCGCTTTCACGTCGTGCCACCGCAATCAGCAGGTAGGGGTCGATCACCGCGGACTGTTTCTCGAAAACCGGGAAGAAGACTTTCGGGAAGTACTGCTCCAACGTCTCACGCGAAACCAGCGCCGGGTTACTTTGGAGCACGTCCGTCAAGATCGTGATCTTTCCGTGGTGGTCGCCATGACCCTCCTTCAGCTCCGCCAGGTAAACCATCACTTCGGGCTCTACACCCTGGCTCGCCCGCAATGCCCAATCGAGTACCTTGGCACTTGCGGAGGCGAAACCAAAGCGGTTGAGCCACTCCTGGGCTTCCAAAAGATGATTCAGCGACGGCGTGTTCTGCGATCGGGTGAACACGGGCGAAATATCACGATCCAAAATCGTACCGGGATCCTTGTTCTGCGCGGTCAGCGCCACCAACGTATGGAACGAAAATGGGTACTTCGTCTGTAGCTTGGCCAACGTAAGCTTGGCTTCCTTGTCTTTCTTGAGCTTCACCTGCGTGCGGTACAGCCAGTACAATGGCCGCGACACGAAGGCGTCCGGCACTTCCGATGCCCTTTTGAAAATCTGGGCCGCGCGTTTCAAATTCTTATTGGAGTAAAAGAACAGACCGGCGCGGGTCAAAAGGCTCTCGCGGTCCGACGGGCTATGGGTAAGGCAATCGCCGCCTTTGAAGTAAAGCTCACCAATCTCTTCGAGGGGCATGCCTTCGTCCAGCTGGTCTTCCAGCGTGGCAGCTAGCGCGATCGAAACGTTGTTGGGGCAGCGGGTCTCTTTCTTAGCCATGCGGCGAAGCTTGTCGAGGTCCGACGGCTTAGTCGCCCACATGCCGCGGATGAGCGGGCTCAGCGAACCGAAGCGCAGCTCAATCCAGTTCACAAGCTTGCGACGCTGGAATACCGGGCGAATTGTGCCTTTTTGGCCAAGCATGTTGCCGCCCTTCGAGGGCAGGCGAGTGCGCTCGCTTAGCGCATCGTGGTTGGTCACGATGTAGCAGAAGGGGTTTTCAACTTGGCTGATGTGGCAGCTGCGTTCCAGCTCGGAGACTTCGTCGGCCGACATCAACTTATTCAGCCAGCGATCAAAAGTCTTGGCCTGCTCGAGGCGGCGTACGGCCAGGCGCTCGGCTTCCTCTTTTTGGTCTTTTTGCGGCTCTTTATGGCGGGCAATTTCCGCGGAAATGGAATCGGATGAGTGGCTCGACTCACCGGCGGAGTCGGGCTCTTTGGCAAAGGTGTGCGTCGACGCCAGGCTAAGCGCCAAAAGTAGAAAAAGGCCTTTTTGGCTGGGTTTGAGTCTTATGATCGCCAACGTCCTACCCCGTTCATGCGGGCCGAAACCGGAAACTGAGCTTGCGAGAGTGTTCCTACATTATACTTCGGCACCCCCACCTCGATTATGAAGGGGAAACCACAATGTAGAGTTAACCGTCGTCAAGACGAAAACCGGCGTAACTTCAAGCCCTTGAGTGAGTTTTAAAAATTAGGGAAAACCGCGGGAACTGCTATGGAAGCACTTATAACGTAACTGGTGGAGGGAGCGCTAGGGACCATTTGCGGACTTCTGGGCCGAGGTTCCGGCCTTGGGGTCGACTAAAGTGGGCTCCGTCGCCTGCTCCGGCGGGGTGGCTGCGGCTTTGGCCGCCTCACCAGTCGCTTGCGGCTCGGCTGCCGTACCCGAAGTTTCACTGGGGGCCAGAACAGACGCCAGGCGCTCGTTCAGATCCGCCTCTTTCTTGCTCAGGTCGTTCAAGAGTACGGTGTATTTGCCCTTTCGCTCATTCCAAGAAAGCCGTTCGTTCTCGAGTGGCGCGTATCGGGAGCGAATCTCGGCCAGATGCCGGTGCACTTCGGCTTCGAGCCGCTCGGCCTTCTTTAAAAAGCCCTCTTTGGCCTTTCCCTTATCCTTGGCCGAGGCCTGGGTAATTTGGTCGCGAACATCGGCTTTCAGTTGAACGTGTTCGGTTTCCAGGCGTTTCAACGTGTCGAGCTCGGCTTCGATGGTTTCGAGGTTCTTCTCCGAGGTTTTCAAGTTGGTTTTGCTGTCGAGGATCCGGGTCTGGAGCTGTTGAAGTTGGCTCATTAGGGCAGCCCGGGGGGATCCGGTCGACGGACTTGCCGTGACTTCAACCGCCAGAAAAATGGCGATCCCAAAAGCTAGTGCTGGCCTCATGTCTTCCAGTTTATCACGCGAACGCGGTTAAGCCGAAAGCGGGCTATGGCTTGGGCAAAAGCAGGGCAAGCACGTCTTGCGAGCTCCAGCTCTGGGGGCCGATCCACTTGTGGCGGATGCTGCCATTGGGACGAATCCAGTACGACTCCGGAAACCGGGTGGTTCCCAGCGCCTGCGCCGATAGGGCCTCGGCATCCAGCAGAATAACGAACGTGGTCTCGGTCTTCAGAGTAGGCAAAAACTTTGTGATGTCGGAAGCCTTCTCATCCACGGAAACCGTAACGAGGGTCGGATGAGGGGTCTTTAGCGCCTCCAACTGCCGGTGCAACAGTTCCAACGACGGAAGCTCTTCGATGCACGGCGGGCACCACGTCGCCCAAAAATGCACGATGTAACCCTGCTCGTTGGGAGGCAAATCACTCAACGCCAGTTTCCCGGTCTTCCCAGACCATCGGATCACGTCGAACTTCTGATCCACGGGGAAGCGGTCCGCCCGGAGGTCAGGCCATCCGGCAAAGTCCATTTGGAAGCTGGCCCGATTGAGCCATTTAGGGCCGAAAACAAGAGCGCCGAAAAAGAGAAGGATTAAACCAAAACCAAGATATGTGGCTTTAGTCTGGGACAAAAATTAGGCCTTTTCCTTGGTCTCTTTCTTCGTCTTCGCGTCGGCTTTCGGAGCTTTGGCCGGCTTGGCTTTCGCCGCTTTATCCTTGGGTTCCGCCGCCAGCTTCGTCTCTTTTTTCAGCTTCTCGGCAGAGTCTTTCTTACCCTTGGTCGGCTTCTTACCTTCGTCGGCGTCCGGGATGTAGCGCATGAGCACCATCTCGGCGTTGTCTCCCGCACGGCGTTCGGCAATGTGCATGATCTGCGTGTAGCCACCCGGCCGAGTCTTAAAGCGCGGCGCGTAGGTGCCGTACACCTTCTCGATGGCGTTACGAACCCGGTTTTCGCCGGAGACGTTGGTCTCGGTGGAGCCCAACAGCTTGACCATATGACGGCGGGCGTGCACGTCACCGCGCTTCGCCAGAGTCAC
>JBGSST010000016.1:0-3007 GCA_041736915.1 Bdellovibrionota bacterium
CAGCTCGGGAAGCGACCCTTTGAGGTGAACGTGTTGCAGCTCGCCCACCGGTTCAATCGAGTTTCCTACCTCTTCACCGAGCAGCCGCTTTAGATGGGTACGCTCTTCTTCGAGATCCTGATCGAGAAGCAGCAGATCCGACTCCAACATCGCGGCTTTGATTTCGAACTCTGAAGCATCCGACTCCGCGGCCAGGCCCGACCGCCGCTTTAGCCCTACCATTTGTCGATGAGTCTCGTTCACCCGAATGGCCTCCTTCTTCACCCCAATTTGTAACTTCTTGAAGAGGTAAGCATGAAAGGCTCGCTCCACCTCGAGGCCCACCCTGAACTCGATGCGCTTTTGCCGAATCTCGGCCTTCTCCACCTCGAGGCCCGCGACCGTCGAGCGGCTCGAATCGCCGAATCCGTTGAATAAGTTGATGTCTCCGTAAACGTAGCCAAGGATGGCGTCCTGATTGCCGGTGGACATTCGCATCGTATCCGCCCCCCCCGCGACGCCAATCCGGGGGTAGTAAGCACTGCGGGCCCGGCCCAATCGGGCCTTGGCCTCGTCGAGCGCATTTCGCGCCGCCATCACTTCGAAGTTGTGCTCGACCGCCAGCTTTTTCGCTTCGGCCAGTCCCACTTTAGTAGGAAGGGCCGCGAATGAAATCGGAGCGAAGACCGAAACTATCGCCAGCAGAACCCGGTGCGGTGCTTTCATTATTTGTTTTTCTCGATCTGTAGTTTGGCTATCCGTTTGGAACCTTCGAGCTCGGCGCTCAGGTGCAAGATGAAACGGTTCGCCTTCTTCGAATCGAACTTCGCTTCGATCCCCTCGCTCGTTACCGTCGTTTTCAAAACTTCGGCTGACTTCTTCCGGGGCACCTCCGCTTTGAGGATTACATTCTTGAACGACGTTCCCGGAACGGAAACGAAAGCCGTCGCGCCCGCGCCCAACGTCAGCGGATAAATCGTGACCTTTCCGTCCTTGTAAACCGCCTCGAAAAAATACTCTTTCTCGCCCGCCGCGGGCTGGTGCGCGTGCGGCTTCCCTTTCGCATCGCTGCCGTGGTCGTGCATGTGATTGCGATCGCCGCCGTGGTCGTGGCCGTGATCTTTGGCGTCGCCGTGATCGTGACCGTGTCCCCCACCCGTTTCACTTTCGGCCACTACTCCGCCGTGGGGGCCGGGAGGCAAAGCTCCGGGAATGCCGTGCCCTTCGTGGGCGTAGGCGTTAAAGCCGGCGAATAGAGTCAAAGTAAGCGCGAACCGAATTGAGTTAGCTTTCATGATTCTCTCCTTAGTTAAAATTCTTCCGCCTCGTTACCCTTTTGGTGGCGCACCACGTACCGCTCGGCCGAGGCGCGACCGTACTTCAAAAACACCGCCGGGGTGACCCACATGTCGAGCAAGGTCGAGCTGAAAAGTCCGCCGAAAATGACTACCGCCACGGGGTGCAAGATCTCTTTGCCCGGAGCCCCGTGCGCCATCATCAAAGGAATGAGGGCCAGCATCGCCGTGAGCGCGGTCATCAACACCGGAACCAGCCGTTCGAGCGAACCCCGAATCACCATGGACTCGCTGAACTGTTCCCGTTCGTGCTGCATTAGATGCAGATAGTGCGAAATCATCATGATGCCGTTGCGCGATGCAATTCCGCACAAAGTTACGAATGCCACCATTGAAGCAATGGAAAGCGTACGGTCCGTCAGGTAGATCGCCACCACGCTGCCAATGAGCGCCATGGGAATATTCAGCATAATCTGCACGGCGATGAAGCTCGATCGGAAATGCGCAAACAAGACCAGGAAAACCCCGAGTACCGACAAGGCGCCTAGGAATAGCATCATGGTGCTAGCCCTTTGCTGGCTCTCGAACTGGCCTCCGTAGCTTACGTAGTAACCTTCCGGCAGCTTCACATTCTTGGCTACCCTGGCCTGGATATCCTGCACCACGCTATTGAGGTCTCGCCCCGACGTGTTGGCCTGCACGACGATTCGCCGCTGCATGTTCTCTCGGGTGACGACGTTGGGGCCCGTCGTATCGTAAACGTCCGCCACTTCGGAAAGCGCCACGCGCTGGCCGGTGGGCATCGTCTTCACGACGATTTTTTGCATGCTTTCGATGCTCTTGCGCGAGTCATCGTCCAAACGCATGAACACATCGAACAAGCGTTGGCCCTCAATCACCTGGCTAGTGACCTCACCCTCGAGAGCAATCTCTAGCTGCTTCGCTAACTCGCCCACGACGAGGTTGTACTTCAGCGCATCTTCGCGCATGAACTCGACCTTCACCTTGGGGATTTGCACCTGCTGTTCGACCTGCAAGTCGACTAGCCCCTTCACGTCTTGAATCGCCTGATGCACCTGGGTGCCCGCCAAGCGCAGCTGATCGAGGTCTGGGCCGAACACCTTAATGGCTATCTGGGCCTTCACTCCAGATAGGAGATGGTCGAGCCGATGAGAAATGGGCTGCCCCAAGTTAATGAAGGCCGACGGTATCGCCTCGGCCAGCTTTGACCGAATCTCCTCCAGCACCAGCTCACGCGCGCGCCCTTCATTTTTGAAATCCACGTCGAGCTCGCTGCTGTTGACCCCTTCGGCGTGCTCATCGAGCTCGGCGCGTCCGGTCCGCCGGCTAACCGATTTTACCTCGGGAATCGCCATAATGATCTTTTCGGCGCGCGTTCCGACCTCATTCGAATAGTCGAGTGACACCCCCGGGGGCAGAACTAACGAGAGCATGGCCGTCCCCTCGTTGAACTTGGGCAAAAACTCCCGGCCCATGAAGGGGATTAGCCCCACGCTCAAAGCAAAAAGCCCCAGCACGGGCACCAACACGATGCCGGGCCGCTTCAAAACCCGGCGCAATATTCGCTCATCCCATTTCTTTAGAAAACGGACCAAAAACCCATCGCGCTCGAGCTCCATCCGTTTCATCTTCGGCAAAAGATACGAACACAGTGCAGGTGTCACAGTGAGTGAAACAAAAAGCGACGCTACCAATGACACTACGTAGGCGAT
>JBGSST010000281.1:0-5142 GCA_041736915.1 Bdellovibrionota bacterium
TATACACTCTCCTGAATGGGGCTAGCCAAGGGGTGCTACAGGAGATTGGCGTGGACGCCCAAGGACGAGCGCACGTGATCGGCAGCGTTACTTTACCCCGCAACCACCACGTGAACTTCGTAAACTGGAGCCGGGATGGGCATGCGGCGTTAGTCTACGGCGAGAAGATGAAGGATGCCTACTTCGTGGACTGGCGGAACAAAGGTGCTCCGGTAGATCTTAGGCCCGCGCTGAAGGCGGCGGGGATCGAGCAATCCGTGCAGTGCGCGGAGTTCGATTCCGTTACGGGGGACATTCTGGTCGTTACCGTGGGGGAGCCCGGCTACCGGCTTTCCCGACTCAGTCCCGATGGAAAGAGTTACGTTTCGGGAAAAGTGTTTCCGGGCCACCGATCCCGCATGCGCATGACGCCCGACGGAGAAAAGATGACTTTCTACGTTGATAAGTCACACGTCGCCGTCGACTGGGTAGAACGCTGAAGCCGGTAGCCGCACGTTTGCCGTGCGCAAATGGTTTTCCGTTCCGGCGCCACTGGGTGGTTTCTCAACTACTCGTGCCGTGGCTATGAAGACTCCTTTCCAAGGAGGAAATTCAAAATGAAAAAAGCTGTGTTTGGACTCGCACTGGTCGCCTCGGGACTACTCTTCACCTGGCAGCCGGCTCGCGCTTTGACGGAAAGCTGCTTCACGAAATGCACTCGGGCCCTCGGGCAGTGCAATAAGGGGTGCCGCGAAGGGGATCACGCCTGCTACAACCGCTGCACCCCCGGTTATGCGTCGTGCCTCAAGTGCTGTAAGTAGTTTCGAACCCCGGTGGGTGGTCCGCCGGGGAAATTCTTACTCTACCGGTAGCCCATTCATCCGCATGATCTCCAGCGCGTTGGTGCTCGGGCAAGGGCCGCGGGCTTTCAAGTAGCTGAAGTTCATCGTGCCGTTCTCGATGCTTTCGCGAAAATGGTAGTTCACGATGGATGGGCTCGTGGTTTCAAGTGAAGCCAGCTCCAGATCGTGAGTGGTGACCAGGCCTAGTGAAGACGTTCGGGTCAACTCCCTAATATAGGCCAGGCTACCCTGCAGACGTTCGCGGTTGTTGGTGCCGCGAAAGATCTCGTCGACGAGGTAGAAAACGCCTTGCCCTTCTTTGGCCCTCTTCAAAATCTCGCTAAGCCGTCGCACTTCCGCGTGAAAAAACGAGAGCCCCTGGTCGAGCGAGTCGCTTACGCCTAACGAAGTGTAGAGCGGTAAGTCGGCGAAGGCGAACGTATCGGCGGCTACCGGACAGCCCGCCTTGGCCAGCAGCAGGTTGATACCCACCGTGCGCAGAAACGTGCTTTTGCCCGACATGTTCGAGCCCGTGATCAGCGTGCAACGTTCTTTCTCCGTCAGGCTGATGTCATTGCCGACGGCGCGGGCCTTGGGAATGAGCGGGTGCTTGAGCCCCGTAGCGTGCAGGGCGGGCGCGGGGAGAAGTTTGGCTACGATGTACTCGGGATTGGCTTCGGCGAACTGCGCGAGCGAAGCGAACGCTTCGAACTCCGCTACGGCGTTTTGCCAAGCCGGTAACTTTTCCTTCAAGCGCAGGCGGATTTTTTCCAGCTGCCGAGTCCAGATGAGGTCCCAGGGAACCACGAGGTGAAGCAAAAAGTGCACGAGCATGTTTTGCCGTACCGACAGCGCGCCCGTAATCCATTCGAGCCGCGACAGCGTGCGGGTGGCCGAATGGTTTCCGACGAAGGGTTCCAAAACCCGGCGCAGCTCCGGAAGGCTGGTGCTCGAAAACCGCTCGAGTACACGAGTCGCCGTACGAAAACGATCTAACGAAACGGAGATGAGTATCGAATCGCGAAACGCATTTCCCGCCAGAACTTTATTGCGGGCCCACACGTGCACACCGATGAGGACCATAGCGGCCGAGTAATGCAGGGCCGCCCGTTCGGGATGGAGCTGACTCCATACGAATAGCCCCGCGAAAGCGCCCTGCGCCAGCCAAGTAGCCGCGTAGCGAACTCCGGCGCCGGGCATTTCAAAAGAAGAGTCAACCAGCTCGGCCATCTTGGCCGAATCGACCTGGTGGGAACCCTCCGTGAGAAGCAAAAACCGCGTGCGCAACATCTTTAGCCGGCCAAGCTCGTTCGTTAGCGTATTTCGCCGGGCAATCTCTTGCGTGGTCACGTCGTTACTACTGAATAGGGCGAGCAGGCGGTCCCGTCCGTGGGAGGAAAAGGTCCAGTCGATGAGTCGCAATAAAGATCGCTCCCCCAAGATGTCCAGCTCAGTTAGCGAGGGAGACAAAGCGGCCGTCGCCTTAACTTCGGGGGCCGCCGGAATGAGATTCCAGTCGAGAGAAGCGGTGCCTTGCTGCCGTTCGGCCAATTTGCGCCTGCGTTCTAAGCGATGGCGAAAGGCATCCACCCGTTTGTGCACGTAGACGAAACCCGCAAACCCCAGCACCGCGCCGATGATGACAAACCAGTTCTCGAAGCCCAACCCCGCCACGAAGACGAAGAAGAAGATGACGCGGCCCCAGGATATGTTGTCGCTCTTTTCTTCGAGTCGTTTGATGCTGGCTTGCAGGTGAGAGATTTGGCGCGCGTACATAAGTCTTTCGTTATTTTGGTCTCACCACGTCGGGCGTCACGTAGCGTTCGTCCTTGGTAGTGGCTTCATCGACGATGAGATTGTCTTTAAAGTTGGTGGCATCGAGGATCAAATTTTTCCCGCTTGCGGATTGTACCGTCGTCCACACGTGAACTTTGTTTTTCTTGAGCTCCGGCTGGTATCCGGCGAGCGTAAGTACCTGCGCGACCATGGGCCCAAAGTGGCGGCACACCCCCGCGGAACAGGCCAAGTTGTAGACCAGCGGGTTAGGCGGGCGGTTAACCTCTTCGAGCGGCTCAAATGATGCCGAGGTATCGTATGCCATCAGCGATTTTACGAAGCGGGCAATCTGCTCAAATCGCACCTCGTCGGAAGCCCGCCGAAACTCCGGCTGCGAAACCAGCGTGGCCGCCGCGGCCAGAAACTGGCGGCTACCGTCGTTGTCGAAGTCGACCCGTTGGCCTTCCTTATCGAATGAAAAAACTCCGGTGAATGATCCGCGATTGGGCGCCAGCAAAATTTCCCCGAGGGAAACTCGGGAGTTCGTCCCGTCATCGAATTTTATTACGGCACTGGTTCCGTCGGCCCCTTCCATCATGCGGCGAACGAACGTGGCGGGCCGGTTGCCGAAGCGAGTCGGCACGAAGACCGTGGCTCCATTGCTCAGAAACTTGTATTCGGAAAGCGAGCTCGTGAACTCTTCGAGCCGTTTCGCCGTGTCTTCCGGACCGCCCGAAAAAAAATGAAGGTCTTCCACCGGGACGATTACGGACTCTTTCGCGGGCTCGGCCGTGGGAAAGTCGACGATGGCCCGGTGGTTCGTGAGCAGCTTGGTTACCACTCCGACGCTGCCCAGGGCGGTGACCAGTCTTCCCGTCGTGGCGGACGGATACTCTCTCATGTCGTCGTTATGCTCGGCGTTTGAACCACCAAACCAGATCATCCGGCCTTCGAGCTTTCGAAAGTCATTGGGGGCCGGGCGCATGGGAGTGTCGTACCAGTCGGAACTCGTGGCGCTGAAGTCGAGGTTGGTCCGCAACTCGCGCAACCGAACCTCGCCATCCCTCACCGCGGTAACCACGATGAGACGGTTCTCCGCTGGATGGTTCGGGGCGTATCGTTTCCATTTGGGGTTACTTTGGAAGAGCGTATCTCCCCCGACGGAATACTTTTTCCCGGCTACTGGATGCAACGGATACCAATTATTGAACGTGGTGGGTTGGGTGTCGGACAAGCGCTTTAGTGCCCTAACGCAAGCGGAATTTACGTCGAACGTGGCGAGGGCCAGACTCGACGATAGAAGCAGTACTAGGGAAAGGGCTTTGAACACGGTATAGATATTACCATCGTCGAAGGGGAGCAAAGTCATGAAGAAACTTCGGAATTTTCTAGTCGCGCTCGTGGGAATGGCGCTGGTTTTAGCGGTGGCTTTTCTAGTGCTGAACGACGAGCCGGTGACGCTGAACGACACCATCAAGCAGCAGTCCGAAGGATTTCACTACAAGGGAAGCCAAGGTTCTACCCACTTCGAGCTGACCGGTCCGGAGGGGGCCCCAATCGTGGTGCTGGTGCACGGCGTATCGGGACCGATGAAGGTTTGGGACAAAACGGTGACGGGGCTCGTGGCCGCGGGTTTTCGGGTGTTGCGCTACGATCTGTTCGGCCGGGGTTTGTCCGAGCGGGTCTCCGGTGACTATCAGCCGGGGCTGTTCGATCGTCAGCTGCAGGACCTCATCGGCGGTTTGAAACTCAAGACGCCGCTGGTGCTGGTGGGGTCCTCGATGGGCGCCATCATCTGCACCAACTTCGCCAATCAGCATCCGGAGATGGTGAAGGGGCTCGTGCTGATCGGCCCCGCGGGCTTTCCCATTCAGGCCACGCCGGCCGCGGCCCTGATGGGCGTGCCTTACGTTGGCGAGTTCATGATGGGGGCCATGGGCGCCAAGGTGCTGCCGTCGCATCACCAAAAGTATTTCGTTCATCCCGAAAAGTTTCCCGAGCTGCATCAGGCCTTCGAAGACCAGCTGAAGGTAAAGGGCACGAAGCAGGCGATACTCTCCACGATGCGATCGATGCCGGTGAACGATTTTGCTCCCGGCTTCGATAAGGTGGGGCGCAGTCCATTGCCAATAACGCTCATCTGGGGGGCTCAGGACATTACGTTTCCGTACCACCACAGCAAGAAAGCCCGTGAGTTGATGCCGCAGGCATTGTTCATTTCGGTGGAAGGCGCGGCCCACCTCCCGCAGTACGAAAAACCTGACGAAGTGAATCAGCGGATCATCGAAATGGCGTCGAAGTAGTTACTCCATCACCATCGCGCGGCCGGCGTTGCGTCGCTGATCGAACGTTACGAGCTGCTCGGCTACCGTTGGCTTAACCGAAGTCGACGTACTGTTGGTGCCGGTGCTCGCCGCGGCGACGTTGCCGGACATGCTTACCTGGTTATCCGCTTTGCGGACCGCGTTCCGCTCGTCGAGAACGGACTGCGCGTAAGCGGCCAGCTGCTCGGCTTCCTTATCCTTGATCGCCGCAATCTGGGCGT
>JBGSST010000284.1:0-6467 GCA_041736915.1 Bdellovibrionota bacterium
GCCCGGCTCCACCATCACGGCGTACGACGGTAGGTGCTTGGCCATTCCGCCTACATTAGTGGCGACGACCGGCACCTCGCACGCCAGCGCTTCGAGCGGCGAAAGCCCCAGCCCTTCGGCCAGCGAGCTTTGCACCAGGCAGTCGGCGGCCCGGTAGTAGTCGGCCAGATCTTTCATGGGGTGAACGGCGTCGCGCGCGATGATCCAATCGCAGCGTCCGAGCCGTGCTTCGGCGAGCTTCAAGAACTGCTGGTAGTCGCCACTTAAATTCAGCGCGATTAGCGGAATGCCGGACCACCTGGCCTGCTCGCAGCCGAGCAGAAAGGTTTCCGGGTCTTTCTCGTGCGACAGCCGGCTAGAGTAGAGAACGAGAAAGCCTTCCGGCAGCCCCAGCTTCGCGCGCAGCGCCGCCTTTTGGTCCAAGGTCGCCGGGAGAAACTTTCTGGTGTCTACGCCGTAGTAGGTCGCCGGCGAAACGCGCCGGCTAAAACGCCGGCAGTAGGCCATCAGATGCTCGCCCAGAGCGAATACGCGCGTAGCGAGCTGGCCGTTCACCCACGAAAGCCCCGTGATCACGGCCTGTCCGATTCGCCAGGTGGGCTCGTTGATCATTCCCCGCGCCCGTTTCTTCGCGAAGTACTCCAGGTGCGGCAAGCAGACGTACGCGGCGACGGGCACCCCCTGCAGGCGCCCCACCACGTTGGCATTCAAAGCGCCGCGCAAAATTTCCTGCGCGAGAATCACCGAATAGTTACGCGCGTACTTCCACAGCCACACGAAGCTGCGCCACTGGAAAGCCAAGCGTCCCCCACGAATCGCCATCACCGCCGGCTTTACCGGTAGCTCCTTTAGCCGATCGGCGAGGCCACTGTTTCGAAAATTCCGATCGGGCACGAGCAGCGTGAGCTCAAAGCGCCGGGCCAGCCCATCCACGAATCGGATGTCGGTATTTCCCTCGATGACGAATAGCAGTTTCATGAAGTCCCTAATGATAAACTAGGCTACTAGCGATGGCACCGAGCAATCGAAAACTGAAACTTGGCTTCTTTACCTACTCTCTGCCCCAGCCGGGCAAAAGCTGGGGCGGCGTGGCCAGCGTGGCCCACGCGCTGGCCAACGGGCTTGCCGATCACGGACACCACGTTATCGTGTGGTGCTACCAGGGCAAGCCCACCGGAGCGAGGTACGAAGTGAGGTCGCTTCCCGGAGAAGCGATCTTCAATCACCCGCTAGGCCGCCGCCTGCTCATGGGTTACGGCGGCAATCTGCTGGCCCCGTTTTTAAAAACCGCCGATTGCGATCTCTACGCCTTTCACGGCGACAGCCTGTTGGCCCCGCTGCTCGGCCGCCCCTCCGTACGCATCTTTCACGGGAGCGCACTCGACGAATCGTTGCACAGCACGTCGCCCGTACGTCGCGTAAGTCAGCGCCTCATCTACGAGCTCGAAAAATTATCATCGGTGTCGGGAACCTTTCCCGTCGCCGTAAGCCAAACGACGCAGCGCCGTTTCGATCACGTGACCACCGTGATCCCCAACGGTCTCGACCTCACGCGGTTTCGTCCCGCGCCGGAAAGAAAGACCGCGCACCCGTCGATCCTTTTCGTGGGGGCGATTGATGGGAGAAAGCGCGGCGGGATGATGCTCGACCTGTTCGGCCGCCTGAAGAAGAAACTTCCGGCCCTCCACTTAGACTTCGTCGGCAGCTTCTCCGGAACCCCGCCCGCGGGGGTCACCGTCCACCGCGGCATCGGCGACGACGAGCTAGTGGCCCTCTATCAACGTGCCTGGGTGTTCGCGAGCCCGAGCCAGTGGGAGGGGTTTGGATTGCCGTACGTAGAGGCGATGGCCTGCGGCACGCCGGTACTCGCTACCCCCAATCCGGGCAGTGCCGAGATCACCGACAACGGCCTCTACGGCTGCCTGGCCGCCGACGATGAGTTTGGGACCCGGCTCGACGAGCTACTGGCGAATTCCCCCGAACGCGATCGCTGGGTGAGCCAGGGGATAAAGCGGGCGGCCGACTACGACTTGGAAAAATCGGTCGCCAAGTACGAGGAGTTGTTTCTCGCCCTCGTCAACGATCCCAAGTAGTTACGCCAATCCTCTGGAAAGCGCTTCGGCCTTTGGGGTATAGCCTCCCAATGCGCTTTTTCGCCCCTCTGCTCTTCGCCGTTTGCGTCGCCCTTTCGGCGCCGGCCCAGGCGCATTCGTATTGGATTCCCATGCAGTGGGGGATGCAGGAGCAGTCGGTGCCGGTAAAGCCCCTTACGGCCCCGCGCCAGGTGCTCATCTGGAATCAGTTCGACGAGGGGCACTTCGACGCCCGCCTCTTCGAGTTCGAAGAGGTGGGCCAAACCGGGAAGTTCCGGCGCCTGCCGCCACGACGAGCCCAGATGCTCGGCAGCTTTCGCACCACGAACGACGAGGAGCGCTGCGATCAGCTACTCGCCAACTCCATCATGAAACGGATCGACAGCACTTCGTTTCACGACATGGGCGGCATCGGTTATTTTCCGAATGAGCCCGGGGCATTCGACAAACACATCGAAAGCGCGCACGAGCTAAATCAGAACCAGCTCGTGTATCTCGAAACCACGTCGTGGCTTTCCGCCAGCGAGCTCAAAGAAACTTTCGGCGGTAAGATTCCCTGGGGCCGCATCGTCGAGGTGGAAGCTCCGCCGGGACTATCGCTCGACGAGGTCCGGGCCAAGGTCGAAGCCGCGCCGAATGACTTACGGGTGCGCATTCGCCGCTCCACCCTGCGGCTCGTGGCCGGACAGTTTTTGCAGTGGATGCCCCGGGGCTACTACCAGGCGCGGCTGCCCCTCGAGAGCGATCGGTCGAGCCCGCCAATCGCCCACGCCCGCGGCCAAACCCCTTTTGTGTTCGAACTGGGCCGCGCGTCGCAGATGAAGGGACTCGCCGGCGAAGCGGAGCTACTCATTCCGTTCGCGCTCGCCATTGCCGATCACACGCGCGAGCTGTTTCATCCCTACCCCAGCACCTGGGAGCCCATGCCGCCCGACACGGTTGGCCTGTACGTGCTCAGTCTCGATCGCGGCCACACCACTTTGTTCCGCCGCCGGCTGGGCATGACGGTGGAACGCGAGGTAGAGGGGCACGCTACCTTACACGGCCGGCTTCCCGACCTGATCGAAAAGCAAAAGCCAAGCTCCCGGCTCGAGAGCCTCGCCGCCATTCACGCGGCGGTACCCGGCCGTTACTCCGAGCTAGCGGCGTTGCAGGTGCTGCGTTACTACCGCCGGACTTTCCGCCGTGATTTCGATCTCGCGGGTTTCACCGAACGTAGCCCCATCGTAGTGCGGGATTACTCGCCGGGGTTCGAGTACAACCTGCGGGAAGTTTTCTCGCCGTCGTGGAAACCAATTGCCGAGGAGGATTTTAAAGGGCTAATGGCCGCGCTCGAAAAATCGGGGCAGCAACCTTCGTTGAAACCGCACAATCAAAGTCTGCGCGACGACGTGGGGGAACGCGACTGGAAGAAGCTTGGCCTAGCGCCGGTGGTGATCTCGAACTTCGACGAAATCTACGCCGCGAAGAGCCCCGACTACCTCGCCAACGTGTTGCTCGCCTTTCTCATGAACTGGTGGCCGGAGAAATTCCCAAAAGCGATTGCCGACGCCACGACGGTCGTCATTGCCACGAAGTCCGCGGAGGTAGCCCGGCAAGCCGACGTCCTTGGATTCAAAAAAGTCGATGACGAGGCATACTCGCTGTCGCTGTGGGACCTAGCCAAGCTGGTGAAGGCCCGACCTGACCTCACCCCGGAGGCCGAAAAACGCGGGGGGCTGAAGCCGGGTTTTTGGATGCGCTACCAGCAACTGTCCGAGCTATACGGCCTTTAGCGCGGAAAGCTAGAAGAATGGTGCGGCCGGGGAGACTCGAACTCCCACGGGTTTCCCCACTGGCTTCTAAGACCAGCGTGTCTGCCATTTCACCACGGCCGCCCGAATCGAAGGAAACGCAGCATATGAGCCCGGAAATTCCTTGGCAAGCAGTTGGTCGCCCCTGATACGCACGTTGCAAACTGAGTCACGAATTTTTCAAATTCTGCACCAGCGTGGGTCAAAGCTTCCGTTTTTACGGGCAAAAAATGGGCACGCGATCTGCACCCCCGTCGCCACGAAGGGACCATGAGGTCTTAGGAACATCAACGTGGAAAAGGAAGCTATTTATGAAGCGAATCTCTGTGCCGCGGTACACACTTGCCGCTTTTGGATCAGTACTACTCCTGGGTCAGACGGCGTTTGGCGCCTGCCCCAACTTCAGCGGAACGTGGAAGGGAACTTGTTCGATCGATAACGCGAAACCTTTCGCGGACGAACAGGTAATCGCCCAGGAAGGTTGCGAGAAGATCACGATGGACGGAGTGGCCCTCAAGATCGGCACCCCGAACCGGATGAGCCATGAAGAGGCCGACATCGCCTCGACGCTCACCAGCAATCTCAAATGGGACGGGCAACGCCTCAATATGGCCATGCTCCTCAATGCGGAGTCGAAAAAAACCAAGGCCGCCATTCTCAATCTCGATCGCCAAAGCACGATCGCCCTGGAAGGCGACGTGCTGAAGGAATCGCTGCAGGAGATCGATACGTCGTTCCCGCAGACGGGAAACCCGGTCGAAGTGAAGCGGAACGTAAGCTGCGAGTATCGTAAAGCCGCGTTCGACTTGGAAAGTTACGACGACGTGACCCTCGACGAAGAGACGGTAATGCCGACCACCGACGAGGTCAGCGCCACGGCGAACTTCCGGTCGTTCTACCGGAACTACTATCGCCCAGGCTTTCGGCCCTACTATCGCCCGGGCTTTCGGCCGTATTACCGTCCGAACTTCCGGCCGTATTACCGTCCGAACTTCCGGCCATACTACCGGCCGAATTTCCGGCCGTACTACCGACCGTTCTACCTCTCCGAACAGCGCAGTAACGCCTCGGAACAGTAATGTCGGGTAATCACTCCTGGCCCCGGCGGTACCTTGTGGCTGCCTCCGGGGCCTTCTTTGTCTGTGTTGCACTAGGTGCCTCGCGCCAGTGGCCCCGGGGCGATGGCCTGGCGTTTCAACTGTTCGACCTCTTCGGAACGCTTACGGGCGCCTCGACGTCGTTCAACTACTTCTCTCCGGAGATTACCTCCGAGCTGCGAGCGCGTTTCACCCTGGAGACGGCATCGGGCGAGTCAAAATCCGATGACCTCTTCGCGGGCAGGACGCTGGAGTCGCGACTGAAGATCCACTCGGTGATTGGCTACATGGGCGAGTCGCTCGACGATCCGCGGGCGCGGCGCCGCTTGGCGGCCGCTTGGGCACGCCATCTGCTACAAAAGCACGCCGAAGCCCGGCGAGTCACCGTGGTGGTTGAAAGCCTTCACCTGCCTTCCCTACAGGGCGCCGGCCAAGGGGAAAGGCTCAACTGGACTCTGCTTTATCGGGGACGATTCACCAGAAAGACCTACGCGGCGAATCCATGAGTACGCTACATCGGAAAATCGAGAACTTCCTCTTTGCCCCCGCTTCGCCCCTTCCGCTGGCCGTGTTCAGGATCACGATCGCCGCCATCTTGTTGCTACAGGCCATGCTCGTGGCCCCCGATTTTTTCACTTTGTACGGAGCAAACGGCATTCTTCCCCATTCCCTGGCTTCGGTGAATACTGACTCGCTTTCTTCCAGTGTGCTGGGAGTATCGACCTGGCTCGAATGGGGATCGGCGCGGGGGATTTCCGAAACGTGGCTGCTCGGGCTGACCGGTGCAACTTACGTGTTGGCTCTTGCGGCCTTGCTCGTCGGCTGGCACACGCGGGTGGCCGGGGTGTTCGCCTGGCTGTTGCACCTAGTATTGGCCAACGGCCAGGTAACCACCTACGGCGCGGACCTCTTCGCCCACGTAGCCTTGTTCTTACTGCTGTGGATTCCCGCCGGAGCTACCGCATCGTTGGACTCGGGCCGCCAACTCGAAGCCGGCGTAGCGACCCCGCAAGCGCGACTTGGCCAGCGAACTCTTCAGCTCTACCTCGCCCTCTCGTACGCCGCCGCCGGCGTGGAGAAAGCGCTAAGCCCCCAATGGCAATCGGGCGAAGCGGTGTGGCGAGCCACCATGCTGCCTTCGACCGCCCAAGTCGACATGAGCTGGCTAGCGCTCTATCCCGGATTAGCCCTGCTGGCCTGCTGGTCCACGATCTTAATCGAGGCGGCTTACCCACTGTTCGCTTTCTGGCCGCGCACCCGCGTGGCTTGGGTGACGGCCACCGTCGCTCTGCACGTGGGGATCGGGCTCACCATGGGGCTATGGATCTTTTCGCTGGTGATGATCGCCTGGAATGTCGCCGCCTTCGCCGTGCCGTGGCCGGGGCCTAAACTTTCCTGGCTACGCGCCGAACGCGCTGGCCCCCCCCCAACCCACCCCCAACAAAATGCGGCGGGTAAAAAAACACCCCCCTTAGCCCAAAAAC
>JBGSST010000030.1:0-2377 GCA_041736915.1 Bdellovibrionota bacterium
GGGATGATGCCCGCGTCTAGGCTCTTACCCGCCACGCTCGCGATGAGCACGGGACCGCCGAGGTTCTTGGCCGAAATTTGGCCAGTCGCCAACTTAACCAAGCTAATCACCATCTTCTTGGCAATGTCGTAAGTCTCAAACGCCGCTTTGCTGACGAGCGCGAATGGATCGCGCGTGGTCAGCTTTACCACTTCGCTATCTTGGTAAACGCTACGTGGAACGAAGCCCACCATGAAACGTTTCACCGGCTGACGGGTCATCGGGTCTTCCTGCGTGGAGGCCCCGGGAATCAGGGTAAGTACTACCGGATTGCCCTCGCGTTCGACGACAAAAGTGGCCGTAGCGTTGCTGCCGCCCGAAGCTTGCACCTCGTCTACAATCGTTTCGAAGCCGTAAATGTCCTTCTGATTCACCTTCAGGATGCGGTCGCCGGGTTGCAAACCGCCTTTTTCCGCCGGGCTGCCGGGGCTAACTTTCTCGACGAATAGGTCCGGAGGGAGCATGCCGAGCAGTTCGGCATGGCCATACACTCCCAGCTTCTCCGCCTTGGTACCGGCCGAGTCGGGAACGGTTACGTTGATCGTAAGCTCCGATTCCGCACTGCTATCGACGGCCTTGCGCTTCACCGTCAGCATCAGCACCTTTTTCGGTGCCCACTCCTTGGCGACGGCATCTTTCAAATCTTCGTAAGTGGCGACGTTGCCGCCGTTCACCTTCGTGATCATGTCACCCGTGCGCACACCCGCGACGTACGCCGGCGACTTCGGGTCGGACACGCCCACCACGCTGGCCAACGGCAAGGGGCTTACGCCCTTCAAACCGCCCACTTCCTCATCCTCGCCGTACGCATTCTTTGCGCGCACTTTGGTGATGGGAACGTTGAGCTTCAAGTCCTGCGACTCACGCGTAACCAAAATTTCGACGGTCTTGCCTTCATACGGGCGCAGCGCATCTTCGAACTGCATCCAGGCCTGAACCTTTTGACCGTTTACCGACACCACGCGGTCGCGCGGGCGAAGGCCCGCTTCGAACGCCGGCGTTCCGATGGCCACTGTGCCGAGCTTGGTGCTGGCGGCGGGCTGGCCGAAGAAGAACACCGCACTCATGAGGATGAAGGCGAGGGCCAAGTTGAAGAACGGGCCCGCGAATACGACAAGAAAACGTTTCCATAGTTTCTGCGTGGAGAACGCGCGCTCGGCATCGGCGGCGGGAACGCCCTTGTAAGGATCGTCACCCATCAACTTTACGTAACCGCCGAATGGAAACAGCGAGAGCACGTATTCCGTCTCACCCCATTTTTTGCGGAAGAGTTTTTTCCCGAATCCCAGAGAGAAGACTTCTACCTTTACGCCGAAGAGTTTCGCTACCGAGTAATGGCCCAACTCGTGGAAAAAGATGAGGCCGCCGAGAAGGACGATCATTCCGACAATTGATGTGAGCACCGGGTCTCCTGGGATTGAGTCTAAAAAGCCTTTTAGACTCGGAAGATTATCTTAGCGTTCAGAAAAGCTCGCGGCAACTTTGGCGCACCTGGTCATCGAGGGAAATCATGTCATCCAGGGAGTCTTCACTAACGCGCCATGATTTGGCGAGACAGCTTTCGATTAGGGAGGGGATGCGGGGGAAACCGATTTTGCCGTCTAAAAACGCGTGCACGGCAATCTCGTTGGCGGCATTCAGCGCGATAAGGCTGGAGGTGCCCGCCAGCATGGCCTCGCGAGCCAGACGCAGACAAGGAAAGCGTTTCGTGTCCGGTTCCAGGAATTCCAGCTTCGCCAAATCCTGCAAACGGAGCCGGGGAACCGGCAGCTTTAGCCTTTCGGGATAAGCCATCGCGTAGCCAATCGACAGTTTCATGTCGGGCCGCGACATATGGGCCAAAATCGATCCGTCAGTCAAAACGACGGCGCCGTGGATAATACTCTGCGGGTGAATCCACACCTCGAGCTTGTCGTTGGGCATGTCGAAAAGCACGTTGGCTTCGATTAGCTCGAGCCCTTTGTTCATCAACGTGGCGGAGTCGACGGAAATTTTAGGCCCCATTTTCCAGTTGGGATGCGCCACCGCAATCGCGGGAGTGACGTCGTCGAGCGGAAGCTCGGGACGACGGAGTAACGGACCGCCGCTCGCGGTGAGCACTAGCGTATCCACCTCTTCCGGCTTCGTGCCTTCGAGGATCTGAAAGAGAGCGTTGTGTTCGCTGTCGACGGGCAATAGCCGCGCATTGTGTTTGGCAGCCTCGCGGCGAATGAGCCGGCCCGAGACCACGAGCGACTCTTTGTTGGCCAGCGCAATGGTTTTGCCGAGCCGCACGGCCCGCAACGTAGGTTCGAGCGCCGCAAAGCCAACGATGCCCACCACGACGACGTCGGCGGCG
>JBGSST010000132.1:0-10033 GCA_041736915.1 Bdellovibrionota bacterium
TGGGAATATCACGCATGAATGCGGACGGCTCGTTGGACTCGTCTTTTTCGTCCGATGGCATGTTAGTCGCTCGTACGAAACGTGGTACCAGTGAGCATTTTAACCACAGCTTGGCGGGCCTTGCTGTTCAGGCCGACGGGAAAATATTGTTGGGCGGCAGTTCTACTGGCGGCCTGTTTGTGATGAGGTTAGCGTCCGATGGAACCCCCGATTTGTCCTACGGAACGAGTGGATTTGGAGTGGCCTTCACTTCCGTTTACGTGTCGTCGGGTCAAGCGACCGGATTTGCCCTGCAGCCGGATGGAAAATCGCTATTAGGCGGAGGCTCGGACTCTTACGATAGTCGAAAGGCACAGTCCGTTATGGCACGATTTAATCCTGACGGAACGGCCGACAGCACCTTCGGAAGCGCCGGCGTCGCTTATTATGATTTCGCTAGAAACGGGAAAGACAGGATTCTGGATTTGGTGGTCGAGGGTTCCGGCAGAATAGTCGTCAGTGTGGAAGAGGTCGAAATTCAAAGTGGCGGCCCGGTTCTAGTAAAGTTCAGACGAGCGCGGTTCAACGCTAATGGCAGCTTTCACACGTCGATGGGCATATACTCTAATCCCGGAAAAATTGAAGGGACTGGCATCGCTAGCCAGAGTGACGGAAAGACCGTCTTCGTGGGTACTTCTTTTTCAACCACCAGGTCTTTTTCCGAGAGCTTTATTTCCCGGATTTTGGTCGGCGGCAGTTCAGATCCCGCTTTTCCACATACGGAGGTCGGCGACATCCCGCGTATTGAATCGGTGGCAACTGGGCCCAATGCCAAAATACTGGTCGTGGGCGGCGACAATGAGTACGGGAGTTACGGTAGTTCGAAAGTAATCCTTCGCCGCTATTGTCAGTAAATTGAAATGTCTGAGGAATTTGGAGCGGGTGACCGGGTTCGAACCGGCTACCCTCAGCTTGGAAGGCTGATGCTCTAGCCAAATGAGCTACACCCGCTTATTGAGAAATGGCTAACCGGAACGACTACTTAGCATGGGTTCCGGAAATCCGTCTACCTCGATTTTCGGCGAATCTGGGACATTTCTGGGACACTACGGAAATAGCCGTATTACTTGGGCTACTTTGTCGAGGTTGGAACCCCGGTGATGGATGTACCGCTCCGTAACACTACTCGCGCTGTGAGCGAAGAGCTGCCGGATGTCATCCTGGGTCGCTCCGTTGGATAGGTACAGCGCGGAGGTTGAATGCCGGAGCCCATGGGTTCCGATCAAGGGTATCGCAAGTTCTTTGCAATACCGCGTCAGCTTCCGTGAATACCATTCGTAAGAAAGCATTCCTCCTTCTGGCGAGGTCGCTACGAAGACGCTAGCGGCCGTCTCCCGCTGCTTCCGTAAATACCCCTGGAGTTCGCTAGGCATTTTATGGGAGTGGTGACGCCGACCCTTGGGGTAGTCCCGAACGACCCGTTCCTTTCGGACATAGGCTCTTCGGATGCTAACGATCCCATCTGTCAGATCCACATTCTCCCAAACCAACGCCTGCACTTCCCCCATCCGCAATCCCAAATAAAGCTGAAGCCAGATTGCTACACCGTAAGGTTTGTCCACTACGTGAGCTAGTAACTTCTTGGCGGCCTCCATGTTGAGATGGGCCGTCTCCTTAATCGGGACTTTGGGTTTCAGGGTCTTTTGTGCCGGGTTGAAAGTGAGCAACCGAAAGAGTTCGATTGCATCGCCGAACAGCTTTCTCATTAACGTGAAAACGTGCAGCTGCGTTTGTTCGGCTTTTTTCTGTCTCACCATTTCGTTCAAAACCTGAGCGACATGGTGAGGGAAAATTGCTTCCATCCGCAAATGCCCCATCGTGGGTTTCACGAATTTTTGGAAGAGATGCCTTTGTTGATCTCTCCAGCCTTTCGACGCTCTTGATTGAACCGTTTCAAACCACCGTTCAAAATATTGTTCGAGGGTAAGAGACCGTTCGGTGAGAGTTGCCGCCGTTCCACTTTTTACATCGTGTCGTGTTTCAGACTCGAAGCTCTGAGCGTCGCGCAGCCTATCGAAGACCTTTGAAATCCATCGGCCATCACTTCCGCGCACTCGCGCTTGGTACTTTCCGTTAGGTTGTTTTGAAATTGGCATGACTCATCCCTTTTGTTTGGGACCAGCCATGGTTCGCGCTCTGGATGTCAAAGAACAACTGACTGCCGGGGATTTTAAAGACCCTGTCGGCAAACGCCAAGCATCGATTGGCCTAGGCTCTCTTGATTTCGACTCGAAGCATTGAATGACCCTTTCCTCGTCGAAGCGAAGGTGCTTACCAACTTTGAGATAAGGGATCTCCCTTCGGTGAACCCAGTAATAGATGGTCTTAATAGGTACATGAAGACGAGTAGCCAGCTCGTGAATGGTGAGTAACGGGGATGAACCGTTCATTGGACTCCTAAAAGGGATATGCCCCTATACAATTGCCAGAACCGCTCGACTTCAGTTTCTGGTAACGAGTGGATTTGTGGGGGGATTTTCGACTGTCGAGAAGAAACCTGATCCAATCTGGATTGGGGGAGGATTGGACGTTGGAATTGAGGAGAAAGCCGAGCGACTTGCCTTGCTCCGCGCCAAACAAAATCGGTGCCTGCCATCCCAATTTTTCGACGTCCTCAAGCGCCAATAAGTTGTGAATGGCGGCGCGTTCACCGACGGCCTTGGATAGCTCGCGCCATATCGATTCGGCTAAACGCCGAGGCCGAAGAACCCAGACCACGCGACTGATTTCCTGGCGTTCGTCGTAGAACTTTGCCAGCCAGGAATAGTACGAGGATTTCTTCTGATGGATTTCGACCTCAAGCGCGACCGTAAGCCATTTATCACCACGTAGCGTGCGCCAATATCCATCTGGCCGATGCGATTTGGTTTTGGGGCACCAGGTGGGCAGGCAATCCAAATGAAAACGGCGGATCTCTTGTTCTGAAACGAGTTCCGAGCCAGGCGGCAAAGCTTTCAGCCAGCCGCCAAGATGAACGGCGGAAACCAAATGGTCGTGACCAATACTCTCTGACTTGAACCCTTCTTCGTCGAGATCGGGCAGTCTATTTCGGATCGCGTGAAATCCCTTCTGGGTCAGTGACCACACGAAGGCGTCTACATCCCTGGTTGCAACGAACGAGATATGGCCACTCCGTCTGAGGTGCCACAATCTGGTGTACGCGGTTTCGGGCGCCCGGTTCTCGTAAAACCGCGCCGTTAGAGCGGCGGTCGAAGCCACTTTCCATTTCCAGAGGAACTCGATCAGAGCCAGGTCCCGTTCGGTCAGCATCACTTGTCTCTTGGCCATTTAGCTCCCTATTGGATTGGTTTGAATCGATCCGTACTCGCCGGTGCTCCTTTGGTGGCCACCGCAGTGCCTTTGCCCAATCGTTCCTCGGCGGCCAATTCGAGTAGATCCTTTGCCCAATCGTCATAGAGCAAGGGGGCTTGTAGCTCGGTGAGGGCTGGCCCGAGCTTCCAAAGGGCTCGCCCAGGAATTGGGGGAAGCTCCGTGGCCTTCCCATTGCCAAGTACCGTGATGCTCGACGCATCGTTAAGCATCTTGAAACACAGCACGCCCGTTAGGTTCGCTTTGATTTGCGGATCGAGCGCCCTAGTGTCGGGCCGCTGAGTGGCCATCACGAGGTGGATTCCCAAAGCCCGCCCCTGGCGTGCGATCTGGCTCAAGACGGCCTTCGCTGCATTGTCCTCAGCCGAAAGAAACATTTCCGCCGCTTCATCGACGATGACGACATGGCGAGGCATGGTCTTACTGCTAACCTCCTCAACGCTACGCACACCCAGTTTGCGCAATAGGTGAATTCTCTTGGCCAAGATTTCCGGGAATGCCTCAAGACGGCGTGTTGCTTCTTCGCGGTAGATGATCACGGTAATGCCGGGACGGTCTTCAAACGTGGTGAACTCCAACCCGCCCTTTAAGTCGATTAGAGTCATCTCTAAACTGGGCGTTCTTCGATAAAGGGACGTGATGAACTGATGGAGAAAAGTCGACTTACCGCTACCCGTTTCTCCGGCCACTAAAAGGTGCGGACAATTTGATAAGCTTATTTTTTTCAATCCGACGAAACCCGCGCCCACGAAGTATTCAGCGGGTCGGAGCATTTCAATATCGGAAGGACTAAGTTCCACGATTTTAGGTATAGGCGTCTTGCTATAGGTGATGTCCACGGTCCCCTTAGTGCGATCTTCCTCGATAGCGTTGACGTAGACGCCCATGAATGACTCCAAATTTCCCTTGGCCTTCTCAAAATCGTGTTTAGAAAGCCCGGAGCGAGCAATGCGCATTCGCTGGCGCCCGTCTCGGTTTCGGTGATGGGCAACTAGTTTTGGCAGCTGCCCAGCTCGGTTCTTAAGTCCCGCGTTTTCGAAAATTTCATTTGCGTGGGTTTGCTCGGCAATTTTGCAGGCCGCCTGAAAAATTGCCCAACCTACGAAACCGCTGAAGAACATGACGAACCGATAGGTTGAAGAGTTCAAAAGTTTTCTTGGGTACAGCCATTCGATTCCGAGGCTGCGAAGGAACCCGTAGTCCCAGTGAAGCCAAAGGGCCAGTGAGACCGCAACTCCGATGCCTAAGCACGTAATGACGGGGATCGTGCCATGGATGATGCCCCGGTAGAGCTCGACGACCACGCTCCAGAGGAAGCGAAAAATTCTTTGAAACGCGAGAAGCCAGTCCAGTTCGCACAACTCATCAATGGCCGCAAATCCGGTCGACGACGGCTCTTTCTTTCCGCTCATTCTAGTCCCCCAATTTATTTTTTGTCTTTCACCCCTATGTATTGCACCGGGTATGCCAAGTTGGCATGAACAGGTAACTATCGAGAAAAACTAGGAGGTATGAAAATTACAGGGGTCACTACTGTCCGGCGCCCGGACAAAGCGGAACAGTAAGAGAAAGTTTTCGTAGATAAGCGATGGTTTGATTTAGATTTTTATTGTTCCAAATGATTTGGGACAAATTCCCGGACAGAACGGGGAAAAGAGTTACTCAACTATTCACAATCACTTGCGGATCGCCCTACTGTTCCGCGTGGAACGGTTGCCGGACGCGCACCGTTCTGGCCGCAGTTTCAGCTTCACATCGGTATTAGAAATATCTAATATTAACCTATGCCCGTTAAGAAACCTGACTTGCCAGACTTTTGGAAAATCAGCTTCAAGACACTCACTCCTGTAAACTTACTTCGCGAAAAGCACCGACTACTCCAAACTGTAATAGCGATGCGCAAGCGGGCGGGGCTAACCCAGGCCGAGCTAGGTCGTAAGGCCGACATCAGCCAGAGCCGTATGGCCCAGATTGAAGCGGGTATCGAGAAGGGGCCGGTCAGCTTCGACCTCGTCTTTTTGCTCCTTCACGTTCTGGGCAAGGATGTCCATGTAATCACAAGGCCCGCTAGGAAAGCCTCCAAACGGCGGCAAAAGGTTTAAATTGGATGTAAAATCACCAGTGAAACTTGTGAATTAATATCTATAATAAACCGATAGTGGCTTATGGTTTATTATAGTGATAAAATCACAAGTATGGCTGGTGAATTACAATCTAAAATAAACCATTTGCTCCACGTTTGGCCGGCAGGGACGGTCGCGGCCCTGCCTTGGCTCGAAAAACACGGGGTATATCAACAGCTTGCCTATGAGTACGAAAGAACAGGGTGGTTGCGTCGCGTTGGGCCGGGGGCCTACGTTAGGTTAAACGACAATGTCGATTGGACGGGGGCTCTATTCGCCCTACAGACCCATTTGAAACTCCCGATCCACGTGGCCGCGAAAACGGCGTTGGAGCTAAAAGGGTTCGGCCATTTCGTTCCGGTCGGCAAGGGGTCGGTCGTCTACCTCTTTGGCCCTAAAAACGTCCGCCCCCCTCCCTGGTATTTGCGACATCCCTGGGGGCGTCAGATCCAGTATTTCGTTCCCAAACTTTTTGGGGGAGTCGACTCGCTTGGGCTCACGTCCCATTCATTCCCTAATTTTGAAGTTCAAACGTCGACTCCGGAACGGGCAATGATGGAAGCCTTGTATCTCACTCCGAAAGAGCAGGGGGTCGAGGAAGCTTTTCATTTGATGGAAGGGTTAACTGGTTTGCGACCGGATTTAGTTTTTTCGCTGTTAAGGAACTGCCGATCCGTGAAGGTAAAGAGACTATTCCTCGCCCTAGCCAAAAGGTGCAATCATTCCTGGCTAACCAGTCTCCATACTTCGAAGCTAGATCTAGGCAAAGGGAAACGCGTCGTCACACCGGGGGGCAAACTGGACAAGGAGTTCCAGATAACGCTTCCGCCGCTTGGCGAAACGGGGGAAGACCGTGGATAAAAATTCAGTCTTTTTCAAACAAGCAAGCTTGATGCTACGGGTTTTACCAATCGTAAATCGGGAAGCGTGCTTTGCACTAAAGGGTGGTACCGCTATCAATTTCTTCGTCCGTGATATGCCACGACTCTCGGTCGACATCGATCTGACTTACCTCCCGTTACAGGACAGAGAAACGTCGCTAGCCGGAATCAGCACCGCCCTTGCGAATATCAAAAAGGGAATTCAAAAGGCGCTCCCGCAAGCTCGTGTGCAGGAAGCAGCAGCGAGGGGAGGTAACCCTAGGATTTCAAAACTGGTTGTCACCCAGGACGGGGTTCAAGTGAAGATCGAGCCCAATGAAGTGCTGCGAGGAACGGTTTACGGAATTTCCGATCTCAAGACGAGCAAGGCTGTTGAAAAACTGTTCGAAACATCGGTGACGGTCCGCTGCGTTTCCTCGGCTGATCTCTATGGCGGGAAGCTGTGCGCGATGCTGGATCGGCAACACCCGCGAGACATGTTTGACGTGAAAGAGCTAATGGAGAACGGGGGGATTACGCCAGAAATTCGAAAGGCGTTTGTCGTCTATCTCGCCGGGCACAGTAGACCGATGGATGAACTTCTTTCACCCAACCTCAAAGATATGGAAACTGTGTTTGAACGGGAGTTCATTGGCATGACGACAGTCCCCGTTCCATATAAGGAATTGGCCGCTGCGCGGAAAAAGTGCGTGGCCAATTTACAAAGTGACCTCGACAAAAAGGAACGGGCGTTTTTGCTTTCAATCATGAACGCCGCACCCGCTTGGGATCTATTGGGTATACCCAGCTTGGATCGCCTTCCAGCCTTGCAGTGGAAAATTCAGAACGTACTAAAAATGACTCCCAAAAAACGCCGGGAGGCAGTTGAACGGTTGGAAAGAATCTGATGGCCTCCCTTTTTTACGAAATAAATTTACTGAGGGAACTATGAAAATCGTAGAAATGAATTTGGCTCTTTGGTTCGGGATGGCTTTCTTATTCATTTCCGGGTGTGCGTTTGACTCAAGAACACATCGCGAAGACTTTAATACCCGTTTTAAAGCGGAAATGGAGAAGCGTGAAGAGTGCAAGAACGAGTACAAAGAAGGCATCAAGAAGTTTATAGGGAAGAAGGTCTGGTTTAATCGGTCCATGCATCGTAGTTGCATATTTTACCCTGGTAAGAACGAGTATAAATTTGTCCCTGGCAAAGACTACCCGGCAACTCTGCAGGCAGTCGAGGCGCATGAAAAGGAACTTCGAAAAGATCAACCGACCAACTTTGAAGAACTCACGATTGTTGACTCAAAAGTCGAGAAGTGCGGCACAGGGCAATTTATCGATTATTGGTTCACCCTTAAAGCCGGGGAAAGATTTTGGACGGTTCAATCATCGAGTCCAATTTACCCAGAAATGGAATTCGAAAAAATTCTATACGGCGGAGACACCGGTGGACAGGCGGTCAACTGCCTTTTGCCATTTGAACCGCGTAAAAAGTTCAAGCTTACAAAAGAGATGTGGCGACTGGTAAAAACCGAGATGTACAAAATAGGCATGCCGATTGACGCGGCAAAGCTTGTGTTTGGAAAGCCAGATGAAATTGATCGAAGGCATTCGGCGAACGGAACGCTCGAAATTTGGTCAAATAAATATTCAGGTCGAATGTGTTTTTTTGAGAACGGACGTCTGACTATTGTCAGAGAGTAAATTCATTCTCCGAGTCGGTATAGGTGTCAAAAGGGGAAACACGGGTTTTTTTTCAATGCGACAGAAACGAGAAACGAATGAAGGATAACAACCTAATCGTCATTACCGGTGCCGGTGCGTCGTATGGTTGTTATGTTCCCGTAGAACATTTTCTTAATGGTCATGACGAGCATAATTACAGGCCCCCTCTGACCAAGCACCTATTTCAAAAAAATCCAGCCTTCCAGGAAATTCGTTTGAAGTATCGGACGGTGGAACACGTGGCAGCGGAGATATTGGCGGAACAGTCGGATCCAAACTGGACGTTGGAAAATTACATGATGCGGCTGAAAAAAGACGCGACAACAGATCCGGTTCGCAGGCGTTGGTATTACGAGACTCTCTTCTACCTGCAAGACTTGCTAACCACGGTAAGCGTAAAGTGCCTCCGAGGACAGGGCCGCGGCGCAAATGCCTACACCCAGCTGGTTGGCATTGTTTGGAAATATCGAGAACTGTTCAATGATGTCTGTTTCCTGACTCTCAATTACGACACGATCTTGGACGCAGCGTTAGAGGATGCCTTCTTCCATCGCTTTGATGACATGTCGAAGTACGTATCGATTCGAGAATGCAAATGGGGGTACGTCAAATTGCATGGGTCCTGCCACTGGTCCCGAAATATTGAAGATGGGGCAAGCATAGGTCCAATGCTCGATAGATCAGAACATATTGAAAGAGCTGTATTGGACGAAATTTCGATTTTCGGCGCGGGAAAGCCGATTATAGCTGGCAGTAACCGCTTTCCGGTTATCGCGGCGCCCGTAGGCGAATATGAACCAATTTGCCCGCCTGAGCACATCGATAGGATTCGTCGGGCCATCGAAAATAAGCCAGTTAACGTCATCAGCATCGGATTTAGTGGCGCGGGTCAGGATGTATTCGACCTCTTTTCGAAGTCCAATACTTCAATCAATAATGTAACCCTCGTGGAGCCCAATGCCGCGGCGTTCCAGGCGTTGCAGACAAAATTTCAAAAGATCGGCGGAACTAAATTTGAGGGTAGTTATAGCGACGAAGGCGGGTTCCTCAATTTTGTCGCGAGGGTGCTTCCGGGACTCTTTGAGTCATGGAAGCGGGGGTGAAGTCCCGTGCGGTGAATTGAACGGAAATCGCCCCGGTCAGCTAAGGCACGATGAAAACGATCTGAGATCGTGCGCAATACGGAAATTCAAGTAATCCATGATCTTTCCGATAAAAGATAATGGGCCTGAAAACAAAATACGACCTCGAGGCACGCGCTAATCGTTTTTTGAGCTGGATGGACATTGCGTTTATTTTGGTTTCGATCGCGGTTGTCTATTTCCATTCGTCAACGGGCTCTCTTCCTGGATGGACACGAGACCTTGCTTACGTTGCGGCATTTCTATTCGGCTGTTTTTGGGTCAATAAGGAACTCCCTCGAAAAATTGCTGCAATCAAAGGGTATTCCGTTGAGCTCAGTGCTGAGTTTCCCTTAATCGTAAGCGGTGACCTATACGAAAAATTGTCTGCGGTACCCGGCTACAAATTTGCTGACCCTAAAAAGGTGGAGGCGGCCTACGGGAAAGACTACGAACCGATTGCCACGCGAAAAGGGTTTTCTGGAATTGTCATACTACGATTCAAAGCGCACTCGGTTATTGAGTTCTCTCCCTTTGTAGGTTGTTGGATTACGAAGAGGGACCATTGGTCGTTCTGTGCCCACACCGTCGGTCACGATATTTCTGACGGGAACACTCATATGTTGGGTTTCTTGCTCGGTTATGGGCGCCCAACTGTATCGACTCTCGACAAAATCAAGGAAATTGAGAGCAGTTTAACCGAAGATGGCTGGATGTTCCGTCTCACCCACCCGACGGCACTTTAGAGCCTGAAATTCTCACCTAAGCGACGGCACCCTGCGGGGTGTTTTTCTCACCCTGACGACGGCGGTTTTGGGGATGGAATTCTCAC